>NZ_JACAPA010000011.1:0-344948 GCF_013385945.1 Pantoea sp. B9002
CATTTTGGGTTCAGTTCATCTTCGCCGGTCCGTCAGGCAGACGAGCGAAGTGAAGGTACCGCGATAGCGGCGCGAGGACCGCCGGACCAAAAGTGACCCCGGCCAGCGCGCTTATCGTTGGCTTAACTAACAAACATTACGCCATTCAAAACCGCTAGTTAGTCCAAGGCAGGTTTACCCTTTCGGGAAGATCCACACATGGTTTTCCGGCAGCGCCAGATGGCAATGCTGTGGATCGCGGACGTCGGTGCCGTAGGCGCGAATTACAAAATCATCGCCGGAGGTGCGGAACAAATATTCCCAGCGATCGCCGAGATACATGCTGGTGAGCAGCGGCAGTTCCAGCTGATTTTCGCCCGGCCCCTCAACCAGTTTCACGCGCTCGACGCGAATTACCGCGGTGGCTTCCTGACCGTTTTGCACGCCCGAGCCCGCCAATCCCCACAACGCCCAGCCTTTGCCCTCGATACGCGCTTTGCCGTCGCGCAGTTCGGTGATTTTGCCGTGCAGCCGGTTGTTGCTGCCCATAAACTCGGCGGTGAACAGGGTTTTCGGCGAGCCGTACATCTCCTGCGGCGTGCCTTGCTGTTCGATTTTGCCGTTATTGAGCAGCAAAATACGGTCGGAAATCGCCATTGCCTCATTTTGGTCGTGCGTTACCATCAGCGCCGACAAGCCCAGTTTGATAATCAACTCACGCAGGAACACGCGCGCCTCTTCACGCAGCTTGGCATCGAGATTTGATAACGGCTCATCCAGCAGGATCACCGGCGGGTTGTACACCAGCGCCCGGCCAATCGCCACGCGCTGCTGCTGACCGCCAGAAAGCTGGTGCGGATGGCGTTTACCAAGGTGGCCGAGGCCAAGTTGGTTCAGCACATCCTGCACGCGTTGGGTGATCTCCGCCGCTGCCACTTTGCGCAGCTTTAATGGATACGCCACATTTTCGAACACGGTTTTGTGCGGCCACAATGCGTAGGACTGGAACACCAATCCCAGATTACGTTCTTCCGCTGGGATCTCACTGCGCGGCGTACCGGCGTAAACCGTGTTGTTGCCGATAACAATGGTGCCTTGCGTCGGTTTCTCCAGCCCGGCGACCGCGCGCAGCAGCGTGGTTTTGCCACTGCCGGACGGTCCAAGCAGGGAAACCACTTCGCCGCGCTGCAAATTCATCGACACGCCTTTCAGCACCGGATTGTCGCCGTAAGTTAAGTGCAGGTTCTCGACCGATAATTCAATCATGTAATTTGACTCCAAATCGCAAGGCAATACCCAAACCGACGACCACCAGCAGGATGTTAATAAACGAGAGTGCGGCGACGATATCTATCGCGCCCGCCGCCCACAGAGAAACCAGCATTGAGCCGATGGTTTCCGTGCCGGGCGAAAGCAGGTACACACCGGTGGAATATTCGCGCTCGAAAATCAGGAACATCAGCAGCCATGAACCAATCAGACCGTAGCGAGATAACGGAATGGTGACGTGACGCGTGATCTGTCCGCGCGTGGCGCCGGTGCTGCGCGCCGCCTCTTCCAGTTCCGGCCCGACCTGCAACAGCGTTGAGGAGATCAGGCGCAGACCATACGCCATCCACACCACGGTATAAGCCAACCAAACGCTGAAGATGGTGCTGCGCAGCGAACGCAGCCAGACGATCAGGTTATCGCGCAGCCACTGCGACCAGACGAAATCGGACAGCCAGCCCGATTTGAGCGAGTTATCCAGCCACATCGGCAGGAACAGGAACACCCAGAGAAACGCCAGACCGGCCAGCAAGCCCGGCACCGCACGCGGCACCAGCACGCTGTAGTCGAGGAAGCGCGTGGTGTTATCGGGCTTACGGTGCATGGCGATACCAATAAACAGATAACACACCACCGCCAACGCGCCGCCGAGCACGCCAATCGCCATTGAGTTGACGATAGCGCGCAGCAGGTTAGGCTGCGCCCAGATGGTCTGGAAGGTTTTGATCGACAGCTCATCCCAGATCGAGACGCCAACGCCCCAGTTAGAGATAAACGCGCGCAGCACCACGCCCAGCAGCGGCACGCCAATGGTCACCGTCAGCCAGAAGGCGACAACTGCACCGGCCACCCAGCGCCATTTGCCCAGTGGCAGCGCTCGCGCCTGCGAGGCTTTACCTTTCACGGTGACAAAGCGATTGGCGGTGCGCATCAGGCGGCGTTGCAGCATCACCAGCGGAATGGTGATACAGATCAGCACCACCGCCACCGCAGCCATCAGGTGATAAGACGGCGTGCCGAGTTTGTTGGTGAGCTGATAGAGATAGGTCGCCAGCACCATGTTGCCTTCAGGATCGCCCAGCACCAGCATCAGGCCGAACACTTCCAGCCCAAGGAAGAACAGCAGCACGATGGCATACAGAATCGACGGACGTACCATCGGCAAGCTCACCGCCGTCATCACCTGCAGCGGGGAAGCGCCGGCGATACGCGCCGCTTCTTCCACATCCGATCCCACGCTGCGCAGTGCCGAAGAGATATAGAGATAGGCGTGCGGGACGTGCGTTAGCCCGGCGATCACCACGATGCTCGACATGTCGTAGATATTCCACGGCACAAAACCCAGCAGCGATTGCGCCCACAGCGAGAAAAATCCCACCGGGCCCGCCGCCACCACATAGCCAAAGCCGAGCACCATCGGCGAGACAAAAATCGGTACGAGGATCAGCGGCTCAATGAGGCGTCTGCCGGGCAGATCGGTGCGCACCATCAGAAACGCCAGAATACCGCCCAGAGGGATGGCGATAATCACCAGCCCGAAGGCGAGAATAAATCCGCTGCGCAGCGCTTTGTAGAAATCGGGATCGGTGAAAATAAACTCAAACGATTCCAGGCTCCACTCTTTCGACGGCGAGAAGAACGGCGCGGACAAGAAACTTTGTATGACGATAAACGACAGCGGAATGTAGATAACCAGCGCGGTTATCAGCACCACAATGCCGCGCGGCAGGCTTTGCCACTTTCTCTGCAATGCACGCATATTGAGACCCTGAATGGCGAATCAGATAACAGAAAGAGAAGCGCGACGCAGCGGCCGCGCTTGATACTGCCGTTATTTACCGGCGGCTGTGCGCCACTGTTTGATGTAATCCAGACGTTTTTTCGGTTGCAGATATTCCAGCAGGCTTTCATCAACCGGGATCGGTTTCAGCGCGTTGCCCAACATTTTGGTCATGCCATCAATGTCGTTTTTGCCTTCGATATCGTTGCGCAGGGAAGGGATGTCAGCCTGATTGGCCAGAATGCTTTGCCCTTTCTCAGAAAGCACATAATCGAGCCACAGTTTGGCCGCATGGCTGTTTTGCGCTTGTGAGCTGATGAAGGAGACGCGTGACAGCACCAGCGTGTAATCCTTTGGATAAGAGATGCCCAGCGACGGATCGGTTTTGGCGCGCGCTTCGGCGTATGAACCGAGGATGTTGAAGCCAATCAGGTTTTCGCCGGATGAAACCCTTTCCATCATGGTGCCGGTGGAGGACTGCACGGCTAAACCGCCTTTTGCCACGTCAGCCAGGGTTTTGAAGTAGTTGGGATCGGCTTTGGCATCCTGCACCGAAAGCATAAAGCCGAGGCCCGATTTCTCAATATCGTAGGTGGTGACTTTGCTTTTGAATTTGTCGGTCTGGCCGGCGATCAGCTTAGCCAGCGCGGCGTGCGAATCGGGCACGTCACCGGCCGGGATCAAGCGCTTGTTATAGATGAAAACCACCGGTTCGTAAGTGGTGCCGTAAGCCTTGTTGTTCCACACCGCCCACTTCGGCAGCTGCGCCAGTTCGGGGGATTTATACTCCTGCGCATAGTCGGTTGCTAGCTTCAGGCCTGTATCCATCGAGGAGCTCCACACCACATCGCCGCTGGTGCCGCCCGACGCTTGTTCGCTGATAAAACGGTTGTACAGCTCGGTGCTGTTCATATCGTTATATTCAACTTTGATGCCGGGATAAGTGGCTTCGAAGCCCTTAATCAGCGGCCCGGCGGCTTTGGTGTCGGTGGTGGAGTAGACCACCACTTTGCCCTCTTTGGTGGCGGCATCAATCACGCTTTGATAGTCCGAAGGGTAACCTTGCGGCGGGGCAGCAACGGCTGACATGGAAACAAAAACAGTAGCGGCAATCAGAGACAGAGGGAAAGTGTTCGACATTATAATTAACCTTTTAGTTACATTTGAGGAACTAAAGGTCAACATAGCCTATCGACTTTTCCACACAAGAGGTGCCGGAATGTTATCTTCACGAAGTGTGATTGTTGGCATCGTTTGGGCAATTAACACCATAAAAACCACAAGCGGCCGCGCGCGGGAGTTGCGCAAGATCACAGGATTTTGCGGTACAGCCGTCGCGGATGGCCGATGTTGCCGTACTGCATCTCAACGCCAATAAACCCGATCTCCACGCAATATTCGAGGTAGCGGCGGCCGGTGGTTTTGCTGATACCGACGCTCTCTACCACTTGTTCAACCGACCAGCTGCTGTCCGGCGCTGCGCTAAAAAAGCCTTTCACCCGATCCAGCGTAATGGACTCAATCCCTTTGGTGGACGGCGCGGCAGGCGCGTCACTGGCTGGCAGATTGAACAGTTTATCCAGCGCCTGCTGATCGACATTCTTCATCTGGCGCATGGTCTGTACCAGCAACATAAAGCGCTCCAGCGACGCGCGCAGGCGATGGAAAAACACCGGTTTGAGCAGGTAGTCGAAGGCGCCGCTGCGCATCGCGTGGCTACAGGTTTGCATGTCGCTGGCGGCAGTGATGAAAATCACCGAGCACTCAAAACGCTTCAGCAGCGGATCGTCAATCAAGGTCACGCCCTGACCATCCGGTAAATAGTTATCGAGCAGCAGCAGCCGTGGCTGATGCGCTGCAATCAGCTCGCGCGCCTGCGCCAGCGTGGCCGCAATGCCGACCACGCGCAGATGAAAGTTCTGCTCAATATATTCACGATGCAGATCGGCCAGATGCGGCTCATCTTCCACAATCACCACATCAAGCGGTTTGGCATTATTCATGGGAAAGTCCTGTTAACGCAGCGGGCTGGAACGGAATAAACACAGAGAAGATGGTGCCCTGCGGCGAGTTGTCGCTGATCTCAATGCTGCCGCCCGCCTGCTGCACATAACCTGCCGCCAGATAGAGGCCGATGCCGTGTTCGGAACCGAGCAGGTCGTCGCCGCTGGTGGGTTTACTGCTAACGCCTTGCTCAAACAGATGCGGTTTGATGTTGTCATCCACGCCGCAACCCTGATCGGCCACTTCGATTAACAGCTCCTGATTACGGCCAGAAATATACAGTTCAATAGGTGCGGCGGGCGTTGTGGCATTGAGCGTGGCGTCCACCGCGTTATCCAGCAGATTGCCGATCACCGACATCAACGCCGTTTCACTCAGCGCGGCAGGAATGCGGCTCAGCTGGCAGGCCGGATCAAATTTCAGCTCCACGCCTTTTTCGCGCGCGCTGACATATTTCCCCAGCAGCAGCCCACAAAGCGCAGGCGACGTGAAGCGCGCCGAGACAAAATCCAGCACCTGCTGCGCGCCAGCCGATTGCGCGTGGATGTAGCGCATCGCGTCGTCGTAACGCTGCATCTGTAACAAGCCGACCAGCGTGGCGGTCCAGTTCAGCTGTTCATGGCGCATGATGCGTAAATTATCCGCGTAGCGTTTCACCTGGCTGAGCTGGCTGCTCAGCGTATTGATGTCGTTTTTGTCGCGGAAGCTGCACACCCAGCCGCCAGGTTCGCCGGGTTCCAGCTCGATCGCCACCCGGTTAACGATCACCTGACGCTGATTGAGCACGGTAACGTGATCGTGGGTTTTCACCTCATGCTGGCGCAAAAACGCCGGATGGATCTGCAACACCTCATCCAGCGGTTTCCCTAGCAGTTCACTCTCACTCTGCTGGATATCCAACAACTCGCGCGCGGCGCGGTTGATGAGAATCAGCTGCCGCTCCGCGTTCACCGCAAACACCCCTTCATACATCGCTTCCAGCAGCGCCTTTTGTTGCAGCACCAGCAGGGCGATATCTTTCGGCTCCAGCCAGAACATCTGTTTCTTCAGGTTGCGGCTAAACATCCAGGAAAAGATAAACAGCAGCAACAGCAGCGCCACGCCATACAAACTGGCCTGCCACAGCAGGCTGACGTTGATATTGGCAATATAGGAGGTGAGATAACCCACCGAGACAATGCCAATCACCTGATGCTCGGCATTCAAGATCGGCGCCTTGCTGCGCAGCGACACGCCGATGCCGCCTTTGCGCACCGAAATAATGGTTTTGCCCTGCAGCACCTCGGCATTGTCGCCGCCAATCATGGGTAAATTGAGGCGCTCCGGTGATTCCGAATGATAGAGATGTTGTTCTTGCGTGTCGCCAATCACGATATAGCTGGCATCACTTTGGTTGCGCAGCGGCTGGATCAGCGCGGCGATGCCGGCGATATCGCGGCGCGCCACTTTCTCCGCCAGTCCGGGCATCAGCGCAATCTCACTGGCCTGCACCCGCGCGCGCTGTCCAAGATCGTGATGCAGTTGGCGATCGATAAAATGAAACAGAATGGTGCCCAGCAAGGCGAGCAGCAGGCAGGAAAACAGCACCAGCGACAGGAAGAGTTTTACCTGGAAAGATAATCTGCGTTTCATACAACCTGCAGTAAAGAGAAACTGGAGAGAGGCATGGCTGGAGACTAGCACGCGAAAATGCGCGCGGTGACAGGCCATCATCAGAGTTGTGAGCTGGCTTCACTCTCGGCGCGGCTTAGGCGCTGGTTTCTGTTGGCACCATGTCATCAATATTCCCATCTTATTCCTGGTATTCGCCTGCTGCGGCGCTAATCAATCGGCAAAAAACCAATTCACCATGGCTAATCTATGCGCCGTTGTTTAATCCAGCCTTTCTCTGAGTAAATTCCGGTTTGGCCCGGCAACCATTGACCTTATTACCGCGAGTGGTGAGAATGCCGGGAAAAGTTTTGAATTAGATCGCAAATTTTGGGCTTTAAGCCCGTTGCAGTGCGACCGCAAGCGCCGCACTGAATTAACGCCACTTGCACTCAGCGGAACGTGAAAGACGCGCCGAAGTTATAAAAGTGCAGGGCACACAGCAAATATCGTTAATGTCGTGACGTTCGTTGAGAAGGCCCGTCTTTTGATGCACCTACTCAGCCCCGGTCGGCATTTCTTGTTTTTGATGGTGAGCGCGATAAAAACGCCAACGTTTTTTAATTCTCATTACCAGACAGATAAAAAATTTAATTTAAGTACGCCGTGAATGGCGTGGTGACGCTATTAAGCCAAATCACCGCAAGATAAAACGTAACTGGCTGATAATTAACTGAACTCTCACGAGCGCAGCGCAGCCTTTTTACGCCTGAATAGTGGGTTTTTGTGTAGTCAGTAAACAGGTAGCTGCAAGCCTGGGGCGGTAGCCTGCCTGTTTTACCTGCTGAAAGCAGAATAAATCTGCACGGTTTATTTGGCGATTATCTTATTTAGCGATCTTTTTACAGAGAATTAAAGGCCAGTTTTATTTGACCTGAGGAAACTCTGAAATAGACAGGCAATAAATGTTAAGCCGGGCGCAAGCAACGTGCAGTGTTAATCACTGCAATGTTCAGCGAATACTTTTTCCGCCCGCAACTTTTACTCCGACAGAGTCCAGAGGTTATATGCAAAATCCCGTTAACGACGTTTTAATCAGCGTCATCGTGCCGGTGTATAACGCCGCAGCGTATCTGGAGCGATGCATTGATAGCCTGCTGCAGCAGGAAGAAAGCCGTTTTGAAGTGATCTTTATTAATGACGGCTCCAGCGATAACTCGCTCGCAATATTACAGAATTACGCCCATTACCCACATTTTCACATCATCGACAAAACCAACGGCGGCGTCTCGTCGGCACGCAATCAGGGCATTCGCGCGTCGCGCGGCAAACTGCTGTGCTTTTTAGACGCCGATGATTTTCTGCCGGCCAGCGCGTTTGCCACCTATGTGCGGCTGATGCAAAACAACATCGCCATGGTGGGCGGGGAATCGCAGCACTTCACGCCGCAAGGTGAGCCGCTCGATTTCCCGGCCAACAGCAGTGACGCGCGCCAGCTGACCGCTTCGGCGGCGATCAACGATCTGCTCTATTTCAATCCGCGTCACGGCATCTGCGACAAGGTGTTTCGTGGTGATGTGATTCGTCAGCATCAGCTCACATTTAACGAAGAGATTTATAACTTCGAAGACCTGCTGTTTGTGATCAATTACCTGCACCTGCAACAGGATCGTCAGGTGATTTTCACCCAGCAGGTGGTTTATCACTACGTGGAATCAACCAATTCCGCCACGCGATCGGCGTTACGTGAAAAGCATTTCTCCTTTGCGCGCTCGTTTAATGGCATGCAGGCATTTTTATCCGCGCAGCACAGCCGCTGTTATTACCATCTCTATTTAAAAGTCACCTCGTCTTATATCTATAAAGCGCTGCACAGCGACGGGTTCAGTCGCGCCTTTATTGATGAATATATTTCGCTCTACCGTCGCAGCTTTAAGTCCTATTTCACATCAGGATTGATGCTCAATCCGTGGAGCCTGTACTTTGCGCTGTTTTTTGTCAGTCCACGACTGGTATCGCGTCTGCGCCGCCTGGCACAGAAATAAACGCTGAGGTTGAGTTGTGAAAGATAAATTAAAAAACTCCATGTGGATGATCGCTGAAAAGCTGATTGCGGTGTTCGGCCTGATATTTGTCACCTCCTATGTGGCAAAATATGTTGGGCCTACCACCTTCGGCATTATCTCGATCTCGATGCTGGTCTTTCAGTTCATTCAAAGCATCGCGCTGATGGGCAGCGATGTAATTCTGCTGAAACGCTTATCGCAAAATCATCACTCCGGCATGCGCTTAATGATGGCGACCTTTCTGCTGGTGTTAGTGATTTACGGCGTGCTGGCGGCCAGCGGCATGCTGATTATGGACGAAGAGTGGAGTGCTGAAGCGCGGGTATTTATCTGCGCAGCGGCAATTGCCTGTCTGTTCTCTTCGCTCGATCTGGTCAATATCTACAACGAGGCGATGCTCAATGCACGCCTGAATGTGATCGCCAATCTGGCGGGGCTGGCCATTAGTTTAACCGTGCGCTTCTTTATTTCGTATTACGGTTTGGATCCGCAGCTGTTATCGATTCCTATCGTGCTGGCGACCTTTATTCCGTTTGCCATCAAGCTGGCGATATTCCTGAAATACCATCGTCAGGTGCCGATTCCGGCACTGCGCCAGATGAAGAAATATTCACGCTATATGGTGGCGTCCGGTATTTCACTGGTGTTTTCCGTGATTGCGGTAGCGATTTATACCCGCGTTAATCAAATCAGCGTGTCCTATTTCCTTGGCGTGAAAGAGGCGGGGATTTTCTCCGTCGCGCTGACGCTCGCCACCGCGTGGGTATTTTTACCCAATGCATTGCTGGCTTCCTTTTTCCCGGCGTTCTTTGCCGAGCGTGACGATCGGCAATCGATTATCAAAGCGCAGAAATTACATCTGCTGGTGATTGGTGTCTCCTCGCTGGTGATTCTGGCGATTTGGTTAATGTCCGGATGGTTTATCCGTGACTTCTACGGTGCGGAGTATCTCGATGCGGTAGCGCCAACGCTGTTACTCAGCGTGGGTGCGATGTGCGCGGTGCTAAGCAGCGTGATGGACCGTTTCATTATTAAGTACAACGGATATCGCTATTTAGTGAAGAAAACCTTCGTGGTGTTATTAATTTGCGTGGCCTCCTCTTTATTATTGGTTCCTTATTTCGGTTTAAATGGCGCGGCCATGAGCGTGGTATTAACCGAGTTTTTATCTTTCTCCCTGCTTAATTACTTTTTCCCTGCTCAACCCGTAATGCGTATTCATCAAGTCTTTATCAACCCCAGGAAACTATGGCTGTTATTTAACAATATCAAAACCTCAGACAGTAAAGAGAGTTTATCATGAATGAAAAACCCCTGTTTAGTCTTATCATTCCCGTCTATAACTCACAAAAAACCATTAAACGGACCTTGCTGAGCGTGCTTAAACAGACATTCAGCAGTTACGAAGTGATTGTGGTTAATGATGGCAGCAGCGATTCAACCGCGAATATTCTGCAGGAGTTTAGTGCTTATTCGCAGGTCACGGTGATTCACCAGATTAATGCCGGTGTCAGCGCCGCACGAAATAGCGGAATGCAGCAGGCCAGCGGTGAATATGTGTTATTCCTCGATGCAGATGATTGGGTCGATGATAACTTCCTGATGATCTTCAAACAGAATCTCGATGCCTGGCCGGCGGAATCTGTCGATTTGATGGTAGGTAACCTGAACGACAACCGCGTGGGCAAAGTGTCGCAGGCGGGCTTCTTCAGCCAGGAGGACATTCCTTATGTGCTTGGAGAGCTGGAGATGAGTGATAACATCGGTTATCTGCATAACAAATGTTATCGCCGTCAGATTATTGAGGAGCTGAACCTGCGCTTTTTGGAAGGTATCTCCATGAGCGAGGATTTGCTGTTTAACCTTAAATTCTTCAGCTGCATTAGCAATTTCCTGGTGACGCCGGGTGCGGCTTATCATTATGAAGATGTGGAGGGTTCATTATCGAAGCGTAAAGTGCAATACAGTGAACTGAAAGTACGTAAACAGTTTCTCACCGCACTGTATGATGCGATCATCAGTAAATATCAGGCCAGCGATCTCGACTATTTCCTTAAAGGCATCTCCAAACGTGTGCTGGCGCTGGATATGCAAATCGTGACCGCAATGTATCACTCTTCGTTTTCACCTGCGGATATTGCGCAGGAAATTAATGAAATAAAGCGGGGTAAATACTCAAAAGGTATTTTCATCCTGCTGAATAAAAATGAAAAACTGAAGTACATGATTATGAATTTGAATACACTCACAGCGTACTATTTTCTTTATGCACTCTACAGAATGCGCGCATTCTAATTAAATTCTCCCGGCGTTAGCCTCTGGACGCATTTGCGGTATCAGAGGCTAGTTGCCGGGGGAGTTTCTCTTGATGTTCTCAGCTCTACCCGTGGCAACAGCCCAGCGTTGCCACACCTTTCCAATTTCCTCACGCCTTTCTGCTGACTCCCCGTTACTCCTTCTTGCACTCATCACGCGTCTCATGTCAAATAGCGCCCCATGCAATCGATTGCGCGCATGTTTCGTGCATTTACTGCGGCGCAAAACATCAGGATGCGTGAATTTCATCTCATGAAGCGTCATCCTTTGCGTTCCGGCCGGGCGGAGCAGCCCACGCCATGATTGGCAGCCATCTTTGTGGCTGCATGTTGATAAAGCTTGAAATTCTGGAGAGACAGATGGACAACTCACAAACCGGTACGCTTGGCACCGTTGAAACGGCGGCTAAGGGCTGGCGTAAGAGTGATACCGTGTGGATGCTGGGTCTGTACGGTACGGCGATTGGTGCGGGCGTGCTTTTCCTGCCGATTAACGCCGGTGCAGGCGGGCTGATTCCGCTGATTATCATGGCGATTCTTGCCTTCCCGATGACCTATTACGCGCACCGCGCGTTAACGCGCTTTGTGCTCTCCGGTAAAAATCCCGGCGAAGACATTACCGAAGTGGTGGAAGAGCACTTCGGCGTGGGCGCTGGCAAGATCATCACCTTGCTCTACTTCTTTGCTATCTATCCGATCCTGCTGATGTACAGCGTGGCGATCACCAATACCGTTGATAGCTTTATCGTGCATCAGCTGGGGCTGGTTTCGCCGCCGCGTGCGCTGCTGTCGCTGATTCTGATCATCGGCATGATGACGGTGGTGCGCTTTGGCGAGCAGATGATTGTGAAAGCGATGAGCGTGTTGGTGTTCCCGTTTGTGGCGGTGCTGATGCTGCTGGCGGCTTATCTGGTACCGCATTGGCATGGCGCGGCGCTGGAAACCCTGTCGCTGAGCCAGAGCGGCAGCGGTCACGGTATCTGGATGACGCTGTGGCTGGCGATTCCGGTGATGGTCTTCTCCTTCAACCATTCGCCGATCATCTCCTCATTTGCCGTCGCCAAGCGCGACGAATACGGCGCAGGCGCGGAGAAGAAGTGTTCCCGCATTCTGGCCAGTGCGCATTTGATGATGGTGGTGACGGTGATGTTCTTTGTGTTCAGCTGCGTGCTGAGCCTGTCGCCAGCCGATCTGCAGGCAGCGAAAGATCAGAACATCACCATCCTCTCCTATTTAGCGAACCACTTTAATGTGCCGATGATTGCGTGGATGGGGCCGATTGTGGCGATGGTGGCGATCACCAAATCGTTCCTTGGGCATTATCTGGGGGCGCGTGAAGGGTTTAACGGCATCGTGGTGAAGTCGCTGCGCAGCCGCGGGAAAACCGTCACGCCGCAGCGTCTGAATCGCCTGACTACCGCGTTTATGCTGCTGACCACCTGGCTGGTGGCGACGCTGAACCCCAGTATTCTGGGCATGATTGAAACGCTGGGTGGGCCGATCATTGCGATGATTCTGTTCCTGATGCCGATGTATGCCATTCAGAAAGTGCCGGCAATGCGTCAGTACAGCGGGAAGATCAGTAACGTATTTGTGGTGATTGTCGGCGTGCTGGCGATTTCGTCGATTGCGTATTCATTGGTAAGTTAGCATTGTAGGGTCGCCGTTCATGGCGACCCTAATAGCGTTAAACCGCAGCCGTTTTAAACACACTCATCGACTGCGCCAGACGATCCGCCTGTTCCTGCAACGCCTGCGACGCCGCTGAGGCTTCCTGCACCAACGCGGCGTTCTGCTGCGTCACCGCTTCCATCTGCGTAATCGCTGAGTTGATCTCGCTAATCCCGCTGCTCTGCTCGCTGCTGGCAATGGTGATTTCGCTCATGATATCCGCCACGCTCTTCACGCTGTTAACCACTTCACCAATGGTTGAACCGGCGTGCGTCACCAGACGGCTACCTTCATCCACCTGCGCCACTGAATCCTCGATCAACACCTTAATCTCTTTCGCGGCAGACGCCGAACGCGCCGCCAGATTACGCACTTCGGTAGCAACCACGGCGAAACCGCGACCTTGTTCACCGGCGCGTGCGGCTTCGACCGCGGCGTTAAGGGAAAGAATGTTGGTCTGGAAGGCAATGGAGTCGATCACGCTGATAATATCGACGATCTTCTTTGAAGAGAGGGTAATGGCTTCCATTTTCTCGATCACCTGTTCCATCACCACGCCGCCTTGCTTCGCCACGTTGGAGGTGTTGGCCACCAGCTGATTGGCTTCACGCGCGTTCTCGGCGTTGTGCTTGACGGTGGCGGTCATCTGTTCCATCGCCGACGCGGTCTCTTCCAGCGAGCTGGCCTGCTGTTCGGTACGCGATGAGAGATCGATGTTGCCGCTGGAGATCTGATTCGAGGCGACGGCGATGGTATCGGAACCGGCGCGCACATCGGAAACGATGGTCAGCAGATTGTCGTTCATCGCCTGCAGCGCTTGCATCAGTACGGCGGTTTCATCTTTTCCGCTGATTTCAATGTGCGAACTGAGATCGCCTGCTGCGACTTTCCCGGCGATTTCCACCGCTTCATTCAGCGGACGCACAATTGAACGCGTCAGCATAAAGCCTAATACGATGGAGGCGGCAATGGCGATAGCGGAGAAGATCAGCGTAATTTCGATGGCTAACGATCCGTTATCAATGATTTTTGCGCCTTCCTGCTCCAGCTGTTGTGACTGCGAGTTGGCAAACGCCACGGCGCTATCGAGAAAGGCATTCTGCGTACTGGTGATGGATTTCAGCACATAGGTACTGGCGGCTTCGGCATTGCCCGCACGCACCAGATCCAGCAGCTCTTTCTTCTCAGCTTCAAACTTGTCGCTGGCGGCCAGCAGCCCGGCAATTTTCTTTTTACCTACTTCAGTTACCTACACCGCTTTGATTTTATTCATCGCGGTGTTGGTTTTATCGGTGGCGTCCGCTAATTGCTGATAGCGTTTTTCGTTAAATTGCGGGCGCGTGGTATCAATCACGATGCCGCGCAGGTATTTGATCTGTTCGTTAACACCGTCACGCACGTCAAAACCGAGACGCACTTTCATGTAGCGATCTTCGACGATCGACGTAATGCCGGTTTTGATGTTGTTGATTTTGGTAATCGACGTTATGCCGACGATGACCAACAGTGCCACCACTAAACCAAAGGCGATGCCCAAACGGACGCCGACCTTCATATTCTTTAAGCTCAACATTGGTTCTCCCCGTAATGCCAAAAATTGTTGTTTTCAAGACGGAAAAGCAGGCAAGGCGCCCGCATCAGGTTGATGTTTTCTAAGATGAAAATCGTTGCGCAGCGTGACAAAACTGGTATGGCAGCACCGGCGCTATCAGTTATCGGTTGTTGATGTTTTAACTTTAATTTTTTAGAGGTACGTCACAGTTTGGTTAACAGTAATGAAGTTGGTTTTTGTTGGATCTGAATGGGAAGGGTTTTGCGGTCGCCATAAATGGCGTAATGCCGATCAGTTAAGCATCGCATCACGGCACATTTCGTAGCGGCGCGATTTATCGCGCAATGAATTGCGCCGCTACGATTTGTGCGCGCAGTAATTTGTGTTTTAATCTCTTAACTGACGAGTATTACGCCATAAATGGCGACCCTACGACAGACGGGAAGATTTTTCGTAGGGTGCGCATTTATGCGCACCTGGATATGGGAATTAACGCGGCTTTTTCAGCACGCCGTGAATGACATTCGAGAGCTCGTTGATTTCGAACTTCGCCACGTAACCATCGGCACCGACTTTACGCACGTGATCTTCGTTGGCGCTGCCGGAGAGCGAAGAGTGGATCACCACCGGAATCTGGCGCAGGTTGTTATCGCGTTTGATATTGCGCGTTAAGGTAAAGCCATCCATTTCCGGCATTTCGAGATCGGTCAGCACCAGCGCGATCTTGTCGTGGATCGACTCACCATTAGCAGCCGCCTCTTTCTGCATCTCGTTAATCTTGATCCAGGCTTCCAGACCGGTGTTGTGCATAATCGCCGGGATGCCCATGCTTTTCAGGCCTTGCTCCAGCAGCTGACGCGCCACTTTGGAATCTTCCGCGACAATCGCCACCTGGCCAGGCTTCAGATTGAAGTCTTTGGCAGTTTCTGCGCTCGGTTCAACGCCGCGCACCGAAGGAATGATGTCATACAGAATCTGCTCAACGTCCAGCACCATCGCCAGATTATTGCTCTGACCGTCGGTATCCAGACAGGCGATGCTGGTGATGTTGCGGCTACCGATGCCCGCTTCCGCCGTATGCACCTGGCTCCAGTCGAGACGCACAATGTTCTCCACCGATTCCACCGCAAACGCCTGAGTACTGCGCGCATATTCGGTCACCAGCAGCAGGTTAAGGCCGGTTTCTGGTTTGCACCCGGTGACGGCAGGTAGATCGATAACCGGAATAAACTGGCCGCGAATACTCGCCATGCCAAGCAGCGGCGATTGCATGCCAGCGGCGCGGGTGATGGTTGGCATGGGCACGATTTCACGCAGTTTAAACACGTTGATGCCGTACAGCTCAGATTTGCCTTTCAGCTGATCGGAACCCAGTCGGAACAACAGCAGTTCGAATTTATTGGAAAGCGCAAGGTTGGCGCGTTCATCGATCTCTTTCTGAAAATTATCCATCATGGCCTCGGAGCAGATCTGGGCTGGGTAAAGGGCAGGGCAATATCGCCATGATTAACTTATCGGCAGAAGAGAAAAAAAATGAAGGGGAGATAACGGAAATTTTAGCGTGAGAGCGATCGCCCTCACGCGGGTACAGCTTACTTCAGCAGAATGGCGCGCACGCTTTTGCCTTTGATCTTGCCCTCTTTCAGCTTGATCAGCGCTTTCTTCGCCTGCGCGGCGTCGATGGCAACATAGGCGTGGGTGGCGGTCATATCGATCTTACCAATCTGATCGCCGCTGAAACCGGCTTCACCGGTCAGCGCACCCAGAATATCGCCCGGACGGATTTTGGCTTTGCGGCCGCCATCAATGCACAGTGTCATTTTGGTCGCCGGCAGCGATTTGGCGCTGGTGCCTTTCAGCGTGCTGGAGGAAACCCAGTTCAGCTTCTGCTGCAGATACTCTTCCAGCGCATTGGCGCGCACCATTTCGTCGGGGGCGACAAAGCTCACCGCCAAGCCTTTTTCACCCGCACGACCGGTACGGCCGATGCGGTGAATGTGCACTTCCGGATCCCACGCCAGCTGGAAATTCACCACCAGCGCCAGCGATTTAATATCCAAACCGCGCGCGGCGACGTCGGTGGCGATCAATACGCGGATGCTGCCGTTGGCGAAGCGAATCAGTACGCGCTCACGATCGCGCTGCTCCAGATCGCCATGCAGCGCTAACGCACTGATATCGCGTTCGTTCAGCGCGGCGGCAACATCGTCACACTCGCGCTTGGTGTTACAGAACACCACGCAGGAAGCCGGTTGCTGCTGGCTGAGCAGCGCGCCGAGCAGGCTGTGGCGCTCTTTGGCGCTGGCTTCAATAAACTGCTGCTCGATGGTCGGTAACTCAGTTTTATCTTCGGTGGCGACCGCCAGCGCATCACGCTGAAAACGCTGGCTGAGGCTGGCGATGGTATCCGGCCAGGTCGCAGAGAACAGCAACGTCTGGCGCGTTTCCGGCGTAAAGCCGATGATCGCTTCCATGTCGTCGCGGAAACCCATTTCCAGCATGCGATCGGCTTCATCCAGCACCAGCGTTTGCAGCTGGCTGAGATCAAGGTTGTCGCGCTTCAGGTGATCGAGCAAACGGCCCGGCGTGCCGACCACGATGTGTGGCGCATGCACTAAGGAATCACGTTGCGCGCTCATCGGCTGGCCGCCGCACAGCGTCAGGATTTTGATATTACGGGTAAAACGCGCCAGCTGACGCAGCACGTTGCTGACCTGATCGGCCAGTTCACGCGTCGGACACAAAATCAGCGCCTGGGTGTGGAACTGGCTGTTATCGATGCGGTTCAGCAAACCCACGCCAAAGGCGGCGGTTTTGCCACTGCCGGTTTTCGCCTGCGCACGCACGTCGCGCCCTTCCAAAATAGCGGGCAGGGAAGCGGCCTGAATCGGCGTCATGGCGTCGAAACCCATCTCGCGCAGGTTATCGAGTTGGCTGGCGGGCAGTTGCGTCAGGGTAGAAAAAGCAGTCACGGGAAAGTCTCTAATTGCGGGTAGGATTGCGGCGGTCAGTCTGGCAGAAAGGGGCGTGATCGGCAATGGCAAAAGCGCCTCTGGTTCCTGCCTGAAATCAGTTAGCGTTATACCAGACTTGTCTCTTTTTTATGCGCTTAATGTTGCGAAGTTCTAATGCTTTTAAGGTTGATTTTCTTTTTATGCGCTGTGACAAAAAAAGACATCTCTAACAAAAAGGTGGAATTAACGTTTATAAACAAGCGTTATCACGCCTTTTGGCCGCGTGATTATAGATGTTACGCTTATGAGTCGCTGCGGTTAGGCAAAATTCTGATTAAAACGAACGGTCGATTTGCTTTATATTTAGCGCGCCATTTGGCTAATTAGTAAATACCCATAATATTTCAGAGGTCATTTTGAGTCATTATGTCCAGGGACAAAACGAAGACATTCTGAAAATCGTCGGCCGCGCCGTGTTAACCCTGCATCTGCATGGAGAAACCTTATCTTCGGATAAAGTCAGCTCCATGATTGCCTGTTACGCGGAAGAAGAGCCTGTCAGCGACGATGAAAACCAGCGGCTGTATGCGCTGGCGATTCAGATGCTTTCGTAAAATCCAGCACTCATCGGGTGTGCGCATGCCGCCTGTTTATGTCGTACGTAAAGCCTCCTTGCGGAGGCTTTTTTGTTGGTACCTTTAGCCACAAGCTGCATATCATTGTAGCGGCGCAATTTATTGCGCCATGTCGTGAAGGGCGCGATGCCGCCATTAAGACGCGCGATAAATCGCGCCGCTACGGGAATGTGCGTTTTTCGGCTTACGCACTGAACACGGGTAATCCGCGGTGGAAGGTGGCGCGGACCGGGGAGATGCGGGCGACGGCTTCGGCGGAACAGCTGGCCTCGACCAGCATCATGCTGGCTTCATCATTTACCTTCGGCCATTGACGTTCGCCCTGATTCGACAGCGGCAAAATCCCGCCGGTGGCGATATGCAGCGCGCGGCTCAAACCGAACTCATCGGAACCGCGATACAGCTGCGCGTACAAATTGGCTTTCTCCAGCATGCTGCCGGTGCCAAACGGTGACCAGTGATCGATCACGCTGTCCGTGCCGGTCATCACCGTGATACCTGCCGCCTGCAACTGCGGCAGCGGCATGGTCAGCTTGCCAATCGGAATGGTCGACGCCACGCTCATCTGCTGCTCGGCCATGCCCGCAATCATCTGATCCAGCGCTTTGCCTTCCAGCGTGCCGAGCGCAAAACCGTGGCTCAGCGTCACTTTGCCCTTCAGCTGCGGGTTTTTCGCGATGGTATCGATCATGTACTGAATGGCCGCCACGCCGGATGGCGAGGTTTCATGCAGATGGATATCCACGCCGCGCTGGAAATCGATGGCGATCTGGAACATCGCATCCAGCGACGCCTGCATCGCGCCATCCACGTTGGTCGGATCGAGCCCGCCGACAAACTGCACGCCCATCTGCATCGCTTCGCGCATCAAGCCATCGACCTTCGAGTGCAGTAAACCGTGCTGCGGGAAGGCAACGATTTCACACGGGAATTCCGGATGATTAGCCAGCGCCAGCTTGAGATGTTCAAGGCTTTTCAGGCCGCTAACCGGATCGATGTTGCAATGGCTGCGCGCTTCGGTGGTGCCTTTACTGTGCAGCAAACCAATGATCGCTTCGGCACGCGCCTGCGACGTTGGCAGCAGCTGCGGGATCAGCACCTGTTCGCGCGCAATCATATCCATGATGGTTTTGCCCTGACGCGGGCGCGGCGCTTCCCACGGACCACCGTAAAAGGTTTTGTCGAGATGGATATGCATGTCACGGGTGCGCGGCAGCAGCAGGGCGCCGTTGGCATCCCACTGTGGCAAGGCAGCGTTACGCGCTTTGCCTGCGGCATCCATTGCCGCAAAAGTGCCGTCTTTGATGGTGATGTCGTACAGCGCGGTGCGCGTGGCGATCACCTCTTTACCGTCGCGCTCAAAGCCCTCTTCGAGACGTACGTTGAGCAGTTGGTAATGCGCAACGCGCGGCGGTGGCGTGTGCGGCTGCGTATTGTCGGTTAACAGCGGCGACGTGGGTGCGGCATGGCTGAGTCCGGCGGCAAGCAGGCCGCCAGCGGCTGTTAAGGTAAGAAATTCGCGACGGCTAGGAGAAGTGAGTTGCATCAGAGGTTCCGCTAAAGTGAAAAGCCTAATCTGGCAAAACTCAACTCATCGCGCTGCGATATTTGCCACTGGTTAGCAGTGGAAAAATCACTGCCACTGCAACTGACAAAAGGTCACCAGCGCGGCGGCCAGCGCCTGCTGCAGATCGTCCTGCGGCGCACGGCAAAACAGCGCCAGTTCAAAATGGTTGATGGTGGGTAAACCGTCGGCTTCACCTAACACGCGATGCTCAGGCAAGCGGCAGCTGGCGGGCAGCAGCGTTAAGCCCAATCCGGCGGCGCTGGCGCTGGCGAGCGCCACCAAACTCGAGCTGCTGTAGCTGATGCGCCAGCTGCGACCGAGGCTATCCAGCGTCTGCGACATCTCTTCGCGATACAAACCGAGCTGCGGGAACACCACCAGCGGCACCGGCGTCTGCTCAAAACAGGGATGTGCGGCGCTGTCCAGCCACAGCAGCGGCTCGGGGCGCGAAGCCAGCGGACGTTCGCCGCCCGGCTGTTTGATCAGCATGATATCCAGCTCCTCACGCTGCCAGGCGCGATGCAGATCGACATACATGCCGCTCATCACATCGAGGCGCAGTTGTGGATGTTCGCGGCTGAACTCCGCCAGCAAACCGGCGGTCGGCGCGGCGAAATCTTCCGGCACGCCGAGGCGCAACACGCCGTCGCGCCATTTATCGCTCAGCACGTCGTGCGCTTCTCCGTTCAGCGCGATGATGCGGCGCGCATAGCCCAGCAGCTTCTCGCCCTCTTCGGTGAGCGCCACCTGATGCGACGTGCGCTCCAGCAGCGGTTTGCCGATCATCTCTTCCAGCCGACGCACCTGCTGGCTAACGGTGGATTGCGACAGATGCACGCGATCGGCGGCGCGGGTGAAGCTGGCGGTTTCGCACACCGCGACAAAACTCAGCAGTTGCTGCGGGGTAAACATCGGCTGACGATTCATTTTTCCACTGGTCATTATGGTGTTATTTCATTTCCAAATAGTAACGACTGCTGCGATGCTGACAACCTCTTTGCAGCAGGATTGTGTATGAATCGACATTATGACGGATTAACGCTCGGCGCTTTGGTGTTGGCTGGGCTGAATATGCGACCGTTACTCACTTCTATTAGTCCATTACTCGGCCAGCTTCGGCAGACAATGGGACTCTCTTCACTGGCGGCTTCGCTGCTGCCTGCGGTTCCGATGGTAATGATGGGCGCGGTCGCGCTGCTGAGCGCTTCGCTGATGCAGCGCGTGCCGCTGCAACGCTTGCTGCTGGCCGGATTGACGCTGCTGCTGCTGGCGCTGGCGGCGCGTGGCATGATCCACGACGGGAGCTGGCTGGTGATCAGCGCGCTGTTTGGCGGCCTCGGCGTGGGCGTGGTGCAGATGGCGATGCCGGGCCTGATTCGTCAGCGCTTTGCGCAGCGCAGCGCGCCGGTCACCGGATTGTGGGCCGGTGCGCTGATGGGCGGCGGTGGTTTGGGGGCGGCGTTATCGCCGTGGCTCAGCGATCATTTTGGCGGAACGCTGGCGCTCACCGGCTGGGCGCTGCCGGTGCTGCTGGCGATTGCACTGTGGCTTTACGTGCGCGTGCCAACCGCGGCCAGCACGGAAAAGGTTGCGCTGCCGTCGCTATGGCGCACACCGCGCGCCTGGACGCTGGCGATCAGTTTTGGCCTGGTGAACGGCGGTTATGCCACCTGCGTTGCCTGGCTGCCGGATGCTTATCATCATCTTGGCTGGTCGGCGCAGGCCGGCGGATCGCTGCTCGGCGCGATGATTCTGTGTCAGGTTGCAGGTGCGCTGTTGATGCCGCTGCTGGCGCGTAAGGCAGATCGACGTCCGCAGCTGATTATCAGCCTGGTTTGTCAGCTGATCGGCATGAGCGGCTTTCTGTTTGCGCCGCTGTTCGCGCCGTGGCTGTGGGCGGTAATTGCCGGATTTGGACTGGGCGCGGCGTTCCCGCTGGCGATGGTGCTGGCGCTTGATCACCTGCCGCATCCGCAGGCCGGTGCGCGGCTGGTGGCGTTTATGCAGGGCGCAGGCTTTATCATCGCCGGTTGCATGCCGTTTATCGCCGGTCAGCTGCAGGCATTGACCCACAGTTTTTCCAGCGTCTGGCTGATGCAGGCGGCGGTGACTGTCGGGCTGATTTTGCTGAACCTGCGCTTTCACCCACGCAGTTATGGTCGGGCCTTTGGTCGGACTGCGCCGTAATTGGTCCTACCAAAAGATTCAAATGTGGCCGCGTCGTCACATAACATGAAAAATCCCACCTGTTTCGTTGCATCGAAATAACAAAGCATTAACCATTCTCCTCCACCAAGCCCGCCACGCTGCATTTTGGTCCTACCAATTCAGCGTGGCGGGCGTGCTTCACACAGGATAATGCGATGACCGAAAACACGCTGCGGGCGCGGCTCTGCGCCTGGATCACCGAGCATCAGCTGGAGCCGGGCATGCGGCTGCCGTCCGAACGCGCGCTGGCGGCGGAGTTTGGTTCGTCGCGATCGTCACTGCGCGAGGCGATCCAGCAACTGATCAGCAGCGGCGTGTTGATCAGTAAACGCGGCGGCGGCACCTGGCTGCGTCAGCCGCAGCAGCCGTGGTCGGAACAGCGCATCGTAGAGCCGATTCGCCAGCTGCTGGCGGAGGATCCCGATTATCGCTACGACATCCTTGAAGCGCGTCACGCGATAGAAGCCAGCACCGCGTGGCACGCGGCGTTGCGCGCCACCGAAGCCGATAAAGAGCGGTTGGCTTACGCCTTTGATGCGCTGCTGAAGATTAAGCAAAGTGACGATGCCGATCTCGCGGCGCAGGCCGATTTGCGTTTCCATCTCGCCATCGCCGAAGCCTCGCACAACGTGGTGCTGCTGCAGACCATGCGCGGCTTTTTCGATCTGCTGCAATCCTCGGTGCTGCACAGCCGTCAGCGCATGTATACCCATCCGGTGATTTTCAATCGTCTAAACGAACAGCATCAGGCGATGTTTGATGCGGTGATGGCCGGTGACGCTGAAACGGCGCGCCAGGCGGCGATGGATCACCTCGGTTTTGTTCACACCACTATGAAAACCCTGCATGAAGATGAGGCGCGGCAGGCGCGCATTACGCGTCTGCCGGGCCACCAATGACCTCAGCACAAGGAAAATAACGGATGATCATTTCTGCTGCCAGTGACTATCGCGCCGCGGCGCAACGCATCTTGCCACCGTTCTTGTTTCACTATCTGGATGGCGGCGCTTACGCCGAGCACACGCTGAAGCGCAATGTCGCCGATCTCTCCGACGTGGCGCTGCGCCAGCGCGTGCTGAAAAACATGTCGGAGTTGAGCCTCGAAACCAAGCTGTTCAACGAAACGCTGTCGATGCCGGTGGCGCTGGCGCCGGTCGGTTTGTGCGGCATGTACGCGCGACGCGGTGAAGTGCAGGCGGCGCGTGCGGCGGCGCTGAAAGGTATTCCGTTTACGCTCTCAACCGTGTCGGTTTGCCCAATCGAAGAGGTGGCTCCGGCTATTAATCGTCCGATGTGGTTCCAGCTCTATGTGCTGCGCGATCGCGGCTTTATGCGCAATGCGCTGGAGCGCTCCAAAGCCGCCGGTTGTACCACGCTGGTGTTCACCGTCGATATGCCGACGCCGGGCGCACGCTATCGTGATGCGCACTCCGGCATGAGCGGCCCCAATGCGCCGCTGCGTCGTTACTGGCAGGCGGCAACGCATCCGCAATGGGCGTGGGATGTCGGTTTACATGGCCGTCCGCACGATCTCGGCAATATCTCTACCTATCTCGGCAAACCGACTGGGCTGGAAGATTACATCGGCTGGCTGGCGAACAACTTCGATCCAACGATTTCCTGGAAAGATCTGGAGTGGATTCGTGAATTCTGGGATGGCCCGATGGTGATCAAAGGCATCCTCGACGCGGAAGATGCGCGCGATGCGGTGCGTTTTGGTGCCGATGGCATTGTGGTGTCGAATCACGGCGGGCGTCAGCTGGATGGCGTGCTGTCGTCGGCGCGCGCGTTGCCAGCGATTGCCGATGCGGTGAAAGGCGATATCACTATTCTCGCCGACAGCGGTATTCGCAGCGGGTTGGATGTGGTGCGCATGATCGCCCTGGGTGCCGACAGCGTGCTGCTGGGACGCGCGTTTGTCTATGCGCTGGCAACGCACGGTCAGCGCGGCGTTGAAAATCTGCTCAACCTGATTGAGAAAGAGATGAAAGTGGCGATGACGCTGACCGGCGCGAAATCGATTAAAGAGATTACTCAGGCTTCGCTGGTGCAGGTTAACGCGCTGTTGAGCGAGGCGGGCTTGAGTCCGGCGCGTCCACGCGCGGTGAGCTAATCCAGCAGAATGAGTCATGTTGTCTATACTCAATACCTGTCGAACACAACAGGAGGAATGACATGACCATTCATAAGAAAGGATCGGCCCATTGGGAAGGCGACATTAAAGGCAAAGGTACGGTAAGTACCGAAAGCGGCGTGTTGAGCAATCAACCCTACGGTTTCAACACCCGTTTTGAAGGCGAGAAGGGCACCAACCCGGAAGAGCTGATTGGTGCTGCGCATGCCGCTTGCTTCTCAATGGCGTTGTCATTGATGTTGGGCAATGAAGGCCATAAGGCGACCAGCATTGATACCACCGCGGATGTGTCGCTGGATAAAAAGGACGGCGGTTTTGCCATTACTAAAATCGCGCTGACCAGCGCCATCGTCTTACCAGGCATTGATGACGCGAAGTTTGATGAGATTATCCAGAAAGCCAAAGCGGGCTGCCCGGTCTCTCAGGTGCTGAATGCTGAAATCACGCTCGACTACACGCTGAATAAATAATCGCCCAAATGGGTGACCAGCGTTAGAATCAACGGTGCGCCTTAGGGCGCATCGTTGCTTTCTGTCGTCTGGAGGATGCGTGGCAAAAAAACTGGCTGCAACCAAACACTGGAAAATGATCGTGGTGCTGTTGTGCATCTGCGGTGCGCTGATGCTGATTCGCTGGGCGGCGATGATATGGGGCTGAAGGAGTGGATCAGCAGTCACAAGCTTGGCGTGTTGGTGATGGTGATTTTGGTACTGGAGTTACTGCATTACCTGCTTACGGCGTCGTGGTTCCCGTGGCAGATTGGCTAATCAATCAGGCGAACTCACCGTCTGTCTGGCGCGCGTTACGCACGCTGCTGCGCGCAATGCGATACGCCTTGCGTGGATCGCCCGCCACGAACTCAAACGTGGGCGAGAAATAGAATGGCAGCCAGCCGCCGAAGCCGCTTTCCCATTCCCAACGTACGGGGCAGGGCCAGAGAATGCCATCATACAAAATGTAGTAAACCCAGCGTCCGTTTGGACGACGGGGGCGAGATGTTTTCATTGGATTCACAACGGTGATAGTGAAAAGCAGCTTATATTTTGAACGCTACAACCCATTCTTGCAATGCCGTTTGGCTAATATTTGCGCGACTGTAATAAAACTGGCACCGAATTAACGGTGCACTTCGCCACAAAGTAAGACCACGTTTGGCCGGACTTTATGGATGCGATCGGCCATCTGCTCACAGGCCACTTTGGTCGGATAGATACGCTCCGAAACCGGCAAGGCATCACAGGCATCATGCCCACACGCGCTCACTAATAAAACAAAACCAATCAGCATAATCAGACTCCTTTAACACCTTCTCGCTGGTACGGAATGTGTGGCTGGTCGTTCCCTTTTTTGATCCAGTATAGCTAAACGCGTTGAGAGTCAATTATCACCCTGAGCGGCTTTCTTGTCCGGCTGGCAAGATTATACCCATCGCAGCGCGCAACCGTAGCTCAATCTGGGCTAAACTATGCGGCCCTGATAAAAACGATGAGTGAATTAACATGTCGAACGAAATTGCCCAACCAGCCAGCAGCCCAAAACAAGCCGCCCTGCAACTGGTGATTGAACTGGTGCGCGCGGGAAAACTGAGCCCGCTGCACGGTGATGCTTCCAACATGATTTCTATCTACGAGCAGTTCAAAAACCATTTCGAAGCGGAAAAAGAGTAATTTTTTCACCTGCGGTCGCCATGAATGGCGACCCTAAAACACCGCAGCATGATTTTCGTAGGGTGCGCATTAATGCGCACCGGGTCGCCATGAATGGCGACCCTACGCGAGCTCATCCGTGTGGGTGCGATCGTACTCTTCCTGCGCGCGTTCCATTGATGGACCGTGCTCCAGCGCCCAGTCATACAGCGCGATAAACGGTTGTTGCAGTGTCTGCGCCAGCGGCGTCAGGCTGTATTCCACACCGATTGGCGCGGTGTTCAGCACTTCGCGATTCACCAGCCCATTGCGCTCCAGCCGCTTTAACGCATCCGCCAACGCTTTGTGAGTGATGCCATCCAGCCGACGACGAATCTCATTAAAACGCGACGGCTTAGTACAAAGCACGGTGAGAATTAAAATCGACCATTTATTGGTGATGTGCTCCAGCACCGGCCGGGTTTTTCCTACATCTCTCAAGCTGTTACCGTCGATCTCTGCCATGGCGATATACTCCGCGATATCTGGTATAAACAAAGTGCGTAATTGTTATTAAGTATAAAATATATACCATCTACTTTCTACCCAAACAGGAGAGAGCAGATGAGCAGACTGGATAACAAAGTGGCGGTGGTACTGGGCGGCGCAAAGGGAATTGGTCTGGCAATCAGCCAGCGTTTTGCCAGTGAGGGCGCTACGACCTGGTTTACCTCGCGCCGTGACGAAGAGTTACAGGCCGCCAGTAGCAGCATCAGCGGCAATGCGCATCCACTGCGTGCCGATGTGAGCCAGCAGAGTGAATTGACGCGCATTATCGAGACCATCCAGCGTGAATCCGGCCAGCTGGATGTGTTGGTGATCAACGCGGGCATGGCGGAGTACGCCACCATTGATGAGATTAGCGTTGAGCATTTTGACCAAATCTTCGGCCTCAATGTGCGCTCGCCGGTGTTTGCCCTGCAGGCGGCGTTGCCGCTGCTGAATCCGGGCGCCAGCGTGGTATTGATTGGATCGATTGCCGATGTGATTGGCACCCAGGGTTACGGCGTTTACAGCGCCAGCAAAGCCGCGCTGCGATCCTTTGCCCGCACCTGGACGCGCGAACTCTCTGCACGCGGCATCCGTATTAACGTGGTGGCGCCCGGCCCGATCGATACCGATATGATGCAGGCGGCTTCTGAAGAGGTGCGCAACGGCATCACCAGCACTATTCCGCTCAGCAGAATGGGCAAACCTGAAGAAGTGGCCAACGTCGCGTTGTTCCTCGCCAGTGACGAGAGCAGCTACATTGCAGGCGCAGAAATCTGTGTGGATGGCGGTTTGACGCAGGTGTAAGCACTCTTCACGGCCATCTCAGGATGGCTGTTTTGCTTTGATCAGGCGAAATACCAGGCAGGCAGGATAGCGATCAGGTTGTTCAGCGTATGCAGGAAAATCGGCAGCGCCAGGCTATTACTGCGCAAACGCGCGTAGCACAGCAGCATAGAAAACAGCGTTAAGGCGACCAGCGTTTCCCAGTGCACATATTGAGTATGCATCGCGGCGAACAGCAGGGAAGTGAGCAGCATGCAGGCAAAACGACTTCTCGGCGCCCACAGCAGAAAACCTTGCAGTAAAAATCCCCGGAACAGCACTTCTTCAAACACCGGTGCCAGCAATACAGCGGTGAGCAGCAGAATCAGCATCGAGCTGCGTCCCTGCTGCGATTGCGCAATCAGCCAGCCTTCGGGTTGCAGAAACTGCGTCTGCGCCACCATCAAAGCAAACAGCAAACCGATAAACAGCAGCGCCTGCATTGGACGCACAAAGCCCAGCGGAATGTCGCTGCGACGCTGACAGTAAAAACGGTACAGCGGATAGATCACCGCAAACTCCACCAGGCAGAGCACCGGCATCAGCAAGCCGTTGGTACGCAGCATCCCGTAATTGGGAAACAGCGTAACCAGCATGGTCACAAGGTAATAGACCACAAAGCTACCAACGTAGAACAGCGTTAACGTAACTTTGTCGGATTGGGTGTCCATAGGCGACTCAGCGAGCAGAGGAGAGCGCATAGTAGCAACGCCGATCATCCCTGTCGAGGTGGCGTGCTGCACATTTGCGCTGCTCAAATATTCCACCAACAAGACTAAATCTGCGGCGCTCGGGGCCGATAACCGATCAAACCCTTACAGGGTGGAGATGTGCGCAGTCTGCGTTGTCATCCGCCTTTTTTTGCTGCCTGTATTCTACGAGCAATGCGCATGAATTCTGAGTTTCACCGGCACGCGGCGCTGGCCGCCAGGGCCAATATGGAAGCACACACGGTACGGGTGACGCGGCGCAGCCTGCGCACTTTGTCCTCGCTGCTGTTTGGCGTACTGCTTCTCTCTGTGGTGATGGTGCTGGTTATCGCCCATCGACAAAACATCGACTCGATCCAGCAGGATGCCAATCTGATGCGTCAGGCGTGGCAGCAACAGCAGCAGGAGATGCTGGTCGATGCGCGCGATTACGCTAACTGGGGCGAAGGCTGGAAAAACCTGCATCTGACGGTGAATAAGGTTTGGGCGTGGGACGAAGAGAACTTTGGTCCGGGGCTTTACAAGGAGTATCACTACGACGGCGTGTTCGTGGTGGATGGCAAAGGGAAAACCCGCTATGCGGTGATTCGCGGCAAATTATCCGATGTTACTTTAGAGAGCTGGATCGGCGCACAAAGCAATGTGCTGCTGAGCACCGCGCGCTCACTGCATGACGCCGTAGCGCGTAATGCGCTGGTGGAGAACAATCCGGCCATTCTGGTGGCCGCGCCGATTACGCCGGGCAAAGTGCCAGATTTGCCGACGATTCCCGGCCCCGCTTCGGTGATGGTGTTTGTCAACATTTTCAATCCACAGAAACTGCAAACGCTGGGCAAATCCCTGAATGTAATTGAACCGCGCATCGCCAGCGGTTTAAACGATGCGCTGTTTGAGCCACGGCTGGTGGAGCCGGTGCTGCAGGGCGAACCGCTGGTGCTGCGCTGGCAGCCGAAAAATCCCGGCTTCGGCGTGATCTGGCTGATGATGCCGCTGCTGCTGTTCACCGCGCTGGCGGTGGCGCTGGTGACGCGTCGCGTGCTGCGCCATGCGCTGCACAACGCGGTGATCTCCGATCGTCGCTTTGAAATGCTGGCGATCAGTCAGCGTGAGTTAGCCAACAGCGAAGAGCGTTTTCGCGATCTGGCGGAAGCGGCGTCGGACTGGATCTGGGAAATCGACGCGCAGGGCCGTCTCTGCTATCTCTCGTCGCGCTTTGCTGCGGTGACAGGCCATGAAGTGAAAAGCTGGATAGGTCGTCCGCTCGATCAACTGCTGAGCCATCCCAGCCATTCGCTGGTCTCCTGGCTGATGCGTCAGGGCGAAGAGGTGCAACATGTGCCGCTGCGCTGTCAGTTTATGTCGGCCAACGGCGAGCGCCGCATTGGGCAGTTAATGGCCAAAGCCATTCGGCGTAACGGCCTGCGCTCGGGTTTTCGCGGCACGGTGTCGGATATCACCCATGAAGTGGATGCCGAAGCGCGCATTCAGTTTCTGTCACGTCATGACATGCTGACCGGCCTCGCGAACCGCATGCAGCTGCAGGAGTATTTAACCGCGTATCTGGAGTGCGTCAGCGCGGATGATCCGCTGTTTGTTATCAGTTTCGATCTCGATCAGTTCAAACCGATCAACGATACATGGGGCCACGCGGTGGGTGATGAGGTGCTGAATGAGATATCGAAACGGCTGAAAAGCTTGCTGGCTCCGAATGAACTGGCGGCCCGGCTCGGCGGCGATGCCTTTATTTTGCTGCTGCGCGAAAGCACGCGTGCTGGCGTGGAATATCGCTGTCGTGCGCTGCAGCGCATGGTGCATCAACCGATCATCAGCGGATCGCATCAGATCAGCCTCACCGCGAGCATGGGCATCGTATCAGCACCGCAGGATGCGGCTCATCCGGAAGCGCTGTTACGCCTGGCCGATATTGCGCTGGCTCAGGCGCGCAGTGCCGGACGCGATCAGTGGGTTTGGTACTCCACCGATATGGCGAACCATCTGCAGTCAAAACGCGACATGGTGCAGGCGATTGAAGGCGCGCTGCACAATCACGCCTTCACGCTGCATTACCAGCCGCGCTATCAGCTGCAAAGCGGGCAGCTGGCCGGCGCGGAAGCGCTGATTCGCTGGCAGATAGCCGACGATCAATGGATCACGCCCGATCGCTTTATTCCGTTAGCGGAAGAGAACGGCTTGATCGCTGCGATCAGCGATTGGGTGCTGATGCGCGCATGCGTGGACGCCCGCGACTGGGGCGAACAGCGCTATGTTTCCGTGAATATTTCGCCGGTGGAGTTTCGTAATAACGATCTGGTGCAGCGCGTGGCGCATGCGCTGGAGGTGAGTGGATTACCGGCCACGCGGCTGGAGCTGGAGATCACCGAAAACGTCACCTTTGAGAATCCGGATCGCGCACTGGAGATCATGCAAGGCCTGCGCGCGCTCGGCGTGCGGCTGACGGTGGATGATTTTGGTACCGGCTATGCGGCGTTGGGCTATCTGAAAACCTTCCCGTTCAACGGCCTGAAGATTGATCGTTCCTGGATGAAGGAGTTCCCGGAATCGCAGCAGGCGCAATCGGTGGTGGCGGGGATTGTCGGCCTGGCACGCGCGTTTGCGCTGACCATTACTGCAGAAGGGATTGAAACCGAAGCACAGCTGAAGGAGCTGAAAGCGCTGTCGTGTGAAGAAGGGCAGGGATATTTCCTCGGCCGCCCGATGCCGCTGGCAGCATTTAATGCGCGGTTACAGGAAGAGGAAACCGTCAATTAATTTTGCACACATTGTAGCGGCGCAATTCATTGCGCGATAAATCGCGCCGCTACGAAATGTGCGGTGGCTTATTAACGCACTCTGATCGCAACAAACGTCATCAGAGCCGCGAAGCCAACAAAAATCACCAGTTCCATCATTGCCTCCTCGCTAAGAAAATTCTTAGTCAATTGTAGTGGCTGGCAGATTGATTTTTAGACAGTGCGTGCGATTAATCCTAACTTTTGAGAGGAAGATCGCGCTTTTAAGCTGATTTATGCGACCAATCTGCTGTAAAAATTTCCGCTTCACGGTCACGCTTTGCTACTCTCAAAAACCGGTTGTCTATTTATCCAGGAGGAGAAACTTGTGACCCATTATGGAAAAGCGCTACTGGTAACGGCCTTTTTTGCCCTGACCGCCTGCCAGTCCGCCAGCAAACCTGACGCCAGCGCTGCTGCCAGCCACGATCCGGAAACCGATCAGTGCGGCGCATCGCAATACCAAAACTACGTTGGTCAGCCATTATCGACGCTCGACAACAAACGCTTCGACGTCCCGGTGCGTGCTATTCCGTGGAATTCAGCGGTAACGATGGATTTCAATCTGCGTCGGGTGAATTTCGCGGCGGATCAAAGCGGTAAGATTTCCCGGGTGTACTGCGGATAACACCAAAACGACATTGCATTGTCATCTGGCTGTCACAGCGCCGGGCGAGGATAACTGCGCACTACGGAGATTTCCTCGTCACTCTCGAATATGCAATGCTCGTCTTATTTCTTCCCGCTTCGGCGGGAATTTTTTTATCTTTCGGCCTGCAAGGCTGATGGAGGAGTGATGATGAGAAAGAGTGGAAAATTGCTGCTGTTAACGCTGTTGTTGAGCCCGTTAGCGCAGGCGTCGAGCGAAGCCGCATGGCAGCAAAACGACAAAAATATGCAGCAAAGCTGTCTCAAGGCCAGCGGCCTGAAGACAGTGAAAGTGGTGGGTAAGCCGATTCAGTATGACGACAGCGTGGGCTTTGATGCGCTGCTGCTGGAAGGTCGCTATCCGCAAAAGCACATGAAAAATCAGGTCGGACGCGAACTCTGCCTGTACCAGCGTCAGAGCGGCAAGGCGTTTGTCAGCGAAGCCGACCATCTGCGTGCGGTAAAATAGTGGCGTGGGCCGCTATTTCTGCGGCCCCGATTCCAGTAGTTTTGCCAGTAAGTTGCGATAGCTCTGCAGCTGCTGTTCATCCCCTTCAAATTCCAGCTTATCGATCACGCGCGCAATAATCGCTTTGCTGGTGGCTGGCTGTCCGTCATCCATCAGTTCGCGCATGATCGCCGCCAACATGTCGCTCTCATGCGGTGCATGCCAGGCTGGGCTATTGAAGTAGTCGGTAATCGCCCGACTGGCGCTGTTTGGCTGGGTTCTCATAGCTGACCTCCGCAGAGACAACGATGCCCACCGCCGGATAATGGCAGCATGGGGAAATTGGGTTTAATCATGCGGACTGTCCAGAACAGACAGCGCGTCGCCAGTGATAACTGGTGGTTTTTTAAACATAGATGCGGTGTGGAATATTGTCAGTAACGTGTAGACATATTTTTTCACGTTTGCCTGCAGTTGCGATGCGCTTATCTTGCGGCAAGCAGGGTTTCAGCACATAAAGACACTAAAAAACGGCACTCAGACATGATTTGCTGTGAGCAGAATCACGCTCGACAGTGTAAAACTGCGTTTTTTCGTCCATGCCATGTTTTGCCGTCCGGTAATGTTATGAGATTGTTAGACTGAACCCCTGTTTCATTCTGCTGATGCCCACGCCCATGTTACGCTCCATCGAGTCCTGGAAAGTTAATCTGATATCCGTTTGGTTTGGCTGCTTTTTTACCGGACTCGCCATCAGTCAGATCATTCCCTTCCTGCCGCTGTATGTAGAAGAACTCGGGATTCGTGGCGGTAACGCGCTCAGCGTATGGTCAGGGCTCACCTTCAGCGTCACCTTCATTGTTTCTGCCGCCGTCGCGCCCTTGTGGGGCAGCCTTGCTGACCGTAAAGGGCGCAAGCTGATGCTGCTGCGCGCCTCGTTCGGCATGGGCGCGGTGATTCTGCTGCAGGCGTTTGTCACTCAGGCGTGGCAACTGTTGCTGCTGCGTGCGCTGATGGGCCTCACGTCCGGCTACATTCCCAATGCGATGGCGCTGGTGGCGGCGCAGGTACCGCGCGAACGCAGCGGCTGGGCGCTGAGCTGTGTCTCCACCGGGCAGATCAGCGGCGTTATTCTCGGGCCGATGATTGGCGGTTTGCTGGCGGACTGGCTCGGTTTGCGCATGGTGTTTATCGTCACCGCCGTGCTGCTGATGGTGAGCTTCCTCGTCACTTTATTCCTGATAAAAGAGACCGGTTATACGCCGGTCAGCAAGCAGGACAAATTGAGCGGGCGCGACGTGTTTCGCACCCTGGATAATCCGCGCTTAATGATCTGCCTGTTCTTCACCACCATGGTGATTCAGATGTGCAATGGATCGGTGAATCCCATTCTGACGCTGTTCGTGCGCGAGCTGGCACCGAATGCGCAGAACATCGCGTTTCTCAGCGGGGTGATCGCCGCGCTGCCGGGCGTATCGGCGCTGATCTCCGCGCCACGGCTGGGTAAACTCGGCGATCGTATTGGCACGCAACGCATTCTGCTCGCCACCATGATGGTGTCGTTATTGCTGCTGGTGGCGATGTCGTTTGTCACCAGCGCGACGCAGCTCGGCGTGCTGCGTTTCCTGTTGGGATTTGCCGACGGCGCGATGATGCCGGCGGTGCAAACGCTGCTGGTGCGGCATTCACGCGATAACGTCACCGGGCGCATTTTCGGTTACAACCAATCGTTTATGTATCTGGGTAACGTGGCGGGTCCGTTGCTGGGCGCGGCGGTATCGGCGGCAACCGGCTATCGCTGGGTGTTCTTCGCCACGGCGATGGTGGTGTTGGTCAACGTGATCTTCCTGCGCCGCTTCTATCGCCGCCCGAAAACCACGCTGACTCCACCTTTGAGCCAGCGTGAAAGCGTGGAAAAACCTACTGACGCAACGTCAGCGCGTAGTGCCAGCGCTGCTGAGAAAGCAAAAACTCCGGGCTAACGCTTGGGCTCCATGAATCATCACCGCCGACGCCCATATGGAAGCCGTCAAGATGCAGCCAGCAGCCATCCTCTTGCTGCAGTAAGTGGCGATGCGAGGTTGCGCGCAGCTGTTCAAGGCTGAAGCGACTGAGCGAAAAGGCGAAGTCGCCGCTCACCTGCAAGCCATTGCTCTGTAACTGACGCGTGCCGCAGCGCAAGCCATTTTCACCGGGGAACACATACGCAGTGCTGAGCGCCGCCAGCGGCAACTGCCAGCGCGAGAACTGCGCCGCCAGCTGGCGATCCGGATAGTTTTCGTGCGGGCCCAAACCGAGCCAGCTCACCTGCTGCGGCGACTTCGCCAGTTGGCAGCGCAGCCCGATGCGTGCCGGCGGCGGCAGACCGGCGGCCTGTTGCACATTGACGCTGATGGATAACTCGCCGTTAGCATTGATCTGATAGCGTTTGTGGCTGGTAAAAGCCAGCTGACCGTTGGCCAGCCACTGATGCCAGGTTTCAATCAGCACGCTGTGTTTCAGGCTATCGACCTGCATATCCACCAGCACCGATTCCAACTCATCGTAGCCCGCACGTTTCCAGCGCTCGACCCACGCATTGGGATCAACATTGGCGGCTTCGCTGGTGCCGATATCGTTATCAATCGGCGCACGAATAAAGCACTCCTGCAGCGGCGTCAGCAGCGTTTCTTCATCATCAACAAACCATTGCACCAGCTCGCCGCTGCGGCGTGAGAAGTGCCAGCGCTGCTGCGGTACAACCACCGCCACCAGATCGTGATTGGCGATCAGTTCCGGCGCGGTGGCACCGATCTCCACAACGCGCACCGGCAGCACAGCGGGCAGCGGCCACTGATCCCAGGCGACGCGCGCATCCGCTTCGGACCACGGCGTGGCGTTGACCTGATGCACCGCCAGATTCAGCCACGCGTTGCCCTGCAAATCTTCATTCGCCGGCAGCGTAAACGTCTGGCTGCCTTGTGCGGCGAGATCGAGCGGCAATTCACCGCTGGCGATGGCAACGCCATCCTGCTCGATTGACCAGCGCAGCACTTCGTTATCGCTGCGGCGGAACAGATATTCGCTGCTGACGGTAAAGCGATACGCCTTGTTAGCGTCCCGCTGAAACTGGAAGAACTGCTGTGCGCGCTGAGCTTCAAACAGCGCCGGATGCGGTGAGCGGTCGGCAAAAACCAGCCCGTTCATGCAGAACTGACGATCGTTCGGCGTATCACCAAAATCCCCGCCGTAGGCTTGCCAGGCTTCGCCGTTGTCGTCGTAGCGCGTCAGGCTTTGATCGACCCAATCCCAGACGAAGCCGCCCTGCAAGCGTGGGAACTGGCGGAAGGCTTGCCAGTATTTAGCGAATCCGCCAAAGCTGTTGCCCATCGCGTGCGCGTATTCACACAGAATCAATGGCCGCGTTTCGCCCGGCAGACCGATCCACTTTTTCAGCGACCACTTTGGCACCGCCGGGAAAGGCTGATCCTGATCGACGCGCGCGTACATCGGGCAGACGATATCGGTCGCGGCCGTATTGGCGCCGCCGCCTTCGTACTGCACCGGACGCGTTGGATCGCTGCTTTTCACCCATTGATAGAGCGCATCGTGCGTGCTGCCGTGCCCCGATTCGTTGCCCAGCGACCAGATAATGATGCAGGCATGATTGCGGTCGCGCTGCACCATGCGCGTAACGCGCTCGCTGTAGGCGGCGAACCAGCGGGGATCGCTGGAGAGGCGATTCATGGGCTGCATACCGTGCGTTTCGATGTTGGCCTCATCCACCACATACAAACCGTATTGATCACACAGGCGATACCACAGCGGATGATTAGGATAGTGCGCGCAGCGTACCGCGTTAAAGTTGTGGCGCTTCATCAGCTCGATGTCGCGGCGCATGCTGGCTTCATTAACCACCTGACCGTTTTCCGGGTGATGTTCATGGCGGTTCACACCGCGAATCAGCAGCGGCTTGCCGTTCAGGCACAGTTGACCCTGCTCAATGCTGACGCGGCGGAAACCGACGTCGTAAGCTTCGGCTTCGATCACGGCACCGTTTTCATCCAGCAGCGTCACCACCGCGCGATAGAGATGCGGCGTTTCGGCGCTCCACAGCAGCGGCTGGTTGACCGGCAAGATCAGCAGGGCGCGTTCGGGATAATGTCCGCGTTCGTCGATAATCGCGCTGCCGGGTGACTGTTCCTGTTCGCCAATGCAGCTATCGCCGCGCCACAAACTGACGCGCAAGCGGCACTGCGCGGGCTGACGATCGCCGGCGTGGATTTTGACGCTGACGCGCAGATCGCCGCGCAGGTATTCCGGGCTCAGCGCAGTTTCAATCTGCACATCAGCCAGCTGTGTCTCCGGCTTATGCAGCAAGCTGACATCACGGAAGATGCCGCTCATGCGCCACATATCCTGATCTTCCAGATAGCTGCCATCGCTCCAGCGCAGCACCATAACGGCTAAACGGTTCTGGCCGGGCTGCAAAGCCTTAGTGAGATCAAACTCGGCGGGCAGGCGGCTGTCCTGCGAATAGCCGATCCATTGACCGTTACACCACAGGAAGAAGGCCGAATTCACGCCATCAAAGATGATGCGCGTCTGGCCCTGTTGCAGCCAGCCAGCATCAACATTGAATGTGAGCGAGTAACATCCAGTGGGATTCTGTTGCGGTACTAAAGGCGGCGTCACCGGAATCGGATACTGCACGTTGGTATAAATCGGCGCGTCAAAGCCGTGCAGCTGCCAGTTTGCGGGCACCGGCAGCGCATGTGCGCCAGGCAAATCCTGCAGCAGCCAGCTTTGCGGTACCGCTTCCGGCTGTGTGAAGTAGCTGAAGTTCCATTGGCCGTTCAACGACTGGCGCGAAGGCGAAGGGCGATCGTCGCGCGCACTGATTTCGTCGCGCCAGCTGGCAAACGGCGGATGCGCATCCAGCCGATTAAGGCTGGTGATCACCGGGTTTTCCCAGTCACGGCGCGCCAGAATTTCACTCAGGGAGACAGCAGATAAGCTCATGATAAGATCTCATTTATTGTAATGCGCTCACATTGCGTGAAATTGCACCGGCTGTAAAGCGATCAAAAACGATTTTGCGCAGCGCGTTGGCATCAATCTAGGCCGCCCGTGTGATGTTTTTGCCGCTTTAGTGCCAGTAAATTGTTAAGCGTGGTGAGCAGAGATGAATAGCGCCGGGTTGCGGAGAATTCTGTATTGTCGTGCCCGATGCGGCCTCATACACTCAGCCCGATTTCACCATTCCGAGGTAATTATGGTCCGTATGTTTAAAATCGCCGCAGTTGTGGCATTGGTTACCGCGCTGAGCGGTTGTATTTTCCCACCTCCGGGTGGCGGCGGTTGGGGCGGCGGTCATGGTGGCGGCGGTCCGGGACGCGGCTTTATGGGGCCCCGCTAATTAGCACCAACGTTAATAAATAGAATAAGCGAAACGTTTCAATTCGCCATTAAGCGTTCAGAGAAACGTTTCGCCATTACATATTGAAATCTAGCCGGTTTTTTTTATTCTGCCGTTTGGCTGTTTTTTTCTGAAAACACTTAAAAATCCTTGTTGTTTTATTCAGCTCAATGCTAACGTCTGTTTTTCTTCTCTCATTGAGCTTGTCGCATGAAAAACCTGATTGCGGAACTCCTTCTAAAGCTGGCTGAAAAAGAAGAAGAGTCTAAAGAATTAGTGGTTCAGGTTGAGGCGCTAGAAATCGTGTTAACCGCGATGCTGCGCAAACTGAATCCCGAACAATTCCACGATATTGAGGCCGCTATTAAAGTAGCCATGCCGCCCATCGCCCCCGCTGCTGAAACGCCCGATACTACGATGCTGCGTAATTACGTAGAGAAGTTGCTGCATCATCCCCGCGTATAACGACTATCGCCTGTTTTTGCAGGCAATTGTCATTATCGATTTCTCGTATTTGCTTATTCCGTGCCATGCTTAGAGAGCAATAATGCTACGGAGAATCCGGTAATGAAATCGTGTCTTTTGGCAATAATGACAGCAGGCTTGCTGATTGCAGGCGGAGCGAGTGCGGCAGAGAAAACTGCACAGCAGGAAAAAATGACCCTGTGTAACCAGAGCGCCGGTACACAAAATCTGAAAGGCGATGCGCGTAAAAGCTTTATGAGTGACTGTCTGAAAAAAGACAGCAAAATGGGCAGTATGACGCCGCAACAAATGAAGATGAAAACCTGTAATGCTGATGCGGGCGATAAAAAGCTCACCGGCGATGCACGTAAAACGTTTATGAGTTCGTGCCTGAAGAAAAGCTGATTTAATTAGCGATAAATCGTCGCCATTTTAAATCACTCATGCGTGAAAAGTAATAAGGGTTCATGTTTAGCGTGAACCCTTTTTTTATTGCTGTAAGCTGCGGCGCAGACATATTCAATTTTACTTATCACGTCAGAGGAAAAACTCATATCAGGATCCTCATCACAAAATCGCACCGATAACGCTGCCAGGATGCTTTAGTCCTAAGTGGTGACTAATTATTCCATCCGCTCAATCCCCGCGAAGCCAGACCGTTCGTTGGGCAGCCTTTACCTGTGGAGTCTGCTATGAATGTGCTTGATTATGCTGTGATGGCGCTTTATGCGCTGATGATTGTGGCTATAACCCTGTGGGCGATGCGCAAGGTGGGCAGCACGCGTGATTTCTTTGCGGCCGGCGGCAAAATGCCGTGGTGGCTGTCGGGCGTGTCGCATCACATGTCGGGCTACAGCGCGGCGGTGTTTGTCGCCTATGCGGCGGTGGCATACAACATGGGCATCACCATCTATTTTTGGTGGGCGTTTCCCATCGCTATCGCGGTGTTGATAGGTTCACGCCTGTTTGCGCCGCGCTGGGCGCGCTTGCGTATCTATATGAACATCGAATCGCCGATGGAATATCTTGCCACGCGCTACAACCTGCCAACGCAAATGGTGCTGGCGTGGAGCGGGGTGCTGCTGAAAACCTTTGACGTCGGCGCGAAGTGGGCGGCGATTGCGGTGATCATCAACGTCTTCACCGGACTCGATCCGCTGATTGGCATTTGTGTATCTGGCGCGCTGAGTTTGTTTTACACCGTGATGGGCGGATTGTGGGCGGATGCCTGCAACGACTTCGGTCAGTTCGTGGTGCAGTTTGTCGCCGCGATTGTGATGGTGGTAGCGGTGGCGGTGCATCTCGGCGGATTTGCTGAGCTGTTCACCATCTGGCAGCGGCTGCCGCCAACCCATACGCAGATCATTCAGGAGCCGTACAGCATCGGCTTTATTCTCGCCTATTTCGTCATCTATACGCTGAGCTACAACGGCGGCACCTGGAATCTGGCGCAGCGCTTTATTGCCGCGCCCGCTGGCCGTGATGCGCGCAAAGCAGCGCGCCTCTCCGCCGCGCTCTATCTCATCTGGCCGCTGATTCTGTTCTGGCCGATGTGGGCGGCGCCGCTGCTGTTTCCCAATCTCAGCGATCCGTCGCGCTCTTATTCGATGATGGCGATGGAACTGCTGCCAAATGGCTTAGTGGGTTTGGTGCTGGTGGCGATGTTTACCCACACGCTGTCGATGACCTCGTCGGACGCCAACGCCATTACCGCCGTGGTGACGCGCGATATCCTGCCCGGCATGCTGCCGAAACACTTTCAGCGCGGTAAAAGCTCGCTGCTGGTGGCGCGACTTACCGCCTTTATCTTCATTATCACCACGCTGGTGATTGCCATGAACGCCAGCCACTTCGGCGGCGTGCTGTCGCTGCTGATCATCTGGTTTGGCGGCTTAGTCGGCCCGATCTCCATTCCCATGCTGCTGGGTTTGCTGCCGGCATTTCGTCGCAGCGGCAGCGCCGCCGCGCTGGTGAGTTGGGCGATCGGTGTGGGCACTTTCTTCTGCGTGAAATTTGTCTTTACCGATGTCAGCACCGCCACCGTGGTGGCTGCGCCGGTGATGTCTTCATTGGTGCTGTTTGTGGTGATGGGCTGGTTACGCCGCGCGCCGGTGCGACCGGAAGTGGATCAACTGCTGAACGCACTTAATCAGGATCAGGATGCGCCCGCCGAACAGCGCTGGGCGCACAAAAGCAACGTCTCTCAGGAGGGATAACATGACGCTCTTACAACAGGGAACCCGAGATCGCTTACGCATCAAACGCTTCGCCAGCCGCGCGGCATTGGGTGCGGCTGCGGCGCAGGATGTGGCCGCGTTTCTGCGTCAACGCCTGAGTGAACAGCATGTGGTGCGCATGGTGTTTGCCGCCGCGCCCTCGCAAAACGAGTTTCTCGCCGCGCTGGTGGCGGCCACAGATATCGACTGGTCGCGCATTCACGCCTTTCATATGGACGAGTACATCGGGTTGGATGCGGATGCGCCGCAGCGTTTCAGCCACTTTTTAAGCCAGAAGCTGTTTGATGTGGTGCAGCCTGGCGAAGTCCATCTGATGCCATCTTGCGGCGATCCTGCCGCGATCTGTGCGGATTACGCGGCAAAACTTAACACCGCGCCCATTGATGCGGTGTGCCTTGGCATTGGCGAGAACGGCCATTTAGCCTTCAACGATCCGCCGGTGGCTGACTTCAGCGATCCTTTCACCGTTAAGGTGGTGCAGCTGGATGATGCCTGCCGCCAGCAGCAGGTCAACGATGGCTGTTTCGCCACTTTCGAGGCGGTACCGACGCATGCCGTAACGCTAACGATTCCCGCCTTGATGAGTGGCGCGCGGCTGTTCTGCATGGTGCCGGGTGTGAGCAAACGCGCGGCGGTGCGCGCAACGCTTGAGGATGCGATCTCCACCGCGTGTCCGGCGACGTGCCTGCGCCAGCATGCCGATTGCACGCTCTATACCGACAGCGATGCCTGCCCGGAGGTGACCTTTGACTAACCTCATTTTGCGCGGCCGCGATTACCGCACGCTGCAACCGATTGAGCTGGAGATTGAGCACGGCACCATCATGGATGTGCGCGCGCTAAACGAATTGGAAGATGAGGTCATCCTCGCGCCGGGCTTGGTCGATCTGCAGGTCAACGGCTTTCAGGGCGTCGATTTCAACCATTTTCCTTTCAGCGAAGAGGATGTGCTGCACGCCACGCGCGCACTGTGGCAGCAGGGTGTCACCAGCTTTCTGCCGACGGTGATCACCGCCATGCCGGGGGAGATTACGCAGGCGATGCAGCGACTCGCCAGCGCACGCCAGCATCATCCTGACGTGGCACGCGCCGTGCCCGGTTTTCATCTGGAAGGACCTTTTCTGTCGCCTGAAGATGGGCCGCGCGGTGCGCATCCGCGCGAGGCGATTAGGGCACCGGATATCGCGCTGTACGACAGCTGGCAGCAGGCCGCACAGCAGCATATTCGCCTGCTAACGCTGTCACCCGAATGGCCGCACAGCGATGCGCTGATCAAACATTGTGTGGCGCAGCAGGTGCGTGTCGCCATTGGGCACACGTCTGCCACGCCAGCGCAAATTCATGCGGCGGTTGACGCGGGTGCCACGCTCTCCACCCATCTCGGCAACGGCGCGCATCTGCAACTGCCACGCCATCCCAATTACATCTGGCAGCAGCTGGCGGAAGATGCGCTGACGGCCACCTTGATTGCCGATGGCGATCATCTGCCGGCGGACGTGCTGAAAGTGTTTCTGCGTGCCAAAGGCGAGCAGGCGCTGCTGGTCAGTGACGTCACCTCGTTCGCCGGGCAGCCGCCGGGCATCTACGACACCGCGATTGGCGGCCGCGTGCAGCTCAGCGCCAGCGGACGCCTGAGCATCGCCGATGCGCCGCAGCTGCTGGCGGGATCGGCGCGTGGTTTGCTGGAGGGCGTGAACTTCCTGCTGCGCCATCAGCTGGCGACGCTGGCGCAGGCGATTGAGATGGCGTCAGTACGTCCGGCGCGGCAGCTCAATCTGCCGCAGCAACAAGGTTTGGCCTGCGGCGCACCCGCCGATGTGCTGCTGCTTGCTGCTCAGGCGGATGGCAGCGTGGCGTTACGCGGCTGTGTGAAGCAAGGTGCTGCGGTGTGGCGGGATAATGCAGATTATCTTTAGATAGTAAACAAACACTTACCTGCCGCTGCGCTTTGTTGTTGCGGACAAATCACCACGCTTTGCCAGGCTTACTCTTTGTAGGGATTTGCTGTTCACATCAAAAACCAGAAGAAAGGAGGCCTAACGTGAGCTATCAAACAGTCGTGGAACTCAAGTCGCTGGCGCAGCGCAAACCCACCAAATTTACCGTCGGCGACACCGATGTGGTGCTGATTCGTGACGATGAACGTGTGCAGGCGTTTCAGGCCAAATGTCCGCACGCCGGTGCGCCGTTAGAGCAGGGTGCGGTGTGTGGCGACAAGCTGATCTGTCCGTGGCACAAAGCGGTGTTTCAGCTGCAGGATGGACAGATGTGCGAGCCGCTGGCGCTGGCGAATCTCAAGCGTTATCCGGTGCGCATCGAACAAGGCAAAGTGCTGGTCAGCCCGCAAGCGATGTCGCCCGCCAGTGCGCCCTCGGCACAAGGCGAGTCACCGGTCTGCGTGATTCTCGGCTCGGGCGCGGCGGGCAGCGCGGCGATCTGGACGCTACGCGATGAAGGTTTTAGCGGGCATATTTTGTTGATCGAGCGGGAATCGGCCGCGCCTTACGATCGCACCGCACTGAGCAAATTCGTGCCGTCAGGCAAAATGGCGATTGAGGATGTACCGAAGCTGCTAAAGCAGGATGTGCTGGGCACGGTAGAGCGGATTCAGGGCGATGTCGAGCAGCTTAAAGCACTTGAGCAAACGCTGATCCTCAAAGGCGGTCAGCAAGTGAAGTTTGACCAACTGCTGATTGCCAGCGGCGGCGTACCGCAACCGCTCAATATACCGGGTAAAGATCTCAACGGCGTGCATCTGCTGCGATCGCTTAATCAGGCTGATGAACTACTCAAAGAGGTCGATAAAACCGAGCAACTGGTGATTATCGGCAACAGCTTTATTGGCATGGAGATGGCGGGATCGCTGCGTAATCGTGATATCGATGTCACGGTGATTGCGCGTCATCCGCTGCCATTCGCTAAACAGTTTGGCGAAGAGATTGGCCGCCACTTCTACGATCTGCATCGCAGCAACGGCGTGACGTTTGTGGAAGGCGATCCAGTGGCGCTGGAAGGCGAGGGCAACGTCAGCGCCGTGCGTCTGAAGAGTGGCAAAAAAGTCGATGCCAGCTTAGTGCTGTTTGGCACAGGCGTGGTGCCGGCGACCAAGTTCATCCACGACCTGCCGCTGGAAGAGGATGGCAGTTTGCTGACCGACAGCCAGCTGCGCGTGGCCGATAACATCTGGGTGGCCGGTGATATCGCCAGTTATCCGTCGGTGCAGGGCCCGCAACGCATTGAGCACTATCGCGTGGCGCACCAGCAAGGGCGCATCGCGGCGCTGAATATGTTAGGGAAACAGATCCTGTATGACCGCGTGCCGTTCTTCTGGACCGCGCATTACGGTACCCGCTATGAGTACCTGGGGCATGCGGAAGAGTGGGATGATTACCGGTTGCTGGGATCGCTGCAGAATAAGCAGTTTATCGCTTTCTATTGTCAGGAAGGGATGATTGCGGCGGTGTGTTCTGCCGGGCTGTATAAGTTGACGGCCGCGCTGATGCAGGAGATGCAGCAGCCCATGACGCTGGCGCAAGGGATTGCGTTGTATGAGGCGTACTCTGCGGCCTGATGCCCTCACCCCGGCCCTCTCCCACAGGGAGAGGGAGACGCAGCCACATGCCCTCAGTTCCCTCTCCCGCTTGCGGAAGGTTGCCACATGCTCGATCAGTTCCCTCTCCCGCTTGCGGGAGAGGGTTAGGGTGAGGGGCAAAGCGCACCGATTACTGCTTACTCAACGCCTCTGACTTCGCCATACACTGCTGCATCGCGTTAATCACCGCGGCGCGGAAGCCTTTCTCTTCCAGCACTTTCACCGCTTCAATGGTGGTGCCGCCTGGCGAGCACACCATATCTTTCAGCTCGCCCGGATGCTTGCCGGTTTCCAGCACCATCTGCGCCGAACCTTTGACCGCCTGCGCCGCAAACTGATACGCCTGCGCACGCGGCATGCCGCCGAGCACCGCCGCATCGGCCATCGCTTCGATAAACATAAACACATACGCTGGCGCTGATCCGCTCACGCCAACCACCGCGTGAATCAGGTATTCATTCACCACCGCCGCTTTGCCGAAGCTTTCGAAAATCCCCACCACTTCATCCACTTCATGCGCTTCCACCAGCACGTTTGGCGTCACCGAGGTCATGCCTTCGTTGACCAGCGATGGCGTGTTGGGCATCACGCGGATGATTTTGCGATCGTGGCCGAGCACCGACGCCAGAGAATCAAGCGTCACGCCTGCGGCAATCGAGACCACCAGCACATCTTTTTTCAGCTGGCCGGCAAGATCTTTCAACACTTTGAGAATCACATTGGGTTTCACTGCGCCAAACAGGATATCCACTTCGCGCGCCAGACTTTCCACGCTGTCTGCGGCAGTGACGCCATATTGCTGCGCCATCGCCTGATTAGTGGCGGGCTTACGGTCGAACACCCAGATATTGGCGGGGGCGATCTGCCCGCTGTTGACCAGTCCGCTAATGATGGCTTTCGCCATATTGCCGCAGCCGACAAACCCGATTTTCTTCTCCAGCATCGCTTTATCCTCTAAGTGGTTCATTTTCTGTGGGGGTAAGCTTACGTCAGCGAGGATTAATAACAAGGCGGGCGGGCAGCAAAAACAGTTGCCATTCTGCCGCAGCACGGCAAGATCAGCCCCATTGTCTGTGAAAAAGGAGTCATCATGTCGATTTGGGTTGATGCCGATGCCTGTCCCAATGTCATCAAAGAAGTGCTGTACCGCGCGGCCGAGCGCACCAAAATTACCGTGACTTTTGTCGCCAACCAACCGCTGCGGGTGCCGCCATCGCCGTGGCTGAAAACTTTGCAGGTCGCTGCGGGATTCGATGTGGCCGATAACGAGATTGTGAAACGGGTGCAGCCCGGCGAGCTGGTGATCACCGGCGATATTCCGCTGGCGGCAGAAGTGCTGGAGAAGGGCGCTGCGGCGTTGAATCCGCGTGGAGAACGTTACTCGACAGACACCATTCGTCAGCGCTTAACCATGCGTGACTTTATGGAAACGATGCGCGCCAGCGGGATTCAGAGTGGCGGCCCGTCGACCTTAAGCCAACGCGACCGCCAACTGTTCGCCAACGAACTGGATAAGTGGTTACGTCAGCGCTAATCAGACGAAGCTGTCATCGTCGTCAAAGTCGCCACCACTGCCAAAGTCACCGAAATCATTGTTGTCCGCCAGGTTGTTATCCCAGCCCGAGTTATCATTCAGGAACGCATTGTTGCTGTCGTTGCCGTTAAAGGTGTCGAGGCTGTTATCCACCTGCGGCAGCGCCGGTTCGTTGATGATGTTAACGATCTCTTCCGGCTGTGAATGGTGGAACATGCTGGTCAGCATATCCGCCATCACCACGCCACCCGCCACACCAACTGCCGTCTGCAACGCGCCGCCGAGGAAGCCGGTGCCGCGTGCTGCCGGCGCAGCAGATTGCTGCTGTGGTGGTGGCGCATATTGCTGTTGTGGCTGCGGCGGTGGATTCCCCCACGCTGGCTGCTGTTGCGCCGCCGGGCGCGATCCGCCACCAAACAGGCTGGAGAGAAAACCGCCGCTGCTCTGCTGCGGTGCCTGTTGCTGCTGCGCCTGCGCCAGACGATTTTCCAGATCCGTAACCTGCGCATTGAGCTTTTTCAGCGCCGCTTCCTGAATCAGGATCGCCTGCGACATGTAGTAAGGCGCGCCGGGCTGATTCTGTAAATGCTGTTTGATTAACTGCTCTGCGCCCGCATCACGCGGACCGCTTTGCGTCTCAGCCTGTTTCAGTCGGCTGAACAGGTTTTCAATAAGTTGTTGTTCTTCGCTTTGCATGGGGAACCCTCCGTTAAGGTATGCCTCATATATGAGGGCGCGACCAAAGAAAGTAAATCAGCGGCCTGGTAAGGAAATGTTGGCCGCTGTTACATTTGGCCTGATGCACGATTCATGCATTGTTTTTCGCTGCTTAATCAAACGACTAGCTTAAGATGTGACTGAAATACGCGTAAATCGTGCCTCGCGGGTGGCTGATAAAATAAAATCCAGGTATTATGCGACGCATTATTGACCTGATGACGTTGCCCGTGCGGCACATTACGGCGGAGGATGAGCCCGGATGTCATTACCCATCTATCTGATCGGCGCACGCGGTTGCGGTAAAACCACTGTTGGCCAGGCGCTGTCGCAAGCGCTGGGCTATGCCTTTAACGATACCGATCACTATCTGCAACTCACTACGCAACGCAGCGTGGCGGAGATTGTGGCGTCTGAAGGGTGGGATAGTTTCCGCGCCCGCGAAACGGAATCGCTGCGCGCAGTCACCGCACCGAATACGGTCATCGCCACCGGCGGCGGCATGGTGCTGGCTGACGTGAATTGTCGCTTTATGCGCGAACACGGTCAGGTGATTTGGCTGAATGCGCCCTCAGAAGTGCTGGCGGATCGTCTGGAACATCAGCCGGAAGCGGCGCAGCGTCCCACGTTAACCGGCCGCCCGATTGCCGAAGAGATGGGCGATATCCTGCGTGAGCGTGCTCATCTGTATCGTCAAACCGCGCATCATGAAGTCAACGCGATGCAATCGCCCGATCGCGTAGTAGAGCAAATTCTGCAATCGCTCTCTCTGGCGCGCGCCAGCTAAACCCTCAGATTTCTCTCTGTTTTTTCGCAGCGATCCTCTGTTGTCTATACTTAGCGTTAGGCAGAGGATCACCGCTGTCTGTGGACAACTGAGAGAAGAGGGAAAACGATGCCAACTAAACCACCCTATCCGCGAGTCGCCCGTATTGTCGCCGTTGAAAAAGGTTCGGCGGATCAAACCGTCACCTGGTATGAATTACGTGCCGACCATCCCAAACCCGATACGTTAATTAGCGAACATAAAACCGAAGCCGAAGCGCAAGATGCCAAAGAGCGCTACGAAGATGCCGATAAAGACTGACGGTTTCGAAAAAGATTAATGTCGGCTGGCAAGGATGCCAGCACTCAATTGTTACTTCCCGTCGCTAAATGCTTTTTTTAATTCCTGCGAAATATCGTTTATCTGCCAATAAAACTACACGCCTTCCTGCTGAATATTTAGCTCGCCTGATAACGTCATCTGATTCCCTATTTAAACCTGATTTTATGCTGCCTTAAATCTCCTCAGATCTGTCCGGATCAAAATTTGCGCTTGACGCATAAAGCAGGCCGTTTTACTTTCGAGATCTTGATAGAGGAACTCAGTTCCATATAGTGAAACCGACACCATGACCACACTCGAAAATGCATCCGCCGTACTGAAGCTATTTCAGCGCTTTGGCGTGACGCAGGGCCATCCCGGCTTGACCTTTACCGAGGTGGTGGATGCGTTGGGCTTGCCGAAAAGTACGGTATCGCGCCTGCTGGCGACCATGGAAAGTGAAGGCTTACTTGAGCGTGACGCCGAGAGCCGCTGCTTCCAGATTGGTCGCGTGCTGCTGTCGGTAGCGGGGCACTATCTGTCGACGCCGCTGGTGGATAGCGCGTCGGCACCGATGGCGCGTCTGGCAGCCAGCAGCGGTTGCATGGGCTATATCTCGGTGCTGGATGGCGACGATGTGCTGGTGATGCGTATGTATCATGGCCGCTTCTTCACCCAACTGGTGACGCCGCCGGGCACGCGTGTTTCATTGACTGGCACTTCGACCGGACGCGTGCTGCTGGCGCAGCTCAGTGATGACGAGGTTCGCGATCGTTTTGCCAGCAACTGGCAGGCGGCTTCGATGAATTCGCCGCTGAGCGTCGATGCGTTATGCAAAGAGTTAGCGGTAATTCGCCAGCAAGGCTGGGCTCTGGCGCGCAATGAGACGCTGCCGGGCATCAGTTCGCTGGCGGTCGCGGTAACCAATAAACATCGCGGTGAAAGTGCCGCGCTCTGTCTCTCGTTTTTATCGCAAGAAGCGGCGCCTGGATATCCAGAGATGCTGCTCAGCGAACTACGCGCAACGGCTGCACTGATGGCCGAAAAGTACGGCGCATAATCCTGTCCAAAACAGGAAACCCTATTTTAGTTTTGAAGGCGTTTATTCGCGCCACACCAGGGAAATAGCAGGTCTTCGGACCTGCTTATTTCAATAATCAGGGAACGATTAATATAAAAACGTTGATGTCCCGCGTGTCGGGCGCTTCGAATTAACGCGTTTTCTACAGGGTGAAAATACGGGGATCTTATGCGTCAAAATAATCCAATAAAAAGCGTTGGCGTTGCCTTAATGCTGGTTGTGCTGTCCGTTGCAGGCGCTATCATTGGGGTTCAACTTATTACCACCATTGGGGTAACACCCAATACCTCTATTATCGGCGCGCTGTTTGCCATGCTGCTGGCGCGTATTCCATTGCAATGGTTTCGTCGTTATCGCTCCATTGAAGTACAAAACCTCGCGCAAACTGCCATCTCCTCTGCCACCTTCGGTGCGGCCAACAGCCTGTTGATGCCGATCGCGGTGCCGTGGGCGCTGGGCGAACCGCAATTGGTGCTGCCGCTGTTTGTTGGCGTCAGCGCGGCGATGCTGCTGGATGCTTATTTACTCTATCGTCTGTTTGATACGCGCGTCTTCCCGGCCAGCAATGCGTGGCCGCCGGGCGTAGCGGCAGCCGAAGCGATCAAAGCCGGTGATAAAGGCGGTCGTCAGGCATGGCTGCTGGTGGTGGGGATTGTCGGCGGCATCGTCGGTTCGATGCTGAAGATCCCGATGTCGGCATTTGGTACCGCGTTTATCGGCAATATCTGGGCGCTCAGCATGCTCGGCATCGGTTTCTTGCTGCGTGCCTACGCGCAACCGGTTGCTGGCATTGATATCAACGCACTCTATATTCCGCACGGCGTGATGGTCGGTGCCGGTTTGGTGGCGTTAATTCAGGTGGTACAGGTGATTCGCAGCCGCCGCAATGATCAGGTCAACGTCAGCCGCAGCGACAGCGAAGTCAAACGTTCGCTGGGTTTCGGCACCGTGGGCTACATCGTCATCTCCACGCTGCTGGCGCTGGCGGGCGGTTTGTGGAGCCAGATGGGCCTGCCGATGCTGGTGCTGTTTATCCTTTACGCCGCCTTTGCTGCCTTCGTACATGAACTGATAGTCGGTATCGCTGCCATGCATTCTGGCTGGTTCCCGGCCTTTGCGGTGGCGCTGATCACCTTGATTCTTGGTATTCTGCTCGGCTTCCCGCCGCTGGCGTTGTGCCTGCTGTGCGGCTTTACCGCCGCCACCGGTCCGGCGTTTGCCGATATGGGTTATGACCTGAAAGCCGGCTTTATCCTGCGCGGCAACGGTGCCGATGTGCAGCAAGAGCTGTGGGGCCGCCGCATTCAGCTGATCGCCGCGATGATCGCCTTTGTGATCTGTATTCCCGTGGTGTGGTACGCGCACACCATTTTCTTTGCCGAGAATCTGCTGCCGCCGGTGGCGCGCGTCTATGCCAAAACCATTCAGGCCGGTGCGGAGCCGGGGATCGCCGGAAACCTGCTGATGTGGGCGATTCCTGGCGCGATTATTCAGTTGATCGGCGGACCGAAGCGTCAGCTTGGCGTGCTGCTGGCGACCGGTTTATTGATTAACAACGCCGCTGCGGGTTGGGCGGTGATGGTGGGCATCGCGCTGCGCATTATCATCCTGCGCGTGTGGGGCGAGCGTGGACGTTCACCGATGGAGGTGATGGCCGCCGGATTTATCGCGGGCGACGCGCTCTACAGCTTCTTCCATTCACTTTTTGCCAGCGGCACTAAAAAATAATCCAGGGAATTCATTATGAGTTTACAGCAGACACTGCAGGTCTTTGAGTTACTCGATAGCGCCTACATTGATGGCCAACAGGTGGTCGATCTGTTCGCGGCCTATCCGGGCGTTACCGCCAGCACCAAACGCGTCAGCGGGCCAAAAGGGCGGACCGATTTCGTTCGCATCGACATCCCCGGCGCGCAGGGCAAAAGCAACGGCGGCAACGCGCCAACGCTCGGCATTATTGGACGTCTCGGCGGTATCGGTGCGCGTCCAACGCGCATTGGTATGGTGTCTGACGCCGATGGCGCGGTGGCGGCGGTGAGCAGCGCGCTGAAGCTGGCGCAGATGCAGACTAAAGGCGACGTGCTGGCCGGTGATGTGATCATCACCACCCACATCTGCCCGGATGCGCCAACCCGTCCGCACGAGCCGGTCGATTTCATGGATTCGCCGTGCGACGACATCACCATGAATGACAACGAAGTGATTGCTGGCGTTGATGCGATTTTGTCGATCGATACCACCAAAGGTAACCGCATCCTCAATCACAAAGGCTACGCGCTGTCGCCGACGGTGAAAGAGGGTTACATCCTGCGCGTGTCAGAAGATCTGTTACGCATCATGGAGATGACCAGCGGCAAACCGGCGGTCACCTTCCCGATCACCACGCAGGACATCACGCCATATGGCAACGGGGTTTATCACCTCAACAGCATTTTGCAGCCTTCCACCGCGACGGATGTGCCGGTAGTCGGCGTGGCGATCTGCGCCGAATCGGTGGTGCCGGGCTGCGGTACCGGCGCGAGCCACGAGGTGGATATCGCCTTAGCGGTGAAGTTTGCGGTGGAAGTGGCGAAAGAGTTCGGGCGTGAAACCTGTCACTTCTACGACCCGCAAGAGTACGCTCTGCTGCTCTCTTTGTATGGTAGTCTCAGCCATCTGCGTACCCGGAAAGCCTGATGATGAACATCTCCCTGGTCACACTGACGATTGGTCAATCACCGCGCAGCGACATTCTACCGCTGCTGCTGGAACATCTGCCCGCCGATCAGGTGGCGCATGCCGGTTTACTCGACGGCCTGACGCTGGCCGAAGTTGAGCAGCAGTATGCGCCCGCGCCAGGCGACAAGGTGCTGGTGTCGCGCATGACCAGCGGCGAGCAGGTGCGCCTGTCAGTAACAAAAGTGGAGCAGGGACTGCAACGTAAGATCAACGCGCTGGAGCAGCAGGGCTATGACACCATTTTGCTGCTGTGCACCGGTGAGTTTGGCGCGCTGAAAACCCAATCCGCCTTGCTGCTGGAGCCCGATCGCATCATTCCGCCGCTGGTACGCGCGATTGTGCAAGATCATAAAGTCGGCATTGTGGTGCCGGTGGAAGAGCAGATTGCCGAGCAGGCCAACAAGTGGCGCAATCTGACCACTCCGCCGTGCTTTGCCGTTGCCAGTCCTTATCTGGCGGAGCAGGCCGATTTGGTGGAAGCGGGATTGTCGCTGCAGGAGCAGGGCGCGGATGTGGTGGTGCTGGATTGCATCGGCTATCACCAGAAGCACCGCGATTTCCTGCAGAAAATGCTGGGCATTCCGGTACTGCTGTCGAACGTGCTGGTGGCCAAGCTGGCGGCAGAATTGATCGTCTAACGCAGAGAGATCACAAGTTACGATCTGTGGCGCTAATTCGCGTGACAGATCAGCGAGTTCCTTAGTAATCTGCCAGTCACGATAATGTGCTGTGAGGAAGTAATATGCTCAATACAAGTGAGTATTTCGACGGAAAAGTGAAATCCATTGGTTTCGACAGCGTGACCATTGGCCGTGCCAGCGTTGGCGTGATGGCGGAAGGTGAATACACCTTCGGCACCAATCAACCGGAAGAGATGACGGTGGTGAGCGGCGCGCTGAAAGTGCTGCTGCCGGGCGAAACCGAGTGGAAATGGTACGAAGCCGGCACCAGCTTCAACGTGCCAGGCCAAAGCGAATTCCATCTGCAGGTGGCAGAGCCTTCTTCTTATCTGTGCCGCTACCTCTAAACTTAAGCTTTAGAACATCTTAAACCTGCGACTTCTGTTTGAAGCGCAGGTTTTTTTATTGCTGAGCAATAGGTGCGCATGAATGCGCACCCTACGAAAATCCGCGCAGGTTTGTCGTAGGGTCGCCATTAATGGCGACCAGGATCGAGAGGATTAACGCTTCGCTTCGCCGCCTAACGCTTCGACCAGATTGCCGATCAGCGCGGCCAGTTCGCTGGTCATCAGAATGAAATCGGCATCGAAACGCTGGGCGAAATCATCGCGGTCGATATCATCATTCTGCTCACGCAGCGTGTCGCTGAACTTCAAACGCTTCACTGAAGCATCATCAGCGATGACGAACTGAATGCGTTCCTGCCAGTCGAGCGCCAGTTTGGTGACCACTTTACCGGCTTCAATGTGCGTGGCGATCTCGTCGGAAATCAGATCCTGCTTCTTGCAGCGAATCACGCCGCCATCTTCCAGCATCGCTTTCAGTTCGGCTTCATCCATCAAGGCAAAACCGGCGGGCAGTTCACCCGAACGCACCCATTCGGTCAGCGTCAGCTCGATCGGATTCTCCAGCGTTAACGGAACCACCGGCAGCGAACCGAGGCTTTTGCGCAGCAGCGCCAGCGTGTCTTCGGCTTTCTTGGCGCTGGCGCAATCGACGATGATCAGGTTATTAACGGTGTCGATCCACATATAAGTCTGGCTGAAACGGCTAAACGCGCGTGGCAGCAGGCTGTGCAGCACTTCATCCTTCAGCGAGTCTTTCTCGGTCTTCTTCAGCTTGCGGCTCTGTTCCGCTTCGAGCTTGTCGATTTTGGCTTCCAGCGCCTGCTTCACCACCGGCGACGGCAGAATCTTTTGCTCGGTGCGCGCGCAAATCACCATCTGACCGTTGATTTCATGCGTCAGCGCTTCGCTGCGGTTGCCCATCGGTGAAACCCAGCCGGTTTTTGCCATATCCTGGCTGCCGCACGGCGAAAAGGTGAAGGCGTCGAGCTGCTTTTCCAGATCGTCTGCGGACAGCGGAATGTCACGATTCAGACGATAAACCATCATATTTTTAAACCACAACATCGGGATTCCTTACCGTGGGTGCGATCGGGCGCACAAGTCTCAAAGTCAGCGCGCATGATAGCGAAACATCGGATTGGTTTCATTGCCTTTCCCGATTCAGCCTTCTACTGTATTTGTCACCAGAACGAATAATGAGGAATAAATCGTGCGTATCGGGATTGATTTAGGCGGGACCAAAATTGAAGTGATTGCACTGTCTGATCAGGGTCAGGAGCTGTTCCGTCATCGCGTTAACACGCCGCGTGACGACTACGCTGCCACGGTTCAGGCGATTGTCGATTTAGTGCTGCTGGCGGAGGAGAAAACCGGCCAGCAGGGCACGGTTGGCATCGGCATTCCCGGCACGATTTCGCCTTACACGCAGCGGGTGAAGAATGCGAATTCCACCTGGCTGAACGGTCAGCCGCTGGATAAAGATTTAGCCCAGGCGCTGAATCGTGACGTGCGCATCGCCAACGACGCGAATTGTCTGGCGGTTTCCGAAGCGGTGGATGGAGCCGGCGCGGGTCAGCCGCTGGTGTTTGCGGTGATTATCGGCACCGGATCGGGCGCGGGTGTAGCGATTGGCGGTGAGTCGCGCATTGGCGGTAACGGCAATGCCGGTGAGTGGGGCCACAATCCGCTGCCGTGGATGGATGAAGATGAACTGCGCCATCGCGCGGAAGTGCCCTGTTATTGCGGCTTGCAGGGCTGCATTGAGACCTTTGTGTCGGGCACCGGCTTTGCGATTGATTATCAGCGTCTGAGCGGTAAAGCGCTGAAAGGCGCGGAGATCATCAAGCTGATTGAGCAGCAGGATCCGGTGGCGGAACTGGCAATGAATCGCTACGAAATGCGTCTGGCGAAATCGCTGGCGCAGGTGGTGAATCTGCTGGATCCCGATGTGATTGTGCTGGGCGGCGGCATGAGTAATAACGATCGCCTGTATCAAACCGTGCCGGCGCTGATGAAGCAGTGGGTGTTTGGCCGCGAGTGTGAAACGCCGGTGCTGAAGGCGGTTCACGGAGATTCAAGCGGTGTGCGCGGTGCCGCGTGGTTGTGGCCGTTGAAAGGGTAGTTTCTGTCACGCACCTCGGTTTGTGCTCGTTGTCCCCCTCCTCGGTTTGTGCTCGCTGTCCCGCACCTCTGTATGTGCTCGCTGTCCCCCTCCTCGGTCCTCCCCCATAAATGGGGGAGGAAGATGCTGCTATATGTGAGTTTGGAAGCTGCATGTGGCAGCGTCTCCTTCCCCCGTTTACGGGGGAAGGCTGGGATGGGGGACAGCCAGCACTAACCCACTCACTCACCCACTAACATCGAATCCTGCGGCGCGTTATCGCGCTGGGCTTTAGTCGCCAGGAAGTAGACATATCCCACCGCCATAATCGCCACAAACAAGCCGCCAATCACCGGGTTAAACCACAGCATCGCCACCAGACACACCAGCGACAGCACCAGCGCAATGCCCGGCACAATCGGATAGCCAGGCGCACGGAAGCTGCGTTCCATCTCCGGCGCAGTGCGACGCAGTTTAAACAGGCTCAGCATACTCATCAGATACATCACAATCGCGCCGAACACTGCCATGGTGATCATCGCGGCGGTCAGCGTCATGCCTTGCAGATTAATGAAACCATCGCTGTAGATGGCGGCGATCCCAATCAAACCGCCGGCGATAATCGCGCGGTGCGGCGTCTGGAAGCGCGACAGCTTCGCCAGACTTTGCGGCAGATAACCGGCGCGGGCGAGGGCGAAGAACTGGCGCGAATAGCCGAGAATAATGCCGTGGAAGCTGGCAATCAGGCCAAACAAACCAATCCACACCAGCATGTGCATCCAGTTGGAGTTTTCACCCACAATCATCTTCATCGCCTGCGGCAGCGGATCGTTGATGTCCGACAGCTTGCGCCAGTCGCCAGCGCCACCGGCCAGCAGCATCACGCCAATCGCCAGCACCACCAGCGTCAAAATGCCGGTGATATAGGCTTTAGGAATGGTGCGCTTCGGATCTTTGGCCTCTTCGGCCGCCATCGCCGCGCCTTCAATTGCCAGGAAGAACCAGATAGCGAACGGAATCGCGGCGAAGATGCCAGACATCGCTGGCATGCCGAAGTGATCGCTGCCCGCCCAGCCGTTAGCGGCAAAGTTGGCGATGCTGAAGCCCGGCGAAACCACGCCCATAAACACCAGCAGCTCCAGAACCGCCAGCACCGTGACTACCAATTCGAACATCGCCGCCAGCTTGACGCCGAGAATGTTCAGCGTCATGAAGACGATATAGGCGCCGACCGCGGCGGTTTTCGGATTGAGATCGGGATATTGCACGTTGAGGTAAGCGCCAATCGCCATGGCAATCGCCGGCGGTGCGAACACGAACTCAATCAGCGTGGCGAGGCCCGCGATCAAGCCGCCGGTTTCGCCGAACGCGCGGCGGCTATAGGCAAACGGGCCACCCGCATGCGGAATCGCGGTGGTCAGTTCGGTAAAGCTGAAAATGAAGCAGGTATACATGGTGGCGATCATCGCGGTGGTGATCAAAAATCCCAGCGTGCCCGCCACGCCCCAGCCGTAACTCCAGCCAAAATATTCCCCGGAAATCACCAGTCCAACCGCAATGCCCCACAAATGCAGGGTGCCCAGCGTGGGTTTGAGCTTATTCGTCATCGTCTTCTCCCCGTCGTCATTGTTGGTGCGGCAGCTTCACCGCGCTTTTTTATCTTTGCGCTACAGTGAAGTGATAATGCCGCTGCCTGGCGCGGGAAAACTTGACGCGGGCGCAGTGAGTTTTGTCCTCCACGGTCAACTCAGAGGCAAGAAAAGTGCCAGATGCACGCTGCGGTCAACTTTGGGTTGTCTGCGGTCAAGCAGTCAGGACGACGTCATCCCATGCTGATACCACTTGCTTGATGCTGGAGATTGATGAATGAGTGCCGAACAATCCGATACCTTAACCGATGCTGAAATCACCCTGCTGGCGCATCAGGCGCTGGCCAGTTATCCCGCGGCACTGCGCGGCGAACTGAAGCTGCTGTGCCGGTCGGAAAATGCCACCTTCCTGTTGCAGGCGGCGGGCAAACGCTACGCGCTGCGTCTGCATCGTCCTAACTATCACAGCAAAGCGGATATTCAGAGCGAGCTGCTGTGGCTGGATGCGCTGCGTGACATCGGCATTATGGTGCCGCAGGCGATCCCGGCCAGCGATGGCGCAACCGTGCTGACGCTGCCGATGGCAAACGGCGCAGAGCGCTACGCCGTGTTGTTCCACTGGATCGAGGGTGATATGCCCACCACCGATGTCGATCCTAAAGCGTTTCAGCAGCTTGGTCACATCACCGCGCGTTTGCATCAGCACAGCCGCAGCTGGCAGAAACCGGCCGGTTTCCAGCGCATCATCTGGGATCATCACACCATGGTCAGCGATCATAGCCATTGGGGACGCTGGCAGGATGCGCCGAACCTTAATCCGGGCGATCACGGCATCGTCGCCGAAGCGGTGGCGCGCGTCGGGCAGGAGCTGCAGAGCTTTGGCAAAGGGGCGGATCGTTATGGTTTGATCCACGCCGATCTGCGTCTGACCAATCTGCTGCTGCATAAAGGCGAAACGCGGGTGATCGATTTTGATGACTGCGGACTCGGCTGGTATCTGCACGATCTGGCGGCGGCGATCAGTTTCGTCGAGCATCATCCACGCGCTGCCGAATGGGTGGATAACTGGATCCTCGGTTACGAAAAAGTGGCGCACATCAGCGATGAAGAGATGGCGCTGGTGCCGACGCTGCTGATCCAGCGCCGCATTCAGATGACCGCGTGGATGGGATCGCACGCGGAAACGGAAATGGCGCTGAGTCTCGGGCCGCGCTGGGCCGATCACTCGGTGCGCCTCTGCCGACGTTATCTGGAAACCAATCAGCTGCCGGTCGGCGTTTGATGCACCAGCAGTGAGCAGCTTTGCGCTGTCGCGGCGCAGCAAAGGTCGCCATGAATGGCGTAATACTTGTCAGTTAAGACATGAAAACCTCTAATTACCGAGAGCACACATTGTAGCGGCGCAATTCATTGCGCGATAAATCGCGCCGCTACGGAAGCTGCGCTTATTTGATACGGCGCTTAACTGATCGGCTTTACGCCATTCATGGCGACCTTAAATCCGCACATTACCCGCCTGGTACGAATATTGCTGGAATCCTCAACCTGTTTCACTCGCGCCACACGCAGAGGTTCCGATGCAATCACTCATGACACCCACTGAAGCCTTTAGCGTCTTATCCGTCAGCGCCAGCAACCGCGGCGTTTTGGCGGCGGCCGCCACCGGACTGAGCGGGTTTATCACTGACAAAGGCGGCGATGTCGATCGTATTTTTGGCATCAGCGGCATCAATTCCGAACTGCTGGCGAGCCCTACGCTGAGCCTGGGTTTGGTAAACTATTGCCGCGTGATGGAAGAGGCGGCGCGTCATTCCGGTTTTGATAACTTCGGTTTGCATTACGGCAAGCAGTTCAAACCGCAGTCATTAGGCTTAATTGGCTATATCGGCCTCTGTTCATCCACGCTGGAGCAGGCGCTGCACAACGTGGTGAATGCCTTTCCGTGGCATCAGCACGACACGCTGACGCGGCTGGTGGACAAAGGCGAGTGTTGGCGGCTCGATTATCAGGTGCGCCACGGCGCGATCCTCTCCAGACGTCAGGATGCGGAGCTGACACTCGGCATGTTCCTCAACTTGATCCGCCACGTTGCCGGCAAAAACTGGGCACCGCGTGAAGTGCACTTCGAACATCCGCGCCCGGAGCAGTGGCACGAGCACTGCAAAGTGTTTGATGCGCCAGTGTGGTTTGATCAACCGTTCAACTCGTTACTGATCCCAAAACGCGATCTGCTGCGCAGCATGCCGGAACAAGATCCGATGTTGCTGATGGTGATGCAGGATGCCATCCGCCGCCTGAACAGTTGTGCCAGCCTGCAAAGCGTGGTGGAACAGGCGCGATCGCAGGTCAATCTGTCGCTGATGCAGGGCGAACCGGTGCTGGAAGAGATTGCCGAAAAAATGGGCCTGTCGAGCTGGTCGCTGCAACGGCGGCTGCGCGAAGAGGGCATCAGTTTCACGGCGCTGGTGGACAAGGTGCGCTGTGAAATGGCGACGCATTATCTGCAACAGAAGCAGCTGCCGATCTCAGAGATGGCGCTGCTGCTCGGCTATTCCGAAGTCAGCGCCTTCTCCCGCGCCTTCCGCCGCTGGTTTGGCATCAGCCCGCGCCAGTGGCGTCAGGATGGATCGGCGTCGCCGGGGCAAAACCGAACCACGCTGGCTGGCTAACGTCCGGCGGCGGCGGTAAATCTTTGCTTTGACCAATCAACTGCCACGCGCGCAGGCACAACGTTTCGTCACCTTGCGTCTGCGTCACCGCGTAGCGCCCGCTGTTTTGCCACTCAAGCCGCACCAGACATTGCTGACCGGCATAACGCCGCGCATCGCGGAAATGCTGGTTGAGCTGATGCTGCATCTCATCAGTCCATTTGCAGGATGCGCTCCCCGGCGCGCTCTGCGGCTGGCACAGATTGGCGATGCTATCCTGTTGCTTTGGCTGAGAATGCTGACAAGCGCTGAGCGCCGCAACAATCATTAACCCGCCCAATAATCCCGCCATTCGATTAATTAAATTCATTAATATGCCTGTATTTTCACTAAAGTTCCTCTCCCTCACTGCCGACAGTCTACAGACCGACTCAACCAATGCTATGGCATTACTCTGACTGTCGGCAGAACCAGAATTTGCCGCAGCCTCGCGGCTTTATCCCCTTTTGATTCATGGATTAGAAATGCAGAAAAAATATGCCCTTGCGGCACTCTCCTTGTTAAGCGCCACGCTGCTCAGCGGCTGCGCGACCGAATCGTCACGCGCCATTGAAGCGCCACAGGTGCGTGCGGCCAGCCAGCCCGCGTATCAGGGCGTGCGCAGCCCGATTGCGGTTGGCCAGTTTGATAACCGCTCCTCGTACATGAACGGCATCTTCTCCGATGGCGTGGATCGTCTTGGCAATCAGTCGAAAACCATTCTGGTCACGCACCTGCAGCAGACCAATCGCTTCAACGTGCTGGATCGCAGCAACCTGAAAGAGTTGCAGCAGGAAGCGGGCTTTAAGAAGAGCGAGCAGAACATCAAAGGTGCGACTTACATCATCACCGGCGATATCACCGAATTTGGTCGCAAAGAAGTGGGCGATCAGCAGCTGTGGGGCATTTTGGGGCGCGGTAAGAACCAGATCGCCTATGCCAAAGTGAACCTGAATGTGGTGGATGTCACCACCTCAGAAGTGGTGTACAGCGCGCAGGGCGCGGGTGAATTCAAGCTGTCAGCGCGTGAGATCGTCGGCTTCGGCGGCACCGCCAGCTATGACTCAACCCTCAACGGTAAAGTGATGGATCTGGCGATTCGTGAAGCGGTGGATCATTTAGTGGATGGTATTAACAGCGGCGCATGGCGTCCGGCGAAATAAGGATATTGAGCATGAAATTGTTGCAACTGAGTGCGGCGCTGATCGCTGCGGGTGTGCTGGCAGGCTGTGCGCCAAAAGGGCCGGAACCGATCTATTACTGGGGCGATTACCAGCAGCAGATCTACAGCTACTACAAAAAAGATAGCGATCCGCAGAAGCAGATCGAAGTGTTGAATCTGGATATTGAAAAAGCCAAATCGGTCAACAAACCGGTCGCGCCGGGCCTGCATGCGCAGCTCGGCCTGCTGTACGCCAAAACCGGTGATACCGATAAAGCCTTCGGCCAGTTTGCCACCGAGAAGCAGCTGTTCCCGGAATCGGCGCCATACATGGACTTTCTGATGAAGAAAAAACAAGGAGTTGCCCAGTGAAGAAGCTGATTGTTTCTTTAGGCGTGCTGGCCGTGCTGTTGCTGACCGGCTGCGCGCACAAAAAACCGTACGACTACAGCGCCTTCCGCGCCAGCAAGCCGGCCTCAATTCTGGTGTTACCTGCGGATAACCGCGCGCCGGATGTGAACGCGGCGAACAGCTTCACCTCGCTGGTGACGCGTCCGCTGGCGGAAGCGGGCTATTATGTGTTCCCGGTGGCGGTGGTGGATGAAACCTTCCAGCAGAACGGTTTAACCAACGGCCATGAAATTCAGGCTGTTAGTCCGCAGCGTCTGCATGACATCTTCCACGCGGACAGCGCACTGTACATTTCAGTGACCGATTACGGCAGCAGCTATCAGGTGATCCAGAGCGTGACCAAGGTGTCGGCGACGGCGCGTCTGGTGGATTTGCGCAGCGGTAAAGAGCTGTGGCAAGGCATTGCCACCGCCAGTGACGCGGAAGATGGCAACAACAATAACGGCGGCATCATTGGCATGTTGGTGTCAGCGGCAATCAAGCAGATTGCCAGCAATGTGTCGGATAAGGCACACACCATCGCCGGTGTGACCAGCGCCCGTCTGCTCGCGCAGAACGAGCAGGGCGGTTTGCTGGTCGGCCCGCGTTATAAGTTGGCGAGTACGCGATAAAAGAACGCAGTAAATCGTAGCGGCGCGATTTATCGCGCTCTTTTCGGATGGGCACCGCCTTAACAAGCGCAATAAATTGCGCCGCTACGAATTGTGCGTTTTTAAGCTAGATCGCCCGGCAGCTCCAGCTTGCTGTAACCCAGGCCATTCATCTTGCGGACGCGGATCTGCACCGGAATACGCTCCTTCATCGCTTCCACATGGCTGATCACGCCGATGGTTTTGCCGCTGGCGTTCAGGGCGTCGAGCGCATCCAGCGCGGTATCCAGCGTCTCGGCATCCAGCGTGCCGAAGCCTTCGTCAAGGAACAGCGATTCGATGCGCGTTTTGTGACTCACCAAATCCGACAGCGCTAACGCCAGCGCCAGGCTGACGAGGAAACTCTCGCCGCCCGACAGCGTGCGCGTGTCGCGCGTGGCGTCGGCCTGCCAGGTATCAACCACTTCCAGCTCCAGCTCCTCACTGATGCGGCGCTGCAGAAGATAGCGGCCGTGTAGGCGATCGAGCTGACGGTTCGCCAGCCACACCAGATGATCGAGCGTCAGGCCTTGTGCAAAGCGGCGGAATTTATCGCCTTTGGCTGAACCCACCAGATCGTTCAGACGGCCCAACTGCGCCAGCTCCACTTCATCGGTGGCGATTTGCGTCAGCAACGATTGCTGCTGCAAACGCTGTTGAGCATCGCTGTGCAACTGCTGCTGCGCTTCGCCCTGTTGACGGGCATTATCACGCAAGGTCACGCGCAGCTGTTCCAGCTGCTGCTGAATCGTGGCGGCGATCTCGTCGCTCAGATCCACTGGCCGCTGCTGCTGATGCGCCGTCCAGCGCTGCGTGAGCTGTTCGCTGAGGGTGAGTTGCTGCTGGCGCTGCTGATCGAGCGTTTGCAACTGCTGGCGCAGCTGCTGCACCTCGCGCTCCTCCAGCAGGGCGGCACGCAGCGCGCTTTCATCGGCAAAATCACTTTGCTGCAGCGCAGCGAGGAAGGCGCTTTCTGCGGCAGCAGCGCGCTCACGCAAGGTGTGCTGCTGCGCCGCGATCTGCTCGCACTGCCCATTCAGGCTGTGTAGCGAGCTTTGCGCCTGTTGCCACTGTTGGAGCTGCTGCGCCAGCGCCTGTTCGCACTGTTGCAGCGCGGCGTGCTGCTGCTGCCGGGCTTCCGCCACCAGACGATCGCCAAACAGCTGCTGACGCTGTTGTTGCTGCTGCTGGCGTTGCTGCTGCAAAGCGCTGAGCGTCTGCTGCAGCTCATCGAGCCGCTGCTGTTCACGCGCCAGATTCTGCTGCAGGCTGCTGCGCTCGCTTTCGGCTTTTGCCAGCTGCGGCTGCAACTCGCCGTGTAACCGCTCATTTTCCTGCCATGCGGTCCAGCGCTGTTGTAACGCGCGTAGCCAGCTTTCCCGCTCAGCCACATCTGGCAGGACGAGCTGATGCTGCGCCAGCTGTTGTTGCAGCTGCTGCGCCAGTTGCTGCATGGCGCTTCGCTCGCTGGCTTCGCGCTGGTTGATTTCATCCAGCGTCTGCTGCGTGCTGGCAATCTGCTGCTGCGCCAGCTGCTGCTGATTCTGATGCTGCTGCCACAGCTGCTGCTGTTGCAGATGCGCGTCCTTTGCCTGCTGCAGCGCACGCGCGGCGTTTTCCCGCGTCTGCAGCTGCTGTTGCTGCAACTGTTCCTGCGCATCCTGCTGCTGTTGCCACAGCGCAAAATCGTCCTGCTGCTCCAGCGTGCAGGTAAGTGCCAGCTCACCGCTCAGCGCTTGCCATTGGGTGTTCACCGCCGCCAGCTGCTGATCGTAATCGCTGATTTCCTGCTGCAACGCCTGCTGCTGTTGCAGCGACAGTTTCTGCTGCTCGCCTTTGGCGGTGCCGGACTCTTTCAGCTGCGCCACGCGCATTTCCAGCGCGGCCAGACGCTGCTGATTGGCGCCGGGCTCAAGCTGCTGATATTGCGCGATCGCCGGATGCTGGCACGAGCCGCACAGCGGGCAGGGCTGATCTGGCTGCAATTTGGCGCGCTCGTCGGCCAGTTGGGCGATGGTGCGCTCCAGCTCGCAGATTTTGCGCACATCGAGCAGCGCCTGATGTTCCCGTTTGTACTCTTCGCGCAGCGCCTGCAACGCCTGTTCAGCGTCCTGATGCTGCTGCTGAAGCAGCGCCAGTTTCTGCTGACGCTGCAACCGTTGTGGCTGCAACGCGCGCCACTGCGCGGCGAGCAGGCTGAGCTGTTGGCGCGCAGGGCGTTGGGTTTGATGCTGCGTCAGGGCTTCGCGCAGTTGCGCGCTGCCGATCTCCGCCTCAAGCGAAGTCAGTGCTTGCTCCGCTTGCAGACGCTGCTGCGCGGCCTGCGCTTCGGCTTGCTGCAACGGTTGCGCCGCCTGTTCACGCTGAGTCTGCGCCTGTTGATGCTGCTCTAGCTGGCTGCGCTGCTGTTGGTGCTGTGCGATGAGCTGCGTCAGCGTCTGCTCGCGCTCATCCAGCCGGGCAATTTCCGCCTGCCAGCGCGTCAGTTCAGCGCCCCAATGGGCGACAGCGGCTTCGCGGGTGCGGAATTCCTGCTGCTGCGCCAGCTGTTGTTGTAAACGTTCACTTACCTGCTGTTGCTGGCTCAGCGCGGTTTGGCTGCTTTGCAGCGCCTGTTGCTGCTGCAGATGCAGCCGCTGCTGTTCATCCAGTTGCTGCGAGGTGGTGGTGATCTGTTGATCGAGCGGGATAACCTGCTCGGTGAGCAGCGTTTCAAGCTGCTGCTGTTGCTGTAACGCCTGCTCGCGCGCCTGCTGTGCGGCCTGATATTGGTTTTCGCCCTGTTGCAGCGCGGTTTTGGCTTGCAGCAGTTGCGCCTGCAGCTGCTGCGATTGCTGTTCCAGCGTACCGAGATCGCCCTGCAACTGTTCGCGCTGCTGCAACTTCTCGCGCAGTTTTTCTGCCGGTTCGGCGCGCGCCAGCCGCTGACGATCGCCATCCGCCTGCTGCCAGGCTTGTTGCGCGGCAAGCAGCGTCTGTTCGGCCTGCTGCTGTTCCTGCGTTAGCTGTTGCTGCTGCACCAGCCATTGCTGCTGATGCTGCGCCAGCGTCAGCTGTTCGCTGAGAATTTTCTCCTGCGCACCAAGTTCCGCCAGCTGCTGCGTCAGCTCTGCGCGGCGCGCTTCATCGAGCAGCGACATGCCACCGGCGCGGGCGCGCAGCGTATCCAGCTCGCTGCGCGCGGTGCGCCAGCGTTCGTAGATCTGCACCGAGATTTGTCCGTAGATCTCGGTGCCGGTCAGCTCTTCCAGCAGCTCGGCGCGTTCGCCGGGTTTGGCATTCAGAAAGGCGGCAAACTGGCCTTGTGACAGCATCATCGAGCGGGTAAAGCGGGCGAAATCGAGTCCCGAGAGGGTTTCAATCGCTTTCAGCTTGTCGCTAACTTTATCGGCGATGATCTGATTATCCGCGACGCGCGCCAGCTCGACGCGCGGTGCTTGTAGCTTGCCGTCGGCCTGACCACGCGCGCGGTTCTGGCTCCAGAAGGCGCGCCAGGCTTCGCCTTTGATCTCAAACTCCACTTCCGCCAGACACTCGGCGGTATCGCGGGTGATCAGCTCATTCTGGGTTTGCGACAGCGTGCCGAGGCGCGGCGTCTGGTGATAGAGCGCCAGACAAATAGCATCGAGTAAGGTGGTTTTGCCCGCGCCGGTGGCGCCGGTAATGGCAAACAAGCCGTTGCTGGCAAAGGGCTCACGACGGAAATCGATAAACCATTCCCCACGCAGCGCATTGAGGTTTTTAAAACGTAGCGTCAAAATTTTCATGCGGATGGATTCTCCAGCGCGGCAAGCTGGGTGCGGAACAGCTGCGTTAACTGCTCGGCTTGCTCGGCATCCAGCTGATCTTCCTGCGCCAGTCGGCGGGCAAACACTTCTTCCACTTTTAATTCGCTTAGAGTTTCGTTCTCCAGCCGTTCGAGGCTGCGCTGGCGCTGTTCACGACTGCGGCGCACCAGCAGCACTTCGACCGGCAGGTTTTCGGTGAGCGCTTCAATGCGGCGTTGCAGATCGCTGAGGTATTCCTGCGTGGTGATCTCAATATCCAGCCAGGTTGGCTGCTCGCTGGCACTTTCGCTGAACTGCGCCAGCTGATGTTCAATCTCCGCCATCGAGCCTTTCAGCATCTGCATCGGCTGGAAGTGCGGAATGGTCAGCGGCGTAACGGTTTCGAGCGTGGCGCTGAATTCCAGCAGGAAGACGCTTTTCTCGCGGCCAAGCTCATCAAAACTGAGCGGAATCGGCGAGCCGCTGTAACGAATGTGCTCGCTGTTGGCGATGCGCTGGGCGCGATGGATGTGACCGAGCGCGATGTAATCGGCGGGCGGAAACGCCTGCGCCGGGAAGGCATCCAGCGTGCCGATATAGATGTCGCGCACCGAATCGCTTTTAGTCACGCCAACGGTGGTGAGATGGCCGGTGGCGATGATCGGCAGCGTGTTTTGCTGCGCATCGCGCTGCGCCTGCGCGGCAGCAAAACAGTGCTGATAATGCTGTTCGATCGCCTCCAGCAGCGAGATCTGCTTCTCGCGGCCGGATTGTCCGGCCTGGCTGCGCAGAATGTCGCGCGGACGCAGATAAGGAATGGCGCACAGCAGCGCACCCGGCGCGCCATCGCGCTGCTTCAGGGTTAATACCTGCTGTTCGCCCTGCGGCGTGGCGCTGGTGATTACCTGCGTATTCAGGCAGGCCAGCAGCTCGCGCGATTCATTCAGCGTCGCCACCGAGTCGTGATTGCCCGCCAGCACCACCAATTGGCAGCCGCTTGGCTGCAGCGCCACCACAAAACGGTTAAACATTTCACGCGCGTAGCTCGGCGGCGAACCGGTATCAAACAGGTCGCCTGCGATAATCAGCGCATCCACCTGATGCTGCACAATCTGATCCAGCAGCCAGTCGAGAAACGCCTGATGTTCCCGTGCGCGACTTTTGCTGTAAAAGAACTGACCGAGATGCCAGTCAGCGGTGTGAATGATGCGCATGTTTGCTCCGTGCTCTGTTTAGCGAAGGCGAATTATAACCACTTAAGATCACAAAGAAAAAAAGCAGATTTTTATTGTCACATTTCTGTTTTTTATCTATCTATCTTAGGGCGGTGTTTTCATAAAAGTGTCACAAAACTGACGCATAATGGCGCCGCAAATCCCAGTGACACGGTGTCACACTAGCAGGAGTTACAATGGCTAAGCGCATTTTGGTTGTGGAAGACGAAGCTCCCATCCGTGAAATGTTATGTTTCGTGCTGGAACAGAATGATTACCAGCCTATTGAGGCGGAAGATTATGACAGCGCGATTGGTAAGCTGATCGAACCCTGGCCTGATTTGATTCTGCTGGACTGGATGTTGCCCGGCGGCAGCGGGATTCAGTTTATTAAGCATTTGAAGCGTGAAGCCATGACGCGCGACATCCCGGTGATGATGCTGACGGCGCGCGGTGAAGAGGAGGATCGCGTGCGCGGTCTGGAAGTGGGCGCGGATGATTACATCACCAAGCCATTCTCACCGAAAGAGCTGATGGCGCGCATCAAAGCGGTGATGCGCCGTATTTCACCGATGGCGGTGGAAGAGGTGATTGAGATGCAGGGCCTGAGCCTGGATCCTTCCTCACATCGCGTGATGTCGGAAACCACGCCGCTGGAGATGGGGCCGACCGAGTACAAACTGCTGCACTTCTTTATGACGCACCCGGAACGCGTGTACAGCCGCGAGCAGCTGCTGAACCACGTTTGGGGCACCAATGTGTATGTCGAAGATCGCACCGTCGATGTGCATATTCGCCGTTTACGTAAAGCGCTGGAATTGACCGGCCACGATCGCATGGTTCAAACCGTGCGCGGAACAGGGTATCGTTTCTCTGCCCGCTACTAAACGTAAACGGAGTTTTTACCGTGCTGGAACGACTCTCCTGGAAGAGATTGTTGACCGAGCTGGCGCTGGTCTGTTTACCTGCGCTGGTGTTGGGTCTGTTGTTCGGATATCTGCCGTGGCTGCTGCTGATTGCGGTGACCGGCGTGATGTTCTGGCACTTCAGAAATCTGATGCGTCTGTCGCACTGGCTGTGGGTCGATCGTTCAATGACGCCGCCCACCGGACGCGGCAGCTGGGAACCGCTGTTTTACGGCCTGTATCAGATGCAGTTGCGCAACCGGCGTCGCCGCCGCGAGCTGGGCAATCTGATCAAACGTTTCCGCAGCGGGGCAGAATCGCTGCCGGATGCGGTGGTGCTGACCACCGAAGAGGGCACCATTTTCTGGTGCAACGGTTTGGCGCAGCAGCATCTTGGCTTGCGCTGGCCGGAAGATAACGGTCAGAACATCCTCAATTTACTGCGTTATCCTGAATTTTCCCGCTATATCCGCCAGCGCAAATTCGATATGCCGCTGACGCAGATCCTCAATAATCAGCATCATATGGAATTCCGCGTGATGCCTTACAGCGAAGGTCAGTGGCTGATGGTGGCGCGTGATGTCACCCAGATGCACCAGCTGGAAGGCGCGCGACGCAACTTCTTTGCCAACGTCAGTCATGAACTGCGCACGCCGTTAACGGTGTTGCAGGGTTATCTGGAAATGATGGATGACTCGGTGATGAACGAGCGCACGCGCAGCAAGGCGTTGCATACCATGCAAGAGCAGACGCGCCGCATGGACAGCCTGGTAAAGCAGCTGCTGACCTTGTCGCGTATCGAAGCGGCGCCAGCCATCGATCTTAAAGAGACGGTGGATGTGCCGGGCATGCTGATGCTGTTGCAGCGTGAAGCGGAAACGCTGAGTCAGGGACGTCACACCATCCATTTTCATACCGATCCGCATCTGAAAGTGTTCGGCAATGATGAGCAGCTGCGTAGCGCCATTTCCAACCTGGTTTACAACGCGGTAAATCACACGCCGGATGGCACACGCATCGACATCAGCTGGCTGCGCACCAAACAAGGCGCGCAGTTTAAGGTGTGCGATGACGGGCCGGGCATCAGCGAGCAGCATCTGCCACGCCTCACTGAGCGTTTCTACCGCGTGGATAAAGCACGTTCGCGCGCCACCGGCGGCAGCGGATTGGGGCTGGCGATCGTGAAGCACGCGCTGGGCCATCACAACGCACGGCTGGAGATCACCAGCGTGCCGCATCAGGAAACCTGTTTCAGCTTCCTGCTGCCACCGCGCTTGATTGTGGCTAGCGCTCTTGAAGAGCGTGTTAATTAAAGCCGTAGGGTCGCCATTCATGGCGTAATGCCGATCAGTTAAGCGCCGTATCAAATCATCGCACATTCCGTAGCGGCGCGATTTATCGCGCAATGAATTGCGCCGCTACAATGTGTGCTCTCGGTAATTTAGGGTTTTCATGTCTTAACTGACAAGCATTACGTCATTCATGGCGACCAATTCCCGCCTCATTAACAACCTATACGCAATGTATTGCGCGATAAATCACGCCGCTCCAGAATAGGCGTCTTACTGAATTGCGGAATCGCCAATGAAATCGCTGTTGATCTCCTTCTTGCTGCTCTGCTCTGCTTTGGCACACGGCCAACAAACCATGCTAACCGGCAATCTGAGCAGCGTTGGATCGGATACGCTGGGTTATCTGATGACCTTGTGGGGCGAGGATTTCAGCCGCCAGTCGCCGGGCGTGAACGTTCAGGTGCAGGCGGCGGGATCTTCTACTGCGCCGACCGCGCTGGCGGCGGGTGCTGCCCAGCTGGGCGCGATGAGCCGCCCGATGCAGATCGACGAACGTCAACTCTTTACCGCGCGCTACGGTTATCCGCCGCTGGCGGTGCCGGTGGCGATGGATGCGCTGGTGGTGGTGGTCAATCAGGACAATCCGCTGCCGCGCATCGCGCCGCAACAACTCGACGCGCTGTTCTCCATCACTCGCCTGTGCGGTGGGCAGCAAGTGCCGCAGCGCTGGGGCGATCTCGGCTTGAGCGACAGTCAGTGGGCCACGCGCAGCATCCAGCGCTATGGCCGCAACTCGGCGTCGGGCACATGGGGCTTCTTCAAGCAGCAGGCGCTATGTAAAGGCGATTTTCGTGCTGACGTCGCTGAATTCCCCGGTTCCGCGGCGGTGGTGCAAGCCGTTGCCGCCACGCCCAACAGCATTGGTTACGCCAGTTTTGGCTTTCATCTCAGCGGCGTGAAAATGCTGCCGGTGGTTACGGCGAACGGCGACAGCGTGATGCCGGATGCCGAATCGATACGCAGCGGCCGCTATCCGTGGTCGCGCCCGCTCTATATCTACGTCAACAAAGCGCCCGGCAAACCGCTGCCGCCGCTGGTCAATGCCTTTCTGCATCAGGTGTTATCGCCACAAGGTCAGCGTCGGGTGAGCGAAGCCGGTTATCTGCCGTTGTCCGATAGCCAGATGGCGCAAGCGCGCGCGGCAATTGAGGGAAATTGAAGAACGTGCATCTGAACATGAAATAGTTTCATGTAAGCTGAATTTTCTTCCGTTGCCGAAAGGGTAACAGCGTGGCATTCTTCCTGGACATATAGCCGTCCAGATGGCTGAAATAACCCAGCGAAATTATACCCTGACGCAACTATGCGCTCAGCCAGGAGAGAAGATGCCACGTCATAACCCGTTCCGCGCCGATACCGTCGGCAGTTTTCTGCGTCCCGCTGCCATCAAGCAGGCGCGTGTGCAGTTTGCCAATGGCGAAATCAATGCTGAGCAACTGCGTCAGGTTGAAAATCGCGAAATCCGCCACGTTGTAGAGCAGCAGCGTGCCAACGGCCTGCAGATCGTTACTGATGGTGAATTCCGTCGCGCATGGTGGCACTTCGATTTCTTCGGCGATCTGCACGGCGTCGAGCTGTTCGAAGCGGAGCAGGGCATTCAGTTCAATGGCGTGCAGACCAAAGCGCACGGCGTGAAAGTCACCGGTAAAGTGGCCTTTAATCCTCAACACCCGATGCTGGATCACTTCCGCTTCCTGCAAAGCGTGGCGGGCGATGCGGTTGCCAAGATGACCATTCCCAGCCCAAGCGTGCTGCACTTCCGCGGTGGCCGTAAGGTGATCGATGCCACGGTGTATCCCGATCTGAAAGAGTACTTCGCCGATCTGGCGCAGACCTATAAAGACGCGATTAAAGCCTTTTACGCGGCGGGCTGCCGTTATCTGCAGCTGGATGACACGGTGTGGGCGTATCTGTGCTCTACCGAACAGCAGCAGCAGATCCGCGAACGTGGTGAAGATCCGCAGGAACTGGCGCGCATCTATGCTGAAGTGCTGAACACCGCGCTGGAAGGCAAGCCAGAGGATCTGACCGTCGGGCTGCATGTGTGTCGCGGTAACTTCCGCTCAACCTGGATCTCGGAAGGCGGCTATGAGCCGGTCGCCGAAGTGCTGTTTGGCGGTGTGAATATCGATGCTTTCTACCTTGAGTATGACAACGAACGTTCAGGTGGCTTCGAGCCGCTTCGCTTCCTCAAGCCTGGCCATCAGCAAGTGGTGCTGGGTTTGATCACCACCAAAACCGGCGAGCTGGAAGATGCGCAGCAGGTGAAAGCGCGTCTGCAGGAAGCGTCACAGTTCGTGAGCCTCGATCAAATCTGCCTCAGCCCGCAGTGTGGCTTTGCCTCAACCGAAGAGGGCAACAGCCTGAGTGAAGAGCAGCAGTGGCAGAAGATTCGTCTGGTGGTCGATATAGCAAGAACAGTCTGGTAATTCTGTAAAGTTAGCCAAACAGGCGCGTAAATCGCGCCTTTTGTGCATCAAGAGGCTGATTTATGCAAAGAGATCTCCCGCGCTGAGGAAACATTTAGCAAATCATCTGAGGTGTTTTGCCGCTATTCCACCGTGATTCACTGCTTTCTCCCGCTATCTTGTTATATCGTTCTGGTTTTTCGATCCCGTATTGCCTTTCTTCGCTATAAACGTTCTAATTTGCGCCGTTGTCGATTTATCCCTCTGCGAACAGAAGAAAAGTAGATTAAATCACCTGCGCTTTAACGATTAGACCCGCATAACACGCTGGTCTTGCCTGATAAGCCCTTGTTTTAGCGCATCCAGAGGACAACACGAACTCAACTTCCACCGCAACATCAGCTACAGGCAGTACAGAAGTTTATGACACATCGTTTAACCTCCAAGGATATCCTGGCGCTGGGCTTCATGACGTTTGCCCTGTTCGTTGGCGCAGGAAATATCATCTTCCCACCGATGGTGGGGATTCAGTCTGGCGAACACGTTTGGATTGCGGCATTCGGCTTCCTGATTACGGCTGTTGGCTTACCGGTGATCACCGTTATCGCGCTGGCGCGCGTGGGCGGCGGCATTGATGCGCTGAGTTCGCCGATTGGTAAAGCGGCAGGCTTGCTGCTTGCGACCGTTTGCTACCTGGCTGTTGGCCCGCTGTTCGCCACGCCGCGTACCGCCACCGTCTCCTTTGCCGTGGGTATTGCACCGCTGACCGGCGATGGCGCGCTGCCGCTGTTCATCTATAGCCTGATTTACTTCGCGCTGGTGATTGGCATCTCGCTGTATCCGGGCAAACTGCTGGATACCGTCGGCCACTTCCTCGCACCGCTGAAAATTCTGGCGCTGATTGTGCTCGGCGTTGCCGTGCTGATTTGGCCGGCCGGTGGCGTTTCGCCGGGCACCGAAGAGTATCAGCGCGCTGCCTTCTCCAGCGGTTTCGTTAATGGTTATCTGACCATGGATACGCTGGGAGCGCTGGTGTTCGGTATCGTTATCGTCAATGCGGCGCGTTCACGCGGTGTTGAAGATGCCAAACTGCTGACGCGCTACACCATGCTGGCGGGCATCATCGCCGGTATCGGTCTGACGCTGATTTACCTGACGCTGTTCAAACTCGGTAACGATAGCGGCGCATTAGTGGCGCAGAGCGCCAACGGTGCTGAAATTCTGCATGCTTACGTGCAGCAGACCTTCGGCGGCATGGGCAGCTTCTTCCTCGCGGCGCTGATCTTCGTCGCCTGCATGGTGACGGCGGTTGGCCTGACCTGCGCCTGTGCAGAATTCTTTGCGCAATACGTTCCGCTGTCGTATAAAACGCTGGTATTTATTCTGGGCCTGTTCTCGATGGTGGTGTCGAATCTCGGCCTGAGCCATCTGATTCAGATCTCGATTCCGGTGCTGACGGCGATTTATCCGCCATGCATCGTGCTGGTGGTTCTGAGCTTCACGCTGAAGTTCTGGAACAAAAGTTCGCGTATCATCGCGCCGACCATGCTGGTAAGCCTGCTGTTCGGTATTGTTGATGCCATCAAAACCACCAGCTTTAAAGATGTGTTGCCGCTGTTCAGTCAGCATCTGCCGCTGGCCGATCAGGGACTTTCCTGGTTGCCGCCATCGCTGGCGATGCTGGTGATTGCCGCGGTAGTTGATCGGGCAAAAGGACGTGAGCAGGTCGCGGTTCATCAGTAAGCGACATTGCTGTTAATTCCAACCACGGGCTTGCCCGTGGTTTTTCATTTTCAAGGTACTGAGTGTTATGCAAGAAACCAATAAGCTCAAACGCGGACTGAGCACGCGCCACATTCGCTTTATGGCGCTGGGATCGGCGATTGGCACCGGGCTGTTTTACGGCTCGGCGGATGCCATCAAAATGGCGGGCCCAAGCGTGCTGCTGGCGTACATCATCGGCGGTGCGGTGGCGTACATCATCATGCGTGCGTTGGGTGAAATGTCGGTCAACAACCCACAGGCCAGCTCATTCTCGCGCTATGCGCAGGATTACCTCGGCCCGCTGGCCGGTTACATCACCGGCTGGACCTACTGTTTTGAAATCCTGATTGTGGCGATTGCCGACGTAACGGCTTTTGGTATCTACATGGGCGTGTGGTTCCCCGATGTGCCGCACTGGATTTGGGTGCTGAGCGTGGTGCTGATTATCGGCGCCATCAACCTGATGAGCGTGAAAGTGTTTGGCGAAGTGGAGTTCTGGTTCTCTTTCTTCAAAGTCGCCACCATTATCATCATGATCATCGCCGGCTTCGGCATGATTTTCTGGGGCATCGGCAACGGCGGCCAACCGACCGGCATTCACAATCTGTGGACTAATGGCGGCTTCTTCGCGCACGGCATCGTCGGCATGCTGCTGTCACTGCAGATGGTGATGTTTGCCTACGGCGGCATTGAGATTATCGGGATTACCGCCGGTGAAGCGGAAGATCCGAAGACCTCGATTCCGCGCGCCATCAACTCCGTACCGATGCGTATTCTGGTGTTCTACGTTGGTACGCTGTTCGTCATCATGTCGATTTATCCGTGGAATCAGGTGGGCACTTCTGGCAGTCCGTTCGTGCTGACCTTCCAGCATTTGGGTATTGCGGCGGCGGCATCAATTCTTAACTTCGTGGTGCTGACGGCGTCGCTATCGGCGATTAACAGCGATGTGTTTGGCGTGGGGCGAATGCTGCACGGTATGGCGCAACAGGGCCACGCACCGAAGGTGTTCCAGAAGGTTTCGAATCGTGGGATTCCGTGGGTGACGGTTTTGGTGATGATGCTGGCGATGCTGATCGCGGTGTATCTCAACTACCTGATGCCAGAGAAAGTGTTCCTGGTGATCGCCTCGCTGGCGACCTTTGCTACCGTTTGGGTGTGGATCATGATTCTGCTGTCGCAGATCGCCTTCCGCCGCAAGATTGGCAAAGAGCAAGCCGGGAAGCTGGATTTTGCCATGCCGGGCGGTAGCGCCACCGCATGGTTCGGCGTGCTGTTCCTGGCATTTATCATTGGGCTGATTGGTTACTTCCCGGCTACGCGAGTGTCGCTGTACGTTGGTTTCGGCTGGATTGCGCTGCTGTTGCTGGCATGGCCGCTGGTGAAAAAGCATAAGCGCTAATCACATGTGAACGGGGCGCTTTTTACGGCGCCCCGTTTATCCTGATTTACCAATTCTTTCCTAACGCAATCTCGCCACCCAATGGACTCAGATGATTGTGGTCGTAATAGAGCGGCAATCCTTCATGGGTAATCATACAACCCTGCTCATTGCACAGTTTGTCGCGCAGCGACAGTACGCGCACCTCATGCTGCTGATAGCTTTGCAATAATCTCTCGACCGCTGCTTCAGGTAACTGGAAGAGTGTGGTGCGTTCGCTTAGTAGCGGCGGTGCTTCCCATTTGCCCAGCCAGGCGCTCAGTTCACGGCGAATCGGCATGTTGCGGTTATGACTGAAGCGCAAGGGATCGATCTCTACTGTTGGCGCTCCCTCAATCACGGTGACTTTTTTTCCGGCCTGACGCAGCTGCGCTATTACGCCATCCATGCCTAGTTTGAGCGCGTCCAGATTACTTTGCTGCGCATCGCCGATGGCGCTGAAACCTTCGCCCGGCAACAGGCTCATGCCGGCCGCCCAATAAGCGCTGATCACTACTTCATCAATCTTGTCGCTCAGCACCAGCTTCAGTACCTCCTGATTGAAGTTGATGCACTGCTGCGCGTGTTTTGGCATTTGGCTGACCACGCGCGTGGCGTCAAGCAGGAAAGGGCACGAGGCTTTAGTGAGCTGGAAAAGCGGCTTATCCTGGCGCAATGCATAGCTTGTTACCGAGCTGCGCAGGGCGGCGGCGTGGCTATCACCGATCAACGCGATGCCCGGACGATCGCTGACCGGCTGGCACTCCGCGTGTTGTGATGGGAGATTGGCGCCGTAATCCAGCAGACAGGGATTGCGCTGCGCCGAAATCTTCCATGATTCGCCATTCACCACCACATCACTCACGCGCGACTTCATGCCGCCGGTTTGCCACAACACCACCATCGCAGCGGCAGCAACAATCGAAGAGGCGCAATAACCGGGAATGACCCAACGTGTGCGATTGCCTGCCTGACGGAACGGCTGCTCGACGAAACGCCATGACAGCCAGGCGATGCCCAATGCTATGCCGCTGATGGTCAATCCTTGCCAGACGCTGAGCGGATGATCGCTGCAGATGCGCGCCAGGCTGAGCAGTGGCCAGTGCCACAGATACCAGGAAAAGGAAACCTTGCCGATAAAGCGCATCGGCGCATTCTCCAGTAAGCGTTTATTCAGCTCACCGCGTGCGCCAATCATCAGGCACGCCGCCAGTACCGGGATTAGCGCCAGCCAGCCGGGGAAGCGGTCTTGTTTCGTCAGAAACAGGCTGGCGGCCACGATCAGCAGCCAGCCGAGCAGATTGAGCAGGTTAGCCGCTCGACCTTCCAGCGGTTTTGGCTTCCACAAGGCCAGCAGCACGCCTGCGCCCATTTCCCACGCGCGCGTCGGCAACAGGTAGAACGCATGGGTGCTGGCAAGCGGCGTCAGCCAGATACAGGCCGCCAGCGATAGCGCGCTCAGCACCAGCACCACACCCGCCATTGAGCGTTTAAGGCGTGCCGCCAGCAGGAGAATAAACGGCAGTACGATATAGAATTGTTCTTCGACGCCAAGCGACCAGGTCATCAACAGCGGATTGAGATCGGCATCGCTGCTAAAATAGTCACCACTTTTCAGCAATAACATATTGGGCACGGAGATAAATACCGCCACGCTGTATTTCGCCAGCTGGCTGAACTCCAGCGGTGAAAGCAGAATAAACCCGAGCAGCAGCAATATCGACATCATAAAGAACAGCGCGGGCGCAATGCGGCGAATACGGCGTAAATAGAATTGATAAAACGAGAAATGTCCTTCAGATATTTCTTTGCTAATGATTCCACCAATCAGAAAACCAGAAATAACAAAGAACAGGTCTACGCCAATAAAACCGCCGTTTAGCGCGGAAACACCGGAATGGAATAACACAACCAGAATAATGGCAACGGCGCGCAGGCCGTCAATGTCCGCACGATAGCGGTGAGAGGCAGTCATAATCAAAATCCATATTGATATTAATTTTAGGGGGGACGAATAGCGTTTAGAAAAAAATAATTCGGCGCGTCCTGTCGCCGAAAAGACTTCAAAAGGAGAAATTAAGTATAACTAAGGGATGTTTGACCGAAGAAGCATATCTCATTTTTATTTAGAGTGGGATGGTCAAGGGAAAAAAGAGAGAATTCTCATCGATGTTCAGAAATTACTTGCGCTTATCTTAAGTGAATAAATATGAATGTTAAGCCCGAATTATTTATCGAGCTTAACTTAATAAGAAAATTTATATCGAAGCGTGTGCAGGCAGCAGCGCTTTCAGCTGCGGATAAATCACTGCATTAGCCAGCAGCACCGGATTGCCATTCTGCAAGCCGTGATTAGCCAGATAATCGTTGGTAATGCCGCCCGCTTCACGCATTAGCACAATGCCTGGCAAGCCATCCCACGGATTCATATGCGCTTCGTAGTAACCAATTAATCGACCGGCCGCCGCCCACGCACTCATTAACGCACCCGAACCGTTGCGGATAAACATGCCGCCCTGCGCCAGTAATGCGCCAATAAAAGTGGTTAGCGGTTCAATCGATTGGCTGTTGGAGCTGCTCAGACCAAGCAATCCCTGATCGAGCTGCTGCGCGCTGTGCGCCTGGATGCGCTTATCATTAACCCACGCACCTTTGCCGCGGCAGGCGTGAAAGGTTTCATGATGATTGGGATCGCACACCACGCCAATCACCGCTTCGTTTTCACAAACGATCGCCAGCGATACGCACCAGTTATGCAAGCCGTTAAGGAAGCTGCTGGTGCCATCAATCGGATCGATCACCCAGATAAAGCGTGCGCCAGCAGTATTGCCGCCGCTCTCTTCGCCCAGCACCGCATCGTCAGGAAAGCGTTCATGGATCAGATGCTTGACCAATTCCTCAACGTTGCGATCGGCTTCGCTGACCACATCCTGCAGATCTTTCTTGTGCTCAACCACTAATTGATGACGTTGCTGATACCAGGATAAAGCCCGGCTGGCGGCGGTTTTGGCAACATCACAGGCGAAATGATAACGTGCGTCGAGTTCGGTAAGCGAAGCTGATGACATCTTTCCCTCTTATGATTTTTAGGCTGGCGAAGCAACAACAGACGCCTAAAACGGCGTTTTGGCTGTGTGACGGACTTAACAAAAGTTAAGAAAGGTTTCATTAAGCCGTAGAAGACTGCGCGTGACAAGAGGGGGGAAAGCCCGCCAGTGAAATTTTTATTCTCACTGACGGTTAATGCAGGATGAAGCCTTAGTGACGGGTTCTTACGCCGATTTGACGCATGTCATTCCCGGTTGGCGATTGATGGACGCGCAGGTCGAAAGTAGGCAATACCGCGTAGATATGGTCGAAGATATCCGATTGAATATTCTCGTACTCTTTCCACACCGTGGTGTTGGTGAACACATACACTTCCAGCGGCAAGCCGTTTTCGCCTGGCGCTAACTGACGCACCATTAACGTCATCTCTTTATGAATGTGCGGATGCTGCTCCAGCCAGCTTTGCAGCCAGATGCGGAAGGTTCCGACATTAGTCAGACGGCGACCGTTGAGTGGCGAATCCAAATCACAGCCCAGCTGCGCATTCCACGCCGCCACTTCTTCGCTTTTGCTATCCAGATACGGTGCCAGCAGATGCGCGCTTTTCAACTGCTGCATCATGGCGTCATCAAGGAAGCCGATGCTGGTGGTATCAATATGAATGCTGCGCTTAATGCGACGTCCACCGGATTCCGACATGCCGCGCCAGTTTTTAAAGGAATCGGAAATTAAGGCGTAAGCGGGAATGGTAACAATGGTGTTATCCCAGTTGCGCACTTTCACCGTGGTCAGGGAAATATCGATGACCGCGCCGTCCGCGCCATATTTCGGCATTTCCAGCCAGTCATTCATTTTCAACATATTATTGGCGGCTAACTGAATGCCGGCCACCAGACCCAGAATCGGATCTTTAAATACCAGCATCAGCACCGCGGTCATAGCACCGAGTCCGGTGATCAATACGCCAGGCGATTTACCCAACAGCAGCGAAATAATCATGATCACCATTAAAATGGCGGCGATCAATTTCACGCTCTGGATAATACCGCGCAGCGGCAATTGCTGCGCCAGCATGCTGTTCGCGCTGAGCTGCTGCAGTAAATCCAGCAAGGAGAACAGCATTAGCAGGGCGAAGATCATCATCCACAGCTGGGCGAAAATCAGCAGCGCTGCATAGATCTGAGAACTGTCGTGCAGGAAGAGTTCGGTCTGTAATTTGAATAACACACCTTGCATCAGCCAAACGCTGCGGCTGAACAGGCGGCTGTTGATCAGCGCTTTTGGCCACTGACGGCTGCTTTTTTCGGTGTAACGACGCAGCAGCGGCAAGATAGCGCGGTGCAGAATGGCGTGAGTGATCAGTGAGATGGCAAAGATAATGGCAATCACTATCCCCAACGCCATGATGTGCGTGTAACTAAGACCGGCTTCTGCGAGCCGGTTTGCAATAAGATGCTGCATGAGATTTCCCTGAGTGTGACGAAGATTAAGGTCACGCAGGGTAGGTGATGGGAAATTTCCCGTCCAACAGACGGGTCTTGAATTCTACAGACGCTGCGCGCGCGCGTCGTCCATCAGGCGCGGATAGAACTGGAAGAACAGCGGTTCGAGTTGATCATAGTGATCGACAAAATCCTGATAGGAATCACGCAGCGCGGCTAAGCGCGGACGGCGATGCGCCATGCCATTTAGCACGCGCGCCAGCCGCGTCGGTTCGGCATAGTGCTCAAACCAGCGCTCGCGCCACATCACCGCATTCAGCTCGATGAAACCTTCCGGCGTGCCCGCCAGCTGTGGCACGATGTCTTGTTCAGCCGCAGCGGTAAACGCCACCAGCGATTGCGTCGGGTGGAATTTATCCCAGTGCAGCGCGAGGAAATGGTCCCAAATCACGTCGAGCGTGATGGGCGCCACGCGGCGCGTTTCCGGACGAAACAGCGCACGCGCAATCCGCACTTCGGGCAGGTTATCGGTCAGGACGTCGAGGCGACGATGCATGGCAATGCCATCCACCACCGGCGCAGGCCATTGTGATTGCACGTTGCCGCGCACGAAATCGGCCATGAGATTGCCCAGCAGAGAGCTGTTAGCCAGCTGCGCCAGGTGAAGGTGAGCGAGAAAGTTCATGGCGCATTATATACACGTCATACTTCAAGTTACAGGTGTGATGGCTGCTCTCGTTTGCCGCCTTCCTGTACCTCGAATTATTTTGTGTATTCGCAGAATCACAGAAGCGCAGCCAGTTGTTCAGAATTTGCCGCTTTTCCGCTAAACTATGCCGCCTGATTTTAAGTCCTGAAGAAGTGAAGCATGCGCGTAGCCGATTTTACCTTTGAGTTGCCAGAATCCTTAATCGCCCACTATCCGCAGGCGCAGCGAAGCGGTTGCCGCTTGCTGTCGCTGGATGGCCCAAGCGGCGCGTTAAGCCACGGCGTATTTACAGACGTGATGGATAAGCTCAATCCGGGCGATCTGCTGGTGTTCAACAACACCCGCGTGATTCCGGCGCGCGTCTTTGGCCGCAAAGCCAGCGGCGGCAAAATCGAGATGCTGGTTGAGCGCATGCTGGACGATAAGCGCGTGCTGGCGCACGTGCGCGCCTCCAAAGCGCCAAAGCCGGGCGCAGAGCTGCTGTTGGGCGATGACGAAAGCGTCAAAGCGACGATGGTGGCGCGCCATGACACGCTGTTTGAGATCGCCTTCGAAGACGACCGCGCGGTGCTTGATATTCTCAACAGCGTCGGCCACATGCCGTTGCCGCCGTATATCGATCGTCCGGATGAAGATGCTGACCGTGAGCTGTACCAAACCGTGTACGGCGTGCGTCCCGGCGCCGTCGCCGCGCCGACCGCCGGTTTGCACTTTGACGAGCCGCTGCTGGAAGCGCTGAAAGCCAAAGGCGTGGAGATGGCATTTGTCACGCTGCACGTCGGTGCGGGGACTTTCCAGCCGGTGCGGGTGGAAACCATCGAAGATCACATCATGCACGCCGAATACGCCGAAGTGCCGCAGGATGTGGTGGATGCGGTGCTGGCGTGTAAAGCACGCGGCAACAAAGTGGTCGCCGTGGGCACCACCTCAGTGCGTTCGCTGGAGAGCGCCGCGAAGGCCAGCCAGGACGCGCTGATTGCACCGTTCTTCGATGACACGCAGATTTTCATCTATCCCGGCTATCACTATCAGGTGATCGATGCGCTGATCACCAACTTCCACCTGCCGGAATCGACCCTGATTATGCTGGTTTCGGCCTTTGCCGGTTATCAGCACACCATGGCGGCTTATCACAGCGCGGTGGCTGAGCAGTACCGTTTCTTTAGCTACGGGGATGCGATGTACATCACCCGTAATCCACAAGCGCCTGACGAAAGCGTCGGCGCATAATTGAATCAGACTGTTTCTCTGATCAGAGGTTAATGTGAAATTTGAATTAGATACTACCGACGGGCGCGCGCGCCGTGGCCGTCTGGTCTTTGATCGTGGCGTTGTTGAAACCCCGGCATTTATGCCGGTGGGCACCTACGGCACGGTGAAAGGCATGACGCCGGAAGAAGTGAAAGAGACCGGCGCGCAGATCCTGCTTGGCAACACCTTCCACCTGTGGCTGCGCCCAGGTCAGGAGATCATGAAGCTGCACGGCGACCTGCACGATTTCATGAACTGGCAAGGGCCGATCCTTACCGATTCCGGCGGCTTCCAGGTGTTCAGCCTTGGCGATATCCGTAAGATCACCGAAGCGGGCGTGCACTTCCGTAACCCGATCAACGGCGACCCGATTTTCCTCGATCCGGAAAAGTCGATGGAGATTCAGTTCGATCTCGGCTCTGACGTGGTGATGATCTTCGACGAATGTACGCCTTATCCGGCGGATTGGGATTATGCCAAACGTTCAATGGAGATGTCGTTACGCTGGGCACAACGCAGCCGTGACCGCTTCGATTCGCTCGGCAATAAAAATGCATTATTCGGCATTATTCAGGGCGGTGTTTACGAAGATTTACGAGATGTCTCGGTTAAAGGTCTGGTAGAGATTGGCTTTGATGGGTACGCTGTGGGCGGCCTGGCGGTGGGTGAACCTAAAGAGGACATGCACCGAATCCTGGAGCACGTCTGTCCGCAAATTCCGCAAGACAAACCGCGTTATTTGATGGGCGTCGGCAAGCCAGAAGATCTGGTGGAAGGCGTTCGCCGCGGTATCGATATGTTTGACTGCGTTATGCCAACGCGCAATGCGCGCAATGGTCATCTGTTTGTTACCGATGGCGTGGTGAAAATTCGTAATGCCCGGTATAAAGATGACACCGCAACGCTGGATGCAGAGTGTGATTGTTACACCTGTCGCAATTATAGCCGCGCCTACTTGCATCATCTTGATCGCTGTAACGAAATACTGGGCGCACGCCTGAATACGATTCACAATCTGCGCTATTACCAGCGTTTGATGGCCGGTTTACGTAATGCTATCGAAGAGGGTAAATTAGAGCACTTTGTTAGCGAGTTCTACCAACGGACGGGGAAGGCGGTTCCTCCGCTGAACGTCTGATAATTCATCAATGAGGGAAATTTAATGAGCTTTTTCATTTCTGACGCCGTAGCCGCAGCAGGCGCACCGTCTCAGGGAAGTCCGTATTCTCTGGTGATCATGCTGGTGGTATTTGGTCTGATCTTCTACTTCATGATTCTGCGTCCGCAGCAGAAGCGTACTAAAGATCACAAGAAGCTGATGGATTCCATCTCTAAAGGTGATGAAGTGCTGACCAGCGGTGGTTTAGTTGGCCGTGTGACCAAAGTGGCAGAAACTGGCTATGTTTCTATTGCCCTGAACGACACCACTGAAGTAGTTGTTAAACGTGATTTCGTGGCCGCCGTTCTGCCGAAAGGTACTTTGAAGGCGCTGTAATTTTTTCTTCCCGAAGGGAACTGCCGTGTTAAACCGTTATCCTTTGTGGAAGTACATCATGCTGGTCGTCGTGATTCTCGTCGGCCTGCTCTATGCGCTTCCTAACCTTTATGGTGAGGATCCGGCCGTTCAGATCACTGGTGCGCGCGGTGGCGCCGCCAGTGAGCAAACGTTGGATCAGATCCAGACCGTATTAAAACAAGACAATATCGAGAGCAAATCCCTCGCTCTGGAAAATGGTGCCATTCTGGCCCGCTTTGCGACTCAGGATGTGCAGCTGCGCGCGCGTGATGCACTCACCAACGCGCTGGGCGAAGACTACATTGTGGCACTCAACCTCGCGCCGGCAACGCCTCGCTGGCTGAGCATGCTGGCCGCGGAACCGATGAAACTCGGTCTTGATCTGCGCGGCGGCGTTCACTTCCTGATGGAAGTGGATATGGATACGGCTCTGGGCAAACTGCAAGAGCAGAACGCCGACAGCCTGCGCAGCGATCTGCGCGACAAAAGCATTCCGTATACCACCGTTAATAAAATCGCGAACTACGGCGTAGAAGTGCGTTTCCGTGACGGCGCCAGCCGTGACGCGGCAATCAGCTACTTGTCTACTCGCCACCGCGATCTGGTGATCTCAAGCCAGGGCAGCGATGCGTTGCGTGCGGTGATGAGCGATGCGCGCCTGAGCGAAGCGCGTGAATATGCGGTGCAGCAAAACATCACCATTCTGCGTAACCGTGTAAACCAACTTGGCGTTGCCGAACCGCTTGTGCAGCGTCAGGGTTCTGACCGCATCGTGGTGGAACTGCCGGGTATTCAGGACACCGCGCGCGCCAAAGAGATTCTGGGCGCAACTGCCACGCTGGAATTCCGTCTGGTGAACACCAGCGTGGATCCAACCGCAGCGGCCAGCGGCCGTGTGCCAGGCGATTCGGAAGTGAAGAAAACCCGCGAAGGGCAGCCAGTGGTGCTGTACAAGCGTGTGATTCTGACCGGTGATCACATTACCGATTCCACGTCGAGCATGGATGAGTACAACCAGCCGCAGGTGAACATTTCACTGGATGGCGCCGGCGGCAACATGATGTCGAACTTCACCAAGGACAACATCGGTAAGCCGATGGCGACCCTGTTTGTGGAGTACAAAGACAGCGGGAAGAAAGATGCCAACGGCCGTTCGATTCTGGTGAAACAGGAAGAAGTGATTAACGTGGCGAACATTCAGTCGCGCCTCGGTAACAGCTTCCGTATCACCGGCATCAACAATCCAAACGAAGCACGTCAGCTGTCGCTGCTGCTGCGCGCGGGTGCGTTGATTGCGCCAATCCAGATTGTAGAAGAGCGTACTATCGGCCCAACCATGGGTCAGCAGAACATCACACAAGGCCTCGAAGCCTGCCTGTGGGGTTTGATTGCCTCGATCCTGTTCATGGTGGTGTTCTACAAGAAGTTTGGTCTTATCGCGACCAGCGCACTGCTGTGTAACCTGGTGCTGATTGTCGGCATCATGTCACTGCTGCCAGGCGCGACGCTCACCATGCCGGGTATTGCCGGTATCGTGTTGACGCTGGCGGTTGCGGTCGATGCTAACGTGTTGATTAACGAACGTATTAAAGAAGAGTTGCGTAACGGACGCTCGGTACAGCAGGCGATTCATGAAGGCTATAAAGGCGCCTTCTCCAGTATCGTCGACGCCAACGTCACTACGCTGATCAAAGTTATCATTCTTTATGCGGTCGGTACCGGTTCAATCAAAGGCTTTGCGATTACCACGGCTATCGGTATCGCAACCTCAATGTTTACCGCTATCGTCGGCACCCGTGCCATCGTTAACCTGGTGTACGGCGGCAAACGCATCAACAAGCTGTCTATCTGAGGAGTGCGTTGTGGCACAGGAATATAGTATTGAGCAGCTAAATCACGGGCGTAAAGTCGTCGACTTTATGCGCTGGGATCGGCTGGCTTTCATCATCTCCGGTTTGCTGATTGTGGCGTCTATCGCCATTATCGGTGTGCGAGGCTTCAACTGGGGCCTCGACTTTACCGGCGGAACGGTGATTGAGATTAACCTGGAAAAACCGGCGGATCTCGACGCGCTGCGCGAAGGTTTGGTGAAAGCGGGCTTTGAAGAGCCGCTGGTGCAGAACTTTGGTAGCAGCCGTGATGTGATGGTGCGTATGCCTCCGGCCACCGGCAATGCCGGTACCGAATTGGGCAACAAAGTGCTGGCGTCTATCAACCAGACCACACAGCAAAACGCCACCGTGAAACGTATCGAGTTCGTTGGCCCAAGCGTGGGTAGCGATCTGGCGCAGGCCGGTGCGATGGCGCTGCTGTCAGCGCTGATTGCGATTTTGATCTACATCGGCTTCCGCTTTGAGTGGCGTTTAGCGCTCGGCACCGTACTGGCGCTGGCGCACGATGTGATCATCACCTGCGGCATCTTGTCGCTGGCGCACGTCGAAATCGATCTGACCATTGTCGCTTCACTGATGTCGGTCATTGGTTACTCGCTTAACGATAAGATCGTAGTCTCCGACCGTATTCGTGAGAACTTCCGCAAGATTCGCCGCGGTTCTTCTTACGACATCACCAACGTGTCGCTGACCCAAACGCTGAGCCGTACCTTGATCACCTCCATCACTACGCTGGCGATGATCATGATCCTGTTCGTGTTTGGTGGTGCGTTGCTGAAAGGCTTCTCACTGACCATGCTGATCGGTGTCACCATCGGTACCATTTCATCGATTTATGTCTCTTCAGCGCTGGCGTTGAAACTCGGCATGAAGCGTGAACATATGCTGGTGCAGAAAGTAGAAAAAGAGGGCGCAGATCAGCCTTCGATTCTGCCGTAACGCGGAGTCAGAAAGTAAACGGGCTGCCATTGGCAGCCCGTTTTTTTATGCCTGTCGATCAGGACATCGTGCACAGCGGTCACCATAAATGGCGACCCTACAAATGCGAGTAGCGTGCATATTCAAGGTCCGGTTTTGTTGACAGCGGTTCCTTCCACATCGTGCACGCGCACGTAGCCGAGTTGCTCCGGGGTTAACCCGCTGAGTCGCAGCGGCACGCTAACGGAACTGCGTGGCATTAACTCTGCGGGAACCTCGATGGTCTGGCTCAGGCTGCCCGCGTTAAGCGGTTTGCCGCTGGCCGGATCCATTTCGCCCCATACCACGGTCGCGCGCAGTGCCGGAATCGGCTGGTCATCGGTTGAGCGGATATTCAGGTTGGCGCGACTGCCGCTGGCTTCACCCGCCACCTGCGAGAGCGACAAACGCAATTTACCCAGCTGCGTCTGCAACTCCACCGGCGTATTGGCTTGCGGCAACAGCCACGCGCCCTGGGTAGATTGGCTGTTCAGCTGTCCCTGAATCTCCAGCGCCGTTGCCTGATTGGTCAGCTTGCGCATCTGCTGATTAAGCTGACTCACTTCCTGATGCAACTCTTTGACCTGCGGTGAAACCGGCGTTGAACTGCAACCACTGAGAACCAGCAAAGAGAGTGCTGCCGGAGCCCAAAACGTCCTGATCGTCATGCAATGTCCTTTCTTTATTCGGGAATTCGTAAAACCTGGCCAGGGTAGATCTTATCAGGATGCGTCAGCATTGGCTTGTTCGCCTCGAAAATCTTGTTGTATTGATTAGGATTTCCGTAGACCTCTTTCGATACCGCACTCAAGGTATCGCCTTTTTTCACGGTGTAGAACTGCGCGGGCGTAGCGGCATCGCTGGTGGTGACTTTATCATCCACCTTGGTGATGCCCGCGACGTTACCGGCTGCCACCAGAATCTTCTCTTTTAACTCCTGAGAGATGCCATCACCGGTCACGGTAACGGTATCGCCTTTGACATCCACCTTCACCTTATCGCTGTCGGGCAAACCGAGTTTGTTGATGTGATCCTGCAATTTCTTGCTGGCATCGTCGCCACCGCCACTGACGGCATCCCACAGTTTTTCTCCAGCATCTTTCACGAAATCAAACAGACCCATACATCCTCCAGATTTTTATGATGTTGGCCAGCCTTGCTGGCGGCTCTCTAAGCGTAGTGGTTTTTTGACGAGGGAACATGAGGGAGATGTCTTGCATTTGGCTTAACGTCACAAACTGGGATTCACACATTATGTGCCACACACATACATTTTGTGGCGCGATCGCGCTACACTGTGTGGCCTATTTATCTCGCATCAGGAAGCCTCATGCATTGCCCATTCTGCTCCGCTGTGGACACCAAAGTGATTGATTCTCGTCTGGTTAGTGAAGGATCGTCGGTGCGTCGCCGTCGTCAGTGTCTGGTGTGTCATGAGCGTTTTACCACCTTTGAAGTGGCGGAGCTGGTGATGCCGCGCGTGGTAAAAAGCAACGATGTGCGTGAACCCTTCAATGAAGACAAGCTCAGCAGCGGCATGATTAAGGCGCTGGAAAAACGCCCCGTCAGCGCCGATGCAGTTGAAAGCGCGGTCAATCATATTAAAACCCAGCTGCGTGCCACTGGCGAACGCGAAGTGCCAAGCGCGCTAATCGGCAATCTGGTGATGGATGAGCTGAAAAAACTCGATAAAGTCGCCTACATTCGCTTTGCCTCGGTTTATCGCAGCTTCGAAGATATTCGCGATTTTGGTGAAGAGATCGCCCGCCTACAGGACTAATCCATGACTGACGAACGCTATATGGCGCGCGCGCTGGAACTGGCGCGCCGCGGACGCTTTACCACCACACCTAATCCCAACGTCGGCTGTGTGATTGTGCGCGAAGGCGAGATTGTCGGCGAAGGCTGGCATCAGCGCGCCGGCGAACCGCATGCCGAAGTGCATGCGCTGCGTATGGCGGGCGAACGTGCCGCGGGTGCAACCGCGTATGTCACGCTGGAACCTTGTAGTCATCATGGACGCACGCCGCCGTGCTGCGATGCGCTGATTGCCGCAGGCGTGACGCGCGTGGTCGCCGCGATGCAGGATCCCAATCCGCAGGTGGCGGGACGTGGACTTTACCGTTTACAGCAGGCGGGCATCGACGTCAGTCATGGCCTGATGATGAACGAAGCGGAAGCGCTGAACCGGGGTTTTCTGAAACGCATGCGCACCGGATTTCCGTGGATCCAGTTGAAACTCGGCGCATCGCTTGATGGCCGCACCGCGATGGCGAGTGGCGAAAGTCAGTGGATCACCTCCGCGGCCGCAAGGCGCGATGTGCAACGTTTGCGCGCCCAGAGTTCAGCTATTCTTAGCACCAGCGCCACGGTGTTGGCGGACAATCCGTCGCTCACGGTGCGCTGGAGTGAATTGAATGAAGAGGTGCGTGCGCAGCTCGACGAAAGACAGCTGCGTCAGCCGGTGCGCGTGGTGATTGACAGCCAACAGCGCGTCACGCCGCAACACCGTTTGATTGACCAGCCAGGCGAAACCTGGCTGATGCGCAGCGAGCCCGATCAACAAGCGTGGCCCGCCAGCGTCACCCAGATTGCGGTGCCGCAGCGTGGTGAACAGCTTGATCTGGTGGCGATGATGATGTTGCTCGGCCAGCGGCAGATCAACAGCGTGTGGGTAGAAGCGGGTGCCGGATTAGCGGGCGCTTTGCTGCAAGCGGGCTTGGTGGATGAGCTGATCGTTTACATGGCACCGAAGCTGTTAGGGAATGCCGCACGCGGCCTGTGCACGCTGCCGGGACTGGAACAGCTGGCCGATGCGCCGACCCTGAATTTTAGCGATGTGCGCCTGGTCGGCGAGGACCTGCGACTGACGCTGACGCCGCGCTGAAAGGGCGCGGAAAAGCCTGAGCGCGTCGCCAAAGAGTATGATAGAATCCGCCCCCTTCTGCGGGGCCATAAAACAACCCAAAGGATATGTATGAAAGTTATCGAAGCTCCTGTTGCCACGCCTGATGCAAACATTGCCATCGTAATTGCGCGTTTTAACAACTTCATTAATGACAGCCTGCTGGACGGCGCGATTGACGCACTTAAGCGCATCGGCCAGGTGAAAGCAGATAACATCACCGTTGTCTGGGTTCCAGGTGCATACGAACTGCCGCTGGCAGCACGCGCACTGGCGAAAGCCGGTAAGCACGACGCCATTGTTGCGTTGGGCACTGTCATCCGTGGCGGCACCGCACATTTCGAATATGTGGCCGGTGAAGCCAGCTCGGGCATTGCGCACGTCGCGATGACCAGCGAAATCCCGGTGACCTTCGGCGTGTTGACCACTGAAAATATCGAGCAGGCGATTGAACGCGCCGGCACGAAAGCAGGTAATAAAGGTGCCGAAGCGGCCCTGACTGCACTCGAAATGATCAACGTATTGAAAGCCATCAAAGCCTGATTTTTGTAAGGGGAATTTTGTGAAACCTGCTGCTCGTCGTCGCGCCCGTGAGTGCGCTGTCCAGGCGCTTTACTCCTGGCAGCTGTCTAAGAACGACATTGCCGATGTGGAATACCAGTTTCTGGCGGAACAAGACGTCAAAGACGTCGATATTAGCTATTTCCGCGAATTGCTGGCCGGTGTGGCGACTAACAGCGCGTACCTGGACGGTCTGATGAAGCCTTACCTGTCGCGTCAGCTGGAAGAGCTGGGCCAGGTAGAAAAAGCCATCCTGCGTATTTCGCTGTATGAGCTGAGCAAGCGTTCTGATGTGCCTTATAAAGTGGCCATCAACGAAGGCATCGAGTTGGCAAAAGTGTTTGGTGCTGAAGACAGCCACAAATTCGTCAACGGTGTCCTCGACAAAGCTGCCCCGCAAATTCGACCCAATAAAAAATAGTTTTAAAGGCCGGTTTTCCGGCCTTTTTCTCATTGAGACCTGACTTATGTCTTGTGGTGAATTCGAACTGATCGCACGTTACTTTAACCGCGTCACCAGCTCCCGCCGCGATGTGGAGAAAGGAATTGGTGACGACTGCGCGTTACTCAATGTGCCAGAAAAACAGACACTTGCCATCAGCACCGACACGCTGGTTGCGGGCGTCCACTTCTTACGTGATATCCATCCCGCCGATCTCGGCTACAAAGCTGTCGCCGTTAATCTCAGCGATTTAGCCGCCATGGGCGCCGATCCGGCCTGGCTGACGCTGGCATTAACGCTGCCTGAAATCGATGAAGAGTGGGTGGCGGCCTTTAGCGACAGCCTGTTTGAGCTGCTGGATTATTACGATATGCAGCTGATTGGCGGCGATACCACGCGCGGACCGCTGAGCATGACGCTCGGTATTCACGGTTTAGTGCCGGTGGGAAGGGCGCTGAAACGTTCGGGTGCGAAGCCAGGCGACTGGATTTTCGTCACCGGCACCCTGGGTGACAGCGCGGCCGGTTTATCGCTGCTGCAGCATCGCCATCGCCTGAACGATCCGGCGGTGCACGAAGCGTTGATCAAACGCCATTTGCGTCCGATGCCGCGTGTGCTGCAAGGCCAGGCGCTGCGTGGTCTGGCGACCTCGGCGATCGACATCTCTGATGGTCTGATTTCCGATCTCGGCCATGTGCTGACCGCCAGCCGCGTTGGCGCTCGCATCAATCTCGACGCGTTACCGCTTTCAGCGGCCCTGCGCGATCACTTCGAGCCTGAGCTGGTGCTGAAATGGGCGTTGAGCGGCGGCGAAGATTACGAGCTGTGCTTTACCGTGCCAGAAGTGAACCGCGGCGCGCTCGACGTGGCGCTCGGCCATTTTGGTGTGCCTTATACCTGTATTGGGCAGATTGCACCGGAATCGGAAGGGCTGAGTTTGCTGGAGAACGGCAAGCCGCGCAGTGTAGATGTGAAAGGGTTTGATCACTTCGGTGTTAAGTGAGAAGCGGTGGCCATAAATGGCCACTCTACAAAACCCGTAGGGTCGCCATTTATGGCGACCTGGTTCCTGAATCACTCAAATCCCACCACCGGATGCGGTTGATATACCGTTTCCAGCTCGGCAATCTCATTCTCACTCAACTCCACATCCACTGCTTTCACCAGCTCGGCGAACTGCTGCTCGCGCGAGGCACCAATGATCGGCGCGGTGACCGCCGGTTTATGTAATAGCCACGCCAGCGCCACCTGCGCGCGCGTCACGCCTTTATCGGCGGCAACGTTAGCCAGACGCTCGGCAATCGCCGCATCGTTCTCTTCGGTGCCGGTATACAGCTTCTCCATCACATTATCCGATACCGAACGCGCGGTGGTTTCGCCCCACGGACGCGTAAGTTTACCGCGCGCCAGCGGGCTCCACGGCAGCACCGCGATCCCTTCGCGCTGACACAGCGGATGCATGTCATTCTCTTCTTCACGCTGAATCAGGTTGTACTGATCCTGCATGCTGACAAAGCGTGCCCAGTTATTTTGCTTCTGCAGATCCAGCGCCTGAGCAAACTGCGATGCGTGCATTGATGATGCGCCGATGTAACGCGCCTTGCCGGATTTCACCACTTCATGCAGCGCTTCCAGCGTCTCTTCAATCGGCGTGTCGTAATCCCAGCGGTGAATCTGCAGCAGATCGACATACTCCATGCCAAGGCGTGACAGGCTGTCATCAATCGATTGCAGGATATTCTGACGCGACAAGCCTTGTGACAGATTGCTCAGCGGGAAATAGACCTTAGTGGCGACCACAACTTGATCGCGGCGGGCAAAATCTTTCAGCGCGCGGCCCACGATCTCTTCGCTGCTGCCATCGGAATAGCTGTTGGCGGTATCGAAGAAGTTGATGCCGGCTTCCAGAGCCTGCTTGATCAACGGTCGGCTGCTCTCTTCGGGCAGCGTCCACGCGTGATTGCCGCGCGTGGGATCGCCGTAAGTCATGCAGCCTAAACAGAGACGCGAAACCTGTAAGTCGGTCTGGCCTAAGGGAATGGTTTTCATGTATTTGGGCTCCTGCTCTTATGCTTGAGGGAAATCGTTCCCTAAGCATAGCAGCAGGCTCGCTCACCGGGCGGTGAGCGAGTCGGGCAGATTACTGGGCGAGCCAGTCAGCGATTTGCTGCTGAATACCGGCGGCATCCAGCTGATAATCCTGACGGACTTCTTCCTGGGTACCTTGCGGGATGAACTCATCCGGCAGGCCGAGGTTGAGAACCGGCACGCGCAGGCGTTTTGCCATCACATACTCGTTGACGCCGCTACCGGCGCCGCCTTTGATGGCGCCTTCTTCCAGCGTAACCAGCGAATCGTGGCTGGCCGCCAGCTCGGCAATCAATGCTTCATCGAGTGGCTTCACAAAACGCATGTCCACCAGCGTGGCATTCAGCGCTTCCGCAGCGGCAGCGGCTTCTGGCAGTAAAGTACCGAAGTTAAGGATCGCCAGCTTTTCGCCGCGGCGCTTCACAATACCTTTGCCCAGCGGCAAGCTCGCCAGCGGTTCCAGCGTAGCGCCGGTGCCGGTGCCGCGCGGGTAACGCACCGCACTTGGGCCAGCCTGATAGTGATATCCGGTGTACAGCATCAGACGACATTCGTTTTCGTCGCTTGGCGTCATGATCACCATCTCTGGCACGCAGCGTAAGAACGCGATATCAAATGCGCCCTGATGAGTTTGACCGTCCGCGCCGACAATGCCGCCGCGATCGATAGCAAACAGCACCGGCAATTTCTGGATGGCGACGTCGTGGATCAGCTGATCGTAGGCGCGCTGCAGGAAGGTTGAGTAGATCGCCACAACCGGTTTGTAACCACCAATCGCCATACCCGCCGCGAACGTCACGGCGTGCTGTTCGGCAATCGCCACATCAAAATATTGCTGCGGATAATCGCGTGAGTAGCTCACCATGCCCGAACCTTCGCGCATCGCTGGCGTGACCGCCATCAGGCGAGCATCGTCAGCCGCCATTTCGCTCAGCCAGTTGCCGAAAATCTTCGAGTAGCTTGGCAAGCCCGGCACGCTTTTCGGCAGCGCTAAGCTGGCGGGATCGAATTTCGGTACCGCATGCCAGGTGATCGGATCTTCTTCCGCCGGGGCATAACCTTTGCCCTTTTTGGTCATGATGTGCAGGAACTGCGGACCTTTCAGATCGCGCATGTTCTTCAAGGTGCTCACCAGCGTCAGTACGTCGTGGCCATCCACCGGACCGATATAGTTAAAGCCCAGCTCTTCAAACAGCGTGCCCGGCACCACCATGCCTTTCAGGTGCTCTTCGGTGCGCTTCACCAGCTCTTTAATCGGCGGCAAACCGCCCAATACACGCTTGCCGCCTTCGCGCAGGCGTGAATAGGTTTTCCCGGAGAGAATCTGTGCCAGGCGATTGTTGAGTGCACCCACGTTCTCGGAGATCGACATCTCGTTATCGTTGAGGATCACCAGCATATCCGGCTTGATGTCACCGGCGTGGTTCATGGCTTCAAACGCCATGCCGGCGGTGATCGCGCCATCACCAATAATACAGGCGGTGCGGCGGCCTTTGCCTTCACGTTCGGCGGCAACCGCCATGCCAAGCCCGGCGCTGATCGAGGTGGAGGAGTGACCCACGCTCAGCACGTCGTACTCACTCTCACCGCGCCACGGGAACGGATGCAGGCCATTTTTCTGGCGGATGGTGCCGATGCGATCGCGGCGTCCGGTCAGAATTTTGTGCGGATAGGCCTGATGGCCTACGTCCCACACCAGATGATCAAAGGGGGTGTTATAAACATAATGCAGCGCCACTGTTAGCTCGACGACGCCCAGACCCGATGCAAAGTGGCCGGAAGATCGGCTCACGCTATCCAGCAGATACTGACGCAGTTCGTCACACAGCTCCGGAAGTTTTTCTTTCGGTAGTAAACGTAATTCCTGAACCGTGTTGGCTAACGCCAGTGTCGGGTATTTTGCAATATCAAAACTCATCAGAGACTCATTATGAAAGTTATTTATCGCGTTCAATTATGAAGCTTGCCAGCGCTTGTAAGGCGATTGTGTTGTAAGACTGTGCCGCCAGAATATCGAGCGCGCCGAGCGCCTCTTGATAAAGATCCCATGCTTTACTGCGGGCGTTTTCCAGCCCCATCAATGCAGGATAGGTGCTTTTACCCAATGCCTGATCCGCGCCCTGTGTTTTCCCTAACACGGCGGTATCGCCGACCACATCGAGGATGTCGTCCTGCACCTGAAACGCCAGTCCGATGGCATTGGCGTAGGTATCCAGCACCGGCAGCGCAGCGCGGCCACGATCGCCGGCGGCTAATGCGCCAAGACGTACCGCGGCACGAATTAACGCGCCGGTTTTATGACGGTGAATCTGTTCCAGCTGCGCCAGATCGATGCTTTTACCTTCAGCTGCCAAATCCAGTGCCTGACCGCCGCACATGCCTGCCACGCCGCTGGCCTGCGCCAGTTCGGAAATCATCGCAATACGCGCGTCGGCGCTGACGCCGGGCATTGGCTGATCGGCCAGAATCGAAAAGGCCAGAGTTTGCAGAGCATCGCCGGCGAGAATCGCCGTGTCTTCACCATATTTAATATGGCAGGTTGGCTGCCCGCGGCGTAACGCATCGTCATCCATCGCCGGCAGATCGTCATGAATCAGGGAATAAGCATGGATGCATTCCACGGCCGCAGCCGGCACATCGAGGCTGGCCGCATCGGCCTTTAGCATTTCGCCTGTTGCGTACACCAGAAAGGGACGCAGACGCTTACCGCCTAATAATGCCCCATACTCCATGGCATTAACCAGAGGAGAACTCTGAAAAGGAAGTGGATCTATTAAGCGCGTCAATGCCTGATTGACGCGTTGATGGTACGCGCTCAGCAGTTTAGCGAAATCCATTACTCATTTTCCGGGGTAAAAGGGGCGAGGGCGGCATCTTTCTCGTCGCTGAGCAGGATTTGCACGCGCTGCTCCGCCTGCTGCAGGGTTTGCTGACCGGTACGTGCCAATTGTACGCCGCGTTCGAATTCGTTCAGCGCCTGCTCCAGCGGCAGCTCGCCACTTTCCAGGCGGCTGACAATCTGTTCCAGCTGCTGCAATGCGCTTTCAAAACTGGCGGGCGCTTCGGCTTTTTTCGGCATAATCAGTGTCGACTCACAGGTTAGGACATTATCTTGCAATCGGTCATGGTAGCCGACAGGGATTAATTAGCAAAATAATGAATGTGACTGCGGTTGCAGAAGCAGTCACCCATCAAAGGTGATATACTTTTGCGCCTCGGATGCGGGGGCTCCTGAATCAACCCGCAATTATATGATTTTAACAGCTAAGTGCCGATGCTTTTAGCACTTATTTGCCCAAACGAACCCCTGTCGCCATGAAGTTTATCATCAAGCTGTTCCCAGAAATCACCATCAAAAGTCAGTCGGTGCGTCTGCGCTTTATCAAAATTCTTACCAGCAGCATTCGTAATATCCTGCGCACCGTCGATGAAGACATTAAAGTGGTGCGTCACTGGGACCACATCGAATTGCGTTCCAAAAATGAGTCGCTGCGTGAAACCATCGTTACCGAATTAACGCGCATTCCGGGTATTCACCATGTGCTGGCGGTGGAAGATCGCGCCTACACCGATATGCACGACATCTTCGAGCAGACGCTGGTGCTGAACCGCGAGCGTCTGGAAGGCAAAAGCTTCTGCGTGCGCGTGAAGCGTCGCGGCAAGCACAGCTTCAGCTCGCAGGATGTGGAACGCTACGTTGGCGGCGGCCTTAATCAGCACATCGCCAGCGCGCGCGTGCAGCTCAATCGCCCGGATGAAACGGTTAATCTGGAGATCGACGACGATCGCCTGCTGCTGATCACCGCACGCTATGAAGGCTTAGGCGGTTTCCCGATTGGTACCCAGGAAGATGTTCTGTCACTGATTTCCGGCGGTTTCGACTCCGGCGTGTCGAGCTACATGCTGATGCGTCGCGGCTGCCGCGTGCATTACTGCTTCTTCAACCTTGGCGGTGCGGCACACGAGATTGGCGTGCGTCAGGTTGCGCATTACCTTTGGCAGCGCTTTGGTCGCTCACACCGCGTACGTTTCGTGGCGATCAACTTCGAGCCGGTAGTCGGTGAGATTCTGGAAAAAGTGGACGACGGCCAAATGGGCGTGGTGCTGAAGCGCATGATGGTGCGTGCGGCGTCGATGGTGGCGGAACGTTACGGCGTGCAGGCGCTGGTGACCGGCGAAGCGCTGGGCCAGGTTTCCAGCCAGACGCTGACCAACCTGCGTTTGATCGATAACGCCTCCGATACGCTGATTCTGCGTCCGCTGATCTCCCATGACAAAGAGCACATCATCGATGTGGCGCGTAAGATCGGCACCGAAGATTTTGCCCGCACCATGCCAGAATATTGCGGCGTGATTTCGAAAAGCCCAACCGTTAAAGCGGTGAAGGGCAAGATCGAAGCGGAAGAGCAGAACTTCGATTTCGAGATCCTTAATCGCGTTGTGCAGGAAGCCAGCAACGTCGATATCCGTGAAATCGCCGAGCAGACGGAAGAAGAAGTGGTGGAAGTTGAAACCGTTGACTCTTTCACCCGCAACGACGTGGTGCTGGATATCCGTTCGGCCGATGAGCAGGACGCGAATCCGCTGATCGTCGAAGGCGTTGAAGTGAAAACGTTGGCGTTCTACAAACTCAGCACCCAGTTTGGCGATCTGGACCAGAGTAAAACCTGGCTGCTGTATTGCGATCGCGGTGTGATGAGTCGTCTGCAGGCGCTCTATCTGCATGAGCAGGGCTTCAAAAACGTGAAGGTTTATCGTCCATAAGCGATAAACCGTAGCGGAGCGATTAATCGCGCGTATTTCATGCGACATCAGTGTTGCAGTGAAATGCGCAATAAATTGCGCCGCTACAATCATGTGCAGCTTGTTGTAACAACGTTACCGCTCTTCAAACTCCTGATAATTATAAATTCCCGCCGCCAGCACCAGCTGTGAAGCCACTTCACGCGCGGTCTCTTTATCCACCAGCAAATCAATCAGCTTCAACGCAAAATCAATTGCGGTGCCCGGTCCCTGGCTGGTCAGCAGGTTAACGCGCGGATCCCACACCACGCGGCGTTCCATCCATTTGCTGTCGGGAATGGTGTCACGCAGGCCGGGAAAACCGGTCATATTACCGACCGGAAACAGATCGTGCGGGACCAAAACCGTACCCGGCGCGGCACAAATCGCCGCCACAATCTTGCTGGAGAGATGGAACTGGCGCACGGTTTCCACCAGCAGCGGGCTGTCGCGGAAGGTTTCCGCGCCTTTCAAACCGCCGGGCAGCACAATCGCATCGTAGTCGTTATCCGCCACCTCAACCAAAGGCGCATCCGCCAGCAGCCGCACACCGCGCGAACAGACGATCTCGCGCGTGCCATCGCTCTCCACGCTGGCGGTGGTGACGCTTAATCCGCCGCGTACCAGCAAATCGATAGTGGTGACCGCTTCGGTCTCTTCACTTCCATGTGCCAGGCAAACCAGAACCGATGCGTTCGCGCTCATAATGGGACTCCTTACGTTTAATCAGATCGTACAAACGGGTATTTTCCGGCAGTGAAATGCCCTGCGCGCGGGCGCGACGCAGCAGGTAGCCGGTGATGTAATCAATTTCGGTCAGACGTTGCGCCCGCACATCCTGCAGCATTGATGAGGTATTGGCGGCGGTGCTATCGATCACGTCGTAAATGATGTCGCGCAGATTATCCACCGCCATGTGCTGGCCTTCGCGCTCCATCACCCAGGCGATCTCTTCGCACAGCAGCGCGACTTGTTCCGGCCAGGCGCGCAGTGCACCGTTCTGGCAATCGTGCTCAACGGTCATTGGATTGATCACGCAGTTGATTGCCAGCTTGCGCCAGCTGGCGGCGGCGATGTTGTCATGCCAGGCCACATCCGGCAGCGCCTGATGCAGAATATCGGCGATATCGCTCAGCGCGGCGCTCTCACGATTGGCAGGACCGATATGGGTGATGCCGTGCGCGATATGCTTGATCACCGTGCCGTCGCGCATTGCGGCGTGCGTGGTGATGCCGCGTAGCAGCGGCTGACGCAGATCTTTCAGCTCTTCCAGCGTTCCCATGCCGTTATGCAGCAGCAGAATTGGCGCATGTGGCGGCAGCACGCTTTGCAGGTTTTTCACCGCAGGTGAAACCTGTGGCGCTTTGAGCGTCACCAGTAACAGCTGGCTTTCGGCGAGGAACAGCGGATCGTTGGCAATGAAGGTGTGATTGCTCACCTGGCCTTGCGGATCGACCACGTTGGCGGAGCAATACGGCTGCGGCACACGTAACCAACCCTGCACCTCATGTCCCTGACGGGCGAGAGCGGCGAGCCAAATTTGACCTAAGGCGCCACACCCCAACACGGTAATTTTCATTTTGCCTCCCGTGGGCGGGTTCCTGTTTTCACGTTACGAGTAAGTATAGCTTTCCGCGTATCGTGTTTTATTAGCGCCACAAGACGCGTATTATGCATGTCACTTTAGTATCAGGAGAAGAAAAGATGCCATCTTTCGATATCGTTTCCGAAGTCGAATTGTCGGAAGTGCGAAATGCCGTGGAGAATGCGAGCCGCGAGATCTCAACCCGTTTCGATTTCCGTAACGTGAGTGCAACCATTGAGCTCAACGAAAAGAACGAGACCATCAAACTCAGCAGCGAATCTGATTTCCAGGTCAAACAGCTGGTGGATATTCTGCGCGAAAAGCTGCTGAAGCGTGGCATTGAAGGCGCGGCGATTGAAGTGCCAGAAGAGATCGTGCACAGCGGTAAAAGCTGGTCGGTGGAAGCCAAGCTGAAGAAAGGTATCGAAAGCGATATCGCGAAAAAGCTGGTGAAGCTGATTAAAGACAGCAAGCTGAAAGTACAGACGCAGATTCAGGGTGAAGAACTGCGCGTAACCGGTAAGTCACGCGACGACCTGCAAGGTGCGATGGCGCTGGTGCGCGGTGGCAACCTCGGTCAGCCTTTCCAGTTCAAAAACTTCCGCGACTAATCGCGTTTGTCGCGCGCCGCACGACGATAAAGCGTGCTGCGCGCGACGCCTAAGGCTTCCGCCGTTTTACTAATATTGCCCTTGAAGCGCTGCAGCGTTTCGCTGATCAACCGCTCATCATGACTCTGCCGATCGGGCTGTGGCTGCACTGCCGCACGACGATACTCTGCCGGTAAATGCACCTCTGTCACTTCCTCACCTTCATCCGCCAGCGCCAGCAGCACGCGTAACAAGCTGCGCAACTGCCGCACATTGCCCGGCCACGGCAGCTGCGCCAGAGCCGTCAGCAGCGCCGGTGAGAGTTGAATGTCGCGATCCGCGCCGCCCAGCTCCAACCATAAACGGCTGATAAAACCCTCTACTTCCGGCCAGTCGCGCAGCGGCGGAATGGTCATCGAAAATTCCTGCAGGCGATAGAGCAAATCTTCGCGGAATTCGCCTTCGGCGACGCGCTGTGCCAAATCGCGGTGCGTGGCGCTGATCACCGCGAAATTCACCGGCCAGCTGCGGCTGGATCCGAGCGGCGCGACCTCTTTCTCCTGCAATACGCGCAGCAAGCGGGTTTGCAGCGCCAGCGGCATATCGCCAATTTCATCGAGAAACAGCACGCCGCCATCCGCTTCACGGATTTTGCCGATATAGCCATTCTTGCTCGCGCCGGTGAACGCGCCGGGTTGATAGCCAAACAGCTCAGATTCAATCAGCGCTTCGGGGATGGCCGCGCAGTTAATGGCGACGAATTTGCCTTCGCGCCAGCGGCTCTGCTGATGCAGGGCGCGGCTGACATACTCTTTGCCGCTGCCGGTTTCGCCGTGAATGCACAGTGAAACGCCGGCATTGAGCAGCCGTACCATCTTCTCGCCATCGCGGCCCAGCGAGAAAGGCAGATCGCTGGCGGGTTCGCTCGGCGTGGCAAAATGGCTGCGCTGCGGTGCCCGCAGGCGAAAATAGTAGCGCTGCGTGGCGTAATCGAGCGGAACCGGAATGGTGTTGGCGTGCTGCTGCTGTTGCGGGAACAGTTGTTGAAAAGTCACGCTGCCGAGTTGCCCGACGCTCAGCGCCAGTTCGCGCATCGCCAGACGATTGGCGGCGGTCAGAACGTTATCCGAGAACACCAGCAGCAGTTCATCGCTGGTATCGATGCCCTGCGGCTGCAGATGCAGGCTCATCAACCATTGCTGCGGATGCAGGCTTTGCTTCACCCACAGATATTCGATCTGTTTCGCCGCCGCTTTCACCCAGCTAAAGGTTTGCGGATGCGGGAAGTGCGCCGGGCCGGAAATATCCAGCACGCCCGCAATTTGGCCGTTCGGCATTTGCAGCGGCATCGCCGCACAGTACAAACCTTGATTAAGCGTCAGGAAGTGCTGATGACCTTGAATCTCGCAGCCATCATCAATCGCCAGCGCGGTGCCAATCGCATTGGTGCCGCGCCCGCATTCACTCCACAAATTGCCTGGTGCCAGCGCATAACGTTGGGCTTTTTCCATCGAAGGCATATCGCCAAAGGTATTGAGCACCAAACCGGTGGCATCCGACAGAATCACCACCGATTGCTTCTCGGCCAGTTTCTGCGCCAGTTGTTTGATTACCGGCTGCGCGAACTGCTGCAGCCCGGCATTGCTGGCGAGTACATCGGCCAGTTCACCCTGGCGAACACGCGGAAAATCATCGGCGGTGCGATCGAGGCCATACAGCTGGCTACGAAACCAGGAGTCGCTTAACAGCGGATTGGCGTTAACGGCAGACGCGGATGGATTTCCCTGCATTGATGACCTCATGCCCAAGTGAAAGTGTTGCGACATTGTAGCGGGTCGGTTTCTGTACTGTTGCGATACGCAACACAGATGGTGAACTTTTCTGCACAACATGCGCAGGTCATGCCGTGCAACGTTTTTTAACTTAATGATAATATTGGTTTTTTAACAAATAATCGGCTGATGGAAAAAGCTGGCACGTCCGCTGCAATAGCTCCTTTGACAGCACGTTCTCTGGATGGCAACTGAGCCTTCAGATTATCTGACCCTACATAAAGGAGTTTGCGATGCGTTATGCACATCCCGGCACGCCCGGCGCTTTGGTTTCATTTCAGGCGACTTACGGCAACTACATTGCGGGCAAATTCGTCGAGCCGCTCAACGGCCAATACTTCACTAACACTTCGCCTGTGAATGGCAGCGATATCGCGCAATTCCCGCGTTCGGATGCGCGCGATATCGATTTAGCGCTGGATGCGGCGCATCAGGCGGCCGATGCCTGGGGAAAAACCAGCGTGCAGCATCGTGCCAACATCCTGTTGCAGGTGGCGGATCGCATTGAGGCCAATCTCGAAAAACTGGCGGTGGCGGAGAGCTGGGATAACGGTAAACCGATCCGCGAAACTCTGAACGCCGATCTGCCGCTGGCGGTGGATCACTTCCGTTACTTCGCCGGTTGCCTGCGTGCGCAAGAGGGCAGCACCGCGGAGATCGATGAAACCACCGTGGCGTATCACTTCCATGAACCGCTCGGCGTGGTTGGGCAGATCATTCCGTGGAACTTCCCGCTGTTAATGGCGGCGTGGAAACTGGCGCCAGCGTTAGCTGCGGGCAACTGTGTGGTGCTGAAACCGGCGGAACAGACACCGCTCGGCATTACGCTGCTGATGGAGGTGATTGGCGATCTGTTCCCGGCGGGCGTGTTGAATGTGGTGCAGGGCTTTGGTCGTGAAGCGGGTGAAGCGCTGGCGACCAGCAAACGCATCGCCAAAATCGCCTTCACCGGTTCAACGCCGGTGGGGCGTCACATCATGGCCTGCGCTGCTGAAAATATTATTCCCTGCACCGTTGAGCTGGGCGGCAAGTCACCGAATATCTACTTTGCTGATGTGATGGACGGCGAGGATGAGTTTATTGAGAAGGCGGTGGAAGGTTTAGTGCTCGGCTTCTTCAATCAGGGCGAAGTCTGTACCTGTCCGTCGCGTGCCTTGATCCATGAATCGATCTATCAACCCTTTATGGATCGCGTGATGACTAAGGTGGCGAACATCCGTCGCGGCGATCCGCTCGATACTGACACCATGATTGGTGCGCAGGCTTCACGCCAGCAATTCGATAAAATCCTGTCGTATATCAACATCGCACGCGACGAAGGCGGGCAGATTCTCACCGGTGGCGATCGCGCCAGCATGGCCACTGAACTGAATGATGGATTCTACATTCAGCCGACCTTAATCAAAGGAACTAACCAGATGCGCTGTTTCCAGGAGGAGATTTTTGGGCCGGTGATTGGTGTCACCACCTTTAAGGATGAGGCAGAAGCGCTCGCCATCGCCAACGAAACCCAGTTTGGCCTTGGCGCGGGCGTATGGACGCGCGATACCAATCTGGCTTATCGCATGGGACGCGGCATCAAAGCCGGGCGCGTCTGGACCAACTGCTATCATATCTATCCCGCTCACGCGGCATTCGGCGGCTACAAGCAATCGGGTGTCGGCCGTGAGACGCACAAAATGGCGCTTAACGCCTATCAACAAACCAAAAATCTGCTGGTTAGCTATGGCACCGCGCCTTTGGGCCTGTTCTAAGTCCGCATCCGATCAAATGGAGAGTGAAAGATGAATATGCAAATCAAAACCACCATGAAAGCCGCCGTTGTGAAGTCTTTTGGTGAACCGTTAGTGATTGAGCAGGTGCCGGTGCCGCAGGTCGGGCCGGGGCAGATTTTAGTGAAAATCGCGGCTACCGGCGTGTGCCATACCGATCTCCACGCAGCCGAAGGCGACTGGCCGATTAAACCCAATCCACCGTTTATTCCGGGCCACGAAGGTGTGGGCCAGATTGTGGCGCTGGGCGAGGGCGTTAAGCACCTGAAAATGGGCGATCGCGTCGGTGTACCTTGGCTCTATTCGGCGTGCGGTCACTGCGAACACTGTCTGGATAGCTGGGAAACGCTGTGTCTGTCGCAGCAGAATGCCGGTTATTCAGTGAATGGCAGCTTCGCGGAATATTGCCTCGCCGATGCCAACTATGTCGGCATCATTCCGGATAACGTCGATTACAACGAAATCGCACCGATCCTCTGTGCCGGCGTCACCGTGTATAAAGGGCTGAAAATGACCGACACCAAACCCGGCGATTGGGTGGTGATTTCCGGTATCGGCGGTTTAGGGCATATGGCGGTGCAGTACGCGGTTGCCATGGGCCTGAACGTGGCGGCGGTGGATATCGATGATGACAAGCTGGCGTTCGCTAAACGTCTCGGTGCCAGCGTGGTGGCGAATGCGAAAAATGTCGACCCGGCCAAAGTATTCCAGGAGAGTTTTGGCGGCGCGCATGGCGTGCTGGTCACGGCGGTTTCACCGAAAGCGTTTGAACAGGCGATTGGTACGCTGCGTCGTGGCGGCACCATGGTGCTGAACGGTTTGCCGCCGGGCAAATTCGATCTGTCGATTTTCGATATGGTGTTGGACGGCATTACGGTGCGCGGTTCCATTGTGGGTACGCGCAAAGATCTGCAGGAAGCGCTGGATTTCGCCGGTCGTCACAAGGTGAAAGCCACCGTGGCGGTAGAGCCGCTGACTAACATCAACGATATCTTCGCGCGGATGCACGCTGGCAAGATTGAAGGGCGCATCGTGGTGGATATGTCGCTGTAACAAAAAGCCCGACGCGATGGTCGGGCTTGTCATTTAGCAGCTGGCGAGCAGCGCTTCGAGTTCGACGCGGCTCGTCACTTTACTGTCGATTTTGATGTAGGCACTTTTCTCTTCTGGCACGATGAACACTGATGCCACTCCGGGCTGCGCTTTCAAACGCTTCTCAAGGTTCGGCACCGCCAGTACCGCATCGCTGAGCATAATGCGCAGGCTGCTGACGTAAGGCGGTTCCTGCATCGACATCGCCACAAACAGCCATGCTGCTGCGACAATCGCACCCACCAGGAAGACGGTTTGTGCGTCAACGTGACCAAAGATCCAACCGCCCATGCTGCCGCCAATCGCCACGCCAATGAACTGGCTGGTGGAGTAGATGCCCATCGCAGTGCCTTTGTAGCCCGGCGGCGACTCTTTGCTGATCAGCGACGGCAGAATTGCTTCCATCAGGTTGAAGGCGAGGAAGAACAGCTGCACGCCAATCACCAGCGTCCAGAAGTGGCCTGCCGCACCCCACAATACGATTTCCGCAATGATGATGATCGCCACGCAACTGACAAACACGCGTTTCATGCGGCGCTTCACTTCGGCATAAATGATGAAAGGCACCACAGCAACAAAGGCTACCAGCATCGTCACCAGATAGACTTTCCAGTGTTCCGCCGCCGGTAAACCGGCTTGTTCAAACTGTCCTGGCAGCGCCACGAAGCTCGACATCAGCAGAATGTGCAGACAGAGAATGCCGATGTTCAGTTTTAACAGTTTTGGATTGGTCAGCACCGCGCGGATGCTGCCTTTCACCATGCCGGATTCGCGGTTCAATACATGGTTTGGTGCATTGGGCACCACTAACAAAGTGATGACGATGCCAAGCGTCGCGAGGATGGCGATCATCCAGAACAGCGCGTGCAAGCCCAGCGCGTGGGTGACAATTGGGCCAACCACCATCGCAATGGCAAAGGTGACGCCAAAGCTGATGCCGATAAACGCCATCGCTTTGGTACGGTTCTGTTCGCGGGTTAAATCCGACAGCAACGCCATTACCGCGGCGGCAATCGCACCGGAGCCTTGTAATGCGCGGCCTAAAATTACGCCCCAAATCGTGTCAGACGTGGCGGCGATAACGCTGCCGAAAACAAACAGCAGCAGCCCGCCAACGATCAGCGGCTTACGACCCACGCGATCGGAGAGCAGACCAAAAGGAATCTGGAAGATGGCTTGTGCCAAACCATAGATACCGATTGCGAAACCAATCAGTGTTTCACTGGCGCCCTGTAACGCCATGCCGTACGTGGTGAGTACCGGCAAGACCATAAACATTCCCAGCATGCGCAGGGAAAAAACGGTACCTAAACCCCATGTAGCGCGAAGCTCTACTGGCGTCATTTTATTGTCGTTCATGTTTACCTCAAAATTATACTGCGCCCATTTTAGGCAGCAGGGCAGGGCGGGTAAAACATTTGTTCTTAAGCAGTGGTAACAAAAAGAAAGGGCGCGAAATTCGCGCCCTTTCTGGTTTTGCGGAGCTGAATTACCAGACGTAAGTCAGCAAATCTTTCGACGCTGGTGTCATGAAATCAACGGACATCATCACGCTCAGAGCGGTGATAGCGACAATCGAGAACACAAACAGTTTACGCGCCCAAACTTTATCGTTTGAGGTTTTGTAACCTGAAAGCGCCATGCCGAGCCACCACACGCTAACGGCCGCAGCCACCACCAGATATTTGTAGCCCGCGTAACCGCCGAGGGTCAGCATCAGCGTGGCAATCATGAACGCCAGGATATACAGCGTAATATGATTTTTTGCCACCGAGATGCCTTTCACTACCGGCAGAACCGGAATGTTGGCAGCCTGGTAATCTTTAAAGCGGAAGATGGCAATCGCATAGGAGTGCGGCATCTGCCACAGGCTAAAGATAGCCAGTAAAATCAACGCGCCAGCATCAAACTGGTTGGTCACTGCGCAGTAGCCAATCACCGGCGGCGCAGCGCCAGAGAGACTACCAATCAGCGTGCCGTAGACAGAGTTACGCTTCATATAGAGGCTGTAAACGCCTACGTAAACCACGAAGCCCATCACCGCCAGCCACATGGCCAGCGGATTAGCGCCGAAATACAGCAACGCAAAGCCAGCAATACCCAATGCGGTTGCATAAACCAGGCTTACTTTCGCCGAGATCAGGCCTTTGACCAGAACACGGTTCCGCGTTCTCTCCATTTTGATGTCGATATCACGGTCAATCACGTTGTTGAAAACACAACCTGATGCGACAACCAGCGATACGCCAACCAGCGAGGCGAGAAACAGGGTGTAATCAATGCTGCCTTTCGAAGCCAGCAGGAATCCACCGATCACAGAAATTAAATTGCCGAAAATAATTCCTGGTTTTGTTACTTGCAGGTATTGCTTAATCATTACGCGACTCTTTAGTGGGCCATCATGTTGTAGTTGAGGTTCCACATAATCCACAGTGAGCCTACGACAACAATCAAGATGATGAGTGCTGAGAAGACAATGGCCACCATGTTCCAGCCACCTTCTGATTTGCTGTCTAAGTGCAGGAAGTAGACCAGGTGAACCAGCACCTGAACTACCGCACACACCAGAACCACACCCAGAATAGTGCCGTGTGAAGCGCCGCCATCCATTACCATCCAGAACGGAATACCGGTCAGGATGATAGAGAGGACGAAGCCGATCATGTAAGACTTCACGCTACCGTGAGAAGCGCCATGTTCGTTAACAGAATGACTCATTACATGGCTCCCATCAGGTAGACAACGGTGAATACGCAGATCCAAACCACATCCAGGAAGTGCCAGAACAAGCTGAGGCACATGATACGGGTGCGGTTGGTTGCAGTCAGACCACGTTTAGAAATCTGGAACATCATCACTGCCATCCAGATCAGACCAGAGGTCACGTGCAGACCGTGCGTGCCGACCAGCGTAAAGAACGCTGACAGGAAGCCGCTGCGATCAGGACCGAAGCCTTCTTTGATCAGGTGATGGAATTCATAGATTTCCATGCCGATAAAGCCAGCACCGAACAGGAAGGTCAAGGCTAACCAGCTGATGACCGAGCCCTTATTCTGGTTGTTCATCGCGATCACTGCCATACCATAGGTAATGGAGCTGAGCAGCAGGAGCGCGGTTTCGACCAGAACGAACGGCAGTTCGAAGATGTCTTTACCTGCCGGGCCACCGGCAGTGTTATTGACCATAACTGCATAGGTCGCAAACAGGGTTGCGAAGATAATGCAGTCACTCATCAGGTAGATCCAGAAGCCAAAGACTTTATTGGCTCCTGCATCGTGATGCCCATGCTCCGCATGGGCGTCGTGGTGGTGTTTTGCAGTTTCAGTTGACATTATTTCAGACCTGCTTTGCTGATTTCGTCAAAGTGCTTCTTCTCGATCTGCTCGACTTCAGCAACCGGTACGTAGTAATCCACGTCTTCATCGAAGCTCTTCACAATCCAGGTGATGATGGTGCCCACGAAGGTGAGGCCAGCCAGCCACCAGATATGCCAGATCATGGCGAAACCGAACACAGTCATCAGGGCCGCGATAACAATGGCTGCGCCGCTGTTTTTCGGCATATGAATTTCTTCATATTTTTCTGGCTGCTTGTACGCTTCGCCTTTCTCTTTCATTTCCCAGAACGCATCGCGCTCGTGGATATGCGGGATAACAGCAAAGTTGTAGAACGGCGGCGGTGAAGAGGTTGCCCACTCCAGCGTACGTCCACCCCACGGGTCACCGGTCAGGTCACGGTTCTGGTCGCGGTCACGCACAGAAACGTAGAACTGGGTAATCTGGCACAGGATACCGCAAGCGATCAGCGCCGCACCGCCTGCTGCAACCACCAGCAGTGAGTGGAACTGAGGATCGATGTCCTGGCTGATACGACGCGTCATACCCATGAAGCCCAGCGCATACAGCGGCATGAATGCCACGAAGAAGCCGATGATCCAGAACCAGAACGCGCGGATACCCCATTTTTCATTCAGCGTGAAGCCGAATGCTTTCGGGAACCAGTAGGTCACGCCAGCCATACAACCGAACACCACACCACCGATAATGACGTTATGGAAGTGCGCGATCAGGAACAGGCTGTTGTGCAGAATGAAGTCCGCACCCGGAACCGCCAGCAGAACACCTGTCATACCACCAATAGAGAAGGTCACCAGGAAGCCGATGGTCCACAGCATCGCTGAGTGGAACTCAACGCGACCCTGATACATGGTGAACAGCCAGTTGAAGATTTTCACGCCGGTCGGGATAGCGATGATCATCGTCATGATACCGAAGAAGGCGTTTACGTTCGCGCCCGCACCCATGGTGAAGAAGTGGTGCAGCCAAACGATGAACGACAGAACGGTAATCGCGATGGTCGCCCACACCAGAGAGGTGTAACCGAACAGACGCTTTTTAGAGAAGGTAGCCGTGACTTCAGCGAAGACACCAAACACCGGCAGAACCAGGATGTACACTTCCGGGTGACCCCAGACCCAAATCAGGTTGACGTACATCATCATGTTACCGCCCATTTCATTGGTGAAGAAATGGAAGCCAAGGTAACGGTCAAGCGTCAACAGTGCCAGCGTAACGGTCAGTACCGGGAACGCAGCGATGATCAGGACGTTAGTACACAGTGATGCCCAGGTGAATACAGGCATTTTGAACAGGTCCATGCCCGGCGCACGCATCTTCAGAATGGTAACGAAGAAGTTGATACCGGTCAGTGTCGTACCGATACCGGACAGCTGGAGACTCCAGATCCAGTAATCGACCCCGACGCCAGGACTGTACTCCGCACCCGAAAGCGGCGGATAAGCCAACCAGCCAGTCTGCGCGAACTCGCCCACACCCAGAGAGATGTTCACCAGGATCACACCGATCGCGGTAAACCAGAAGCTCAGGTTGTTCAGGAACGGGAAGGCAACGTCACGAGCACCGATTTGCAGCGGTACCGCGATGTTCATCAGACCTACCACGAATGGCATCGCCACGAAGAAGATCATGATCACGCCGTGAGCGGTGAAGATCTGGTCGTAGTGGTGCGGCGGTAGTATGCCGGCTTCCCCAGCGGAAGCCATCACTTGTTGGGTACGCATCATTACCGCATCGGCAAAGCCGCGCAGCAACATGACGAAAGCCATGATGATGTACATGATACCCAGTTTTTTGTGGTCGATGGAGGTGAACCATTCTGACCACAGGTACTGCCACTTACCAAAATAGGTAATCGCAGCAACCAGTGCCAGACCACCTAAGATGATAGCGGCGACCGTAACCACGATAATGGGTTCGTGGTATGGCACTGCATCCAGTGTTAATTTTCCGAACATCGTATTATTCCTCGGCTCCCGCGGAAGCGGCGTGACTCATGTCCATGCCTTTATGTTCTGGCATGTCCATCTTCCCGTGGCTCATCTTGAACTTATCAATAACTTGCTTGAACAGTTCTGGATTCGTCGTAGAGAAATATTCCACCGGGTGATTTTCGCTTGGCGTAGCCAGTTTCTCGAAATCATCCATGGTGTTCAGCGCGTTAGGTGCCGCTTTAACTTTGGCAACCCACTGCTGGAATTCCGCATCGTCTTTAGTTGCAATGGCTTTGAACTTCATGCCAGAGAAACCACGACCACTGAAGTTCGCAGAGATACCGTCAAATGTTCCTGGCTCGTTGGCGATCAGATGCAGTTTGGTCTGCATACCGGCCATCGCATAGATCTGGCTGCCGAGAGTAGGAATAAAGAAGGAGTTCATCACGGAGTTGGAGGTGATCTTGAAGTTCACCGGAGTGTTTGCCGGGAAGGCAATCTGGTTAACGGTTGCAATACCCTGTTCCGGGTAAATGAACAGCCATTTCCAGTCCAGTGCCACTACGTCGATCTCAACCGGTTTAACGTCAGAAACCAGCGGTTTGCTCGGCTCCAGCGCGTGGGTTGATTTCCAGGTCAAAACGCCGAGGAAGATAATGATCAGGATCGGAATGGTCCAGACCACGGCTTCCACTTTGTTCGAGTGTGACCAGTTAGGGCTATATGTTGCGTTAGTATTGGTTGCCCGATATTTCCAGGCAAAGAATACTGCCATGAAGACTGCCGGGATAACTACGATCATCATCAAGCCGAAAGCTGTCAGAATCAACGAACGTTGCTCCAGTGCAATCTGTCCTTTGGGATTTAACAACGCACTATCGCAGCCACTGAGTAATACAGCGCCTGCAATTAATGACAAAATCCCCAAACTTTTATTGTATTTACTGAGTCTCATTTAACGACCTCAATGACAAAGGGCTCTATTGTCGTTTAAGTGTGCGCGCATTTTACGGGAAGGTTTATGCAGTGTAAACCAGCTTAGGGATGTGTCAGAAGGCTGTTGACACCTTTTGCTAAGGGTGTCACAGATGTTACGCAGGGTGACAAATTATTAACTGCGACAAGCAGTTGGCATCAATATAACAAAAACCAATGGTAGAAACCGCAGAAAAATCAGGGAAAGTATAAACCGTACTCTTAATACTCATTTATTTAACATTTCTGCATCATTTCGGCGATGACTTTTATACAAAGTAATTGCGCACCGGATTTAAATATTCGCCCGCAGTTGTTAATTTAATGTTTCTAATTCGCTTTAAAAAAAATGCTATTGGTAAAATGAGCGACTGATATTTTTTAGCCCATTATTTCGTCATGAGAATTGGCTTACTTACCCTGATTTTCCCGCGCCGCTTTTTTTAATGCCAAACTATCCAAAATTACACCCAGTGCGACAGCCAACAGCGCAAATGCCATTCCGGCTTCAAACATTGGCGTAAGCAGCGCACTGATCTGCACAACTCCGCTGGCGTTGAGTGCTAATGCCAGCAGCCACAAAGCCAGCAAGCCGCAGCCGATGCTGAACAGACGCACCGTCCAGCGGTAACCTTGCGGCCACAAGCTGCGCATCACAAACTCCCCGCTTTGCTGCATGCTATGCAAAGTGCCGCGACACAGCCACAACAGCAGTAATCCCGGTACGCCAGCAAACACGGTGAAGGCATAGAAGGTCGGCCAGCCCCACATTTCAACCAGCCAACCGGCTGCGGGACCGACGTAAACGCGGCCCACGGCGGAGAGGGCAGAGAGCAGTGCGAACTGCGTCGCCGAGAAGGATTTGTTGCACAGCGTCATCAACAACGCGACAAAGGCCGCGGTGCCCATACCACCGCACAGGTTTTCAATGAAGACCGCGCTGGCCATGCTCCACAAGTGCGGTGGCGTTACCGCCAGCAACCAGTAAGCAAAATTCGACACCGCTTGCAGCACGCCGAAAATCATCAAAGCGCGGAACAAACTCAGGCGCTGCATCAGCACGCCGCCATACAGCGCACCAATAATGGTCGCTAACAAACCGAGCGTTTTGTTCACCAGGCCGACATCGCCCGCGCTAAAGCCGACGCCGCGAATCAGGAAGGTGGTGGTGAGCGAGGCGGCAAATGCATCGCCAAGCTTATAAAGGATAATCAGCGTGATCAGCAGCCAGGCATTGTTACGCTGGAAGAAGTCTTTCAGCGGGAATGTCACGGCCTGGCGAAGCGAGTGCGGTTCGCGCGCCGGCGTCACCGGTTCTTTCGCCAGCAACGTGGCGATCAGGCCCGGCACCATCAGCAGCGCCATCAGCCAGTAAGTGGCTTGCCAGCCGAGATAGCGATCCGCTATCCACAGCGCCAGTCCGCCTGAAATCAACATCGCCAGACGATAGCCCAGCACGGTGATCGCCGCGCCGCTGCCGCGCTCTTCCGGCGGCAGCACATCGGTTTTCCAGGCATCAAACACGATGTCCTGCGAAGCCGAGCAAAAGGCAACTAACACTGCAAGCGCGGCCAGCAGCGTTAAGTCACGCGAAGGCTGCATAAAACCCATGGCGATAATGCCACCAATCAGCGCCAGCTGCGTGACCAGCAGCCAGCCGCGACGGCGGCCAAGAAACGGTGGCGTATAGCGATCCATCATCGGCGACCACAGGAACTTAAACACGTAAGCCTGACCGACAAGGGAGAAGAAACCGATGGTTTTCAGGTCAACATTCTCTACCGTCATCCACGCCTGTAACGTCCCCGCAGTTAACGCCAGCGGTAAGCCTGAGGCAAAACCCAGCAGCAGCAATACCGCCGCATTACGTTGGGTAAAAATACGTAGATAGTGAGATGTCATAGCCAACCTGAAATGAAGCCCGGCTGAGAGTAGCCGGGCAAATTACTGCGGAAATTAGCGGGCGTTCTGCTTGATGAAGTTGTGAACGCTGGTGTCCTGCGCCATATCAGCAATCACGTCACTCAGAGTTGAGTTAACCGCGTTGGTGATCTTCGCGTTAGTGGCGGTGAACGCGCCTTCTACGCTGTAAGTCTGGCGATAGTTTTTCACCTGCTTGTTACCGTTTTTCGCGGTGGCGATAATGGAGATATCCGCCTTGGTGGTAATGCTGTAGCGCACGTTGCCTTGTGTCACATCCGCATACAGACCATTCACCACGATCTGCAGATCAACGGCACCGCTCGGGCCGATCATGTAGCCGCGTGATGTCATCTGCTTCTCTAACACTTCCTGCAGCAGGAAACGCAGATCGCGTGATGGTGTCAGCGTGATCAACTGACCATCGCGGTTTACTTTGGCCAGCGCCTGATCGGAACGTTGATCGGCACCGTTAACGCTGATGGTGACGCCCATCAGGCTTGGATCTTGCTGCGGTAGTTGAATCTTCGGTTGAATATCCAACGTGGTGTTGTTGCTGGCACAGCCGGCCAAAATAAAAGCAGCCAGCAGAGGGAATAACAGTTTTTTCAACATACTCATTCTCGTTAGCATATGGGTTGGTTTGCAAAACTGCGGCCATCATAGCATTGCGCAGCGGTGAAAAAAGCCCCGGGCCAATGGAAATTGATTGTAAAGGCTTTTTTCGGACAGGATGAAACGCCAGCCAGTTGACCTGAGAGATAAGCGAGTTACTATGCGCAGCGCTGGCGGATTTATTTACGGCCAACCTGCGGAAGCGGTGAAAAACCTACTAATATTTAAACAGATGGGCACAGCGCTCGCCGGAAAGGAGTGTTAATCATGATTCGCGAACAAATAGAAGAAAAGTTGCGTAACGCTTTCGAGCCTGCACATCTTGAAGTGCATGACGAAAGCTACCGTCATAACGTGCCCGCCGGTTCTGAAAGTCACTTTAAAGTGGTGATTGTCAGCGATCGATTTACCGGTCAGCGCTTTCTGCAACGTCATCGCGCTATTTATGGCGAACTGGCAACCGAATTAGCGGGCAGCGTACACGCGCTGGCACTGCATACTTACACGCAAAAAGAGTGGGATGGATTGCAGGATACGGTTTTGGCCTCCCCGAATTGTCGCGGTGCGGGAACGCTCGCCTGAATTCCCCTCTTCCTTATCCTCAAAAACGGCCTGCGGGCCGTTTTCTTTTCATTTATTACACTCAAACGCGATCTACGGCGCAAAAAAGCAGCAAAACCGCTAAAAAGTGGTGAGTTTGCAGCCTCGACTCATTCCAGCGATGCCGCTATAATGCTGCGTCTATTTTTCCGGAATGTCTTCGGGACGCTTCTGGTGACAGGGATTAGGTTCTGCCTGCAGAGGCCGTCCCGGTTGTTGGATACGGCGCATTTTATGTGTGGTGTCTGAAGTTGACCGAGCACGTGATTTTTTGAGGTAACAAGATGACAGTTTCAGTAGAAACCACTCAGGGTCTGGGCCGTCGCATTTCGATTACTGTTGCAGCTGACAGTATCGAAAGCGCAGTGAAGAAAGAACTGGTGGAAGTGGCTAAGAAAGTCCGTATCGACGGTTTCCGTAAAGGCAAAGTGCCGGCACACATCATTTCTCAGCGCTACGGTGCTTCTGTTCGCCAGGACGTGCTGGGCGAACTGATGACGCGCAACTTCGTTGACGCCATCATCAAAGAGAAAATCAATCCGGCTGGCGCACCAAACTATGTGCCGGGCGAATATAAAGAAGGCGAAGACTTCACCTACGCGGTTGAGTTCGAAGTGTATCCAGAAGTTGAGCTGAAAGGCCTGGACGCAATCGAAGTTGAGAAGCCAGTAGTAGAAGTGACTGACGCTGACGTCGATACCATGCTGGAAACCCTGCAGAAGCAGCAGGCGACCTGGAAAGAGAGCGATGCTGCTGCGACGGCTGAAGATCGCGCGACCATCGACTTCAGCGGTTCTGTTGACGGCGAAGAGTTTGAAGGCGGCAAAGCCTCTGACTTCGTGCTGGCAATGGGCCAGGGTCGTATGATCCCAGGCTTCGAAGAGGGCGTTGTTGGCCACAAAGCCGGCGAAACCTTCACTATCGACGTGAAATTCCCAGACGATTACCACGCAGAAAACCTGAAAGGGAAAGATGCGAAGTTCGAAATCGTACTGAAGAAAGTTGAAACTCGCGAGCTGCCAGAGCTGACTGAAGAGTTCATCAAGCGCTTTGGCGTGGAAGATGGTTCAGTTGCCGGTCTGCGTGCAGAAGTGCGTAAGAACATGGATCGCGAGCTGAAAGGTGCTATCCGTAACCGCGTGAAGACCCAGGCAATCGACGGTCTGGTTAATGCCAACGACATCGACGTTCCGGTTGCGCTGATCGACAGCGAAATCGACGTTCTGCGTCGTCAGGCTGCACAGCGTTTTGGTGGCAACGAGAAGCAAGCGCTGGAACTGCCACGTGAACTGTTCGAAGAACAGGCTAAACGTCGCGTAGTTGTGGGTCTGCTGTTGGGCGAAGTGATTCGCATCAACGAACTGCAGGCTGACGAAGATCGCGTTAAAACGCTGATCGAAGAGATGGCTTCTGCGTACGAAGATCCGCAGGAAGTGATCGAGTTCTACAGCAAGAACAGCGAGCTGATGAACAACATGCGCAACGTGGCTCTGGAAGAGCAAGCGGTTGAAGCGGTTCTGGCGAAAGCGAAAGTGACCGATAAAGCCACTAACTTCCAGGAACTGATGAACCAGACCTCTGCGGCCTGATTCATTCGTTAACCGTTAGTGCTAAGCCCGTGACTGAAAAGTCGCGGGCTTTTTCGTTTCTGGCGCGAAGTACACAGATTTGTCCTCTATTTGCTTAATTAATCGGCAAATTATCCGCTAAGCTCTTTTTCCGTGTTAGCGAATGGGCAAAAGGTTGTTATGCTTGAAACAACTGGGCAGCATCCCCAGATACAGGGAGAATGCATGAAAACAGTGAGACTGACTGATTAACCGGGTTGTTATTTCGGTTTGAGACCGTGGCGCGTAGTGTTTGCGCCTCGGCTTACGTAAAATCGGTACAGAATGTTGCCAATGAAATTTATCAGGAGACGGTAATGTCATACAGTGGCGATCGTGAATTTACTGCACCGCACATGGCGCTGGTGCCAATGGTGGTCGAACAAACCTCGCGCGGCGAGCGTTCTTACGACATCTACTCTCGCCTGCTCAAAGAGCGTGTGATCTTCCTGACCGGTCAGGTTGAAGATCATATGGCTAACCTGATCGTGGCGCAGATGCTGTTTCTGGAAGCTGAGAATCCTGAAAAAGACATTTACCTCTACATTAACTCGCCAGGCGGCGTGATTACTGCTGGGATGTCGATTTATGACACAATGAAGTTTATCAAGCCGGATGTCAGCACCATCTGTATGGGTCAGGCTTGTTCAATGGGTGCGTTCCTGCTGACAGCAGGCACCAAAGGCAAACGCTTCTGCCTGCCTAATTCACGTGTGATGATTCATCAGCCGTTGGGCGGCTATCAGGGCCAGGCGACGGATATCGAAATCCATGCGCGCGAAATTCTGAAAGTGAAGCAGCGCATGAATGAGTTGATGGCTGAGCACACCGGCAAATCGCTGGAAGAGATTGAACGCGACACCGAGCGCGATCGTTTCCTCTCTGCGGGCGAAGCGGTTGAGTACGGTTTGGTTGACTCAATCCTGACGCATCGCCAATAAGACACATCTGTCTGCCCCTTACGCTATAGTTAACGGGGAGCAGGCAGATGGGTTGAATGCATATCGGCCGTTGATGTACGGCCAGCGCCGTACAACAAATTTGGTCTGAGAAAGAAAAGAGGTTAGCTGATGACAGATAAGCGCAAAGACGGTTCAGGTAAGTTGCTGTACTGCTCTTTCTGCGGCAAAAGCCAGCATGAAGTCCGTAAGCTAATTGCCGGGCCGTCAGTGTACATTTGCGATGAGTGCGTTGATCTTTGCAACGACATCATTCGCGAAGAGATTAAGGAAGTTGCGCCGCATCGCGAGCGTAGCTCACTGCCGACGCCGCATGAAATCCGCCATCACCTTGATGACTATGTTATTGGTCAGGAAAGGGCGAAGAAAGTGCTGGCAGTAGCGGTGTATAACCACTACAAACGCTTGCGCAATGGCGATACCAGCAACGGCATTGAACTGGGCAAAAGTAACATTTTGCTGATCGGTCCAACCGGTAGCGGTAAAACACTACTGGCAGAAACGCTGGCGCGCTTGCTGGATGTGCCCTTCACGATGGCGGATGCCACCACGCTGACCGAAGCCGGTTACGTGGGTGAAGACGTTGAAAACATCATCCAGAAGCTGCTGCAGAAGTGTGATTACGACGTGCAGAAAGCGCAGCGCGGTATAGTCTACATCGATGAAATCGACAAGATTTCTCGTAAGTCTGACAACCCGTCGATCACCCGTGACGTATCGGGCGAAGGCGTACAGCAAGCGCTGTTGAAACTGATTGAAGGCACCGTTGCTGCCGTACCGCCGCAGGGCGGACGTAAACATCCTCAGCAGGAGTTCTTGCAGGTTGATACCTCCAAGATTCTGTTCATCTGTGGTGGCGCATTCGCCGGTCTCGATAAGGTGATTTCCCAGCGTGTTGAAACCGGCTCCGGCATCGGCTTCGGCGCAACCGTGAAGGGCAAATCCCAGAAGGCGAGCGAAGGCGAATTGCTGTCGCAGGTTGAGCCGGAAGATTTGATCAAGTTTGGCCTGATTCCTGAGTTCATCGGTCGTCTGCCGGTTGTGGCAACGCTGAGCGAACTGAGTGAAGAAGCGCTGATTCAGATCCTGCGTGAGCCGAAGAACGCGCTGACCAAACAGTATCAGGCGCTGTTCAATCTGGAAGGCGTAGAACTGGAATTCCGTGACGAAGCCTTAACGGCGATCGCTAAAAAAGCGATGTCACGTAAAACTGGTGCGCGCGGTCTGCGTTCTATCGTTGAAGGTGCGTTACTTGAAACCATGTATGACCTGCCTTCAATGGATGACGTTGAAAAAGTAGTGATTGATGAGTCAGTGATTGAAGGTCAATCCGAGCCGATGTTGATTTATGGAAAGCATGAAGCCCAGGCTTCTGGTGAATAAATAAACAATCGCACCACGTTGTTATCTTAAAAAAGGGGAAAAATCTTTCCCCTTTTGTTTTTCTCTCGCCAGTGACATTGAATGTCGTACAAGCATCCCCATATACTCAATATCCTGTGGGTTTAACTGCAAAACCTCTATTGCGCGGTACCCATCACCTGGCGGACATTAAACTAAGAGAGAGCTCTATGAATCCTGAGCGTTCTGAACGCATTGAAATCCCCGTGTTGCCGTTGCGCGACGTGGTGGTTTATCCGCACATGGTAATTCCGTTGTTTGTTGGTCGGGAAAAATCGATTCGGTGCCTCGAAGCCGCGATGGATCATGATAAAAAGATCATGCTGGTTGCACAGAAAGAGGCTTCAACGGATGAACCTGGCATTAACGATCTCTTCTCAGTAGGGACCGTCGCTTCTGTATTGCAGATGCTGAAACTTCCAGACGGCACGGTAAAAGTGCTGGTTGAAGGTTTACAACGCGCACACATCACCACGCTGGCTGATAATGGCGACCATTTTGTTGCCCAAGCCGAATACCTTGTCTCGCCAGAAATTGAAGAGCGCGAGCAGGAAGTGCTGGTGCGCACGGCCATCAACCAGTTTGAAGGCTACATCAAGCTCAATAAAAAAATCCCACCTGAGGTCTTAACCTCCCTCAACAGCATCGACGATGCGGCCCGCCTGGCCGATACCGTCGCAGCGCATATGCCGCTGAAACTGGCTGATAAACAGTCCGTGCTGGAGATGTCCGACGTCAACGAACGTCTGGAATATCTGATGGCGATGATGGAATCAGAAATCGATCTGCTGCAGGTTGAGAAGCGTATTCGCAATCGCGTTAAAAAGCAGATGGAGAAAAGCCAGCGTGAGTACTATCTGAACGAGCAAATGAAAGCCATTCAGAAAGAGCTGGGCGAAATGGATGATGCGCCGGATGAGTACGAGGCGCTGAAACGTAAGATTGAAGCGGCCAAAATGCCGACCGAAGCGCGTGAAAAAGCCGAAGCTGAATTGCAGAAGCTGAAGATGATGTCGCCGATGTCTGCAGAAGCGACCGTGGTGCGTGGCTACATCGACTGGATGGTTCAGGTCCCGTGGGTGGCGCGCAGCAAGGTGAAAAAAGACCTGCGTAAAGCGCAGGAAACGCTGGATATCGACCATTACGGTTTGGAACGCGTCAAAGATCGCATCCTTGAGTATCTTGCGGTGCAGAGTCGCGTGAGCAAAATCAAAGGCCCAATTCTGTGCCTCGTTGGGCCGCCGGGTGTAGGTAAAACCTCGCTGGGTCAATCGATTGCTAAGGCCACCGGACGTAAATACGTGCGTATGGCGCTGGGTGGCGTGCGTGATGAAGCGGAAATCCGTGGACATCGTCGTACCTACATCGGTTCTATGCCAGGCAAGCTGATCCAGAAAATGGCGAAAGTGGGCGTCAAAAACCCGCTGTTCCTGCTGGATGAGATCGACAAAATGTCTTCTGACATGCGTGGCGATCCGGCTTCAGCGCTGCTTGAGGTGCTGGATCCTGAGCAGAACATCGCGTTTAACGATCACTATCTGGAAGTGGATTACGATCTCTCGGACGTTATGTTCGTGGCGACCTCAAACTCCATGAACATCCCGGCACCGTTGCTTGACCGTATGGAAGTGATTCGTCTCTCCGGTTACACCGAAGATGAAAAGCTGAACATCGCGAAGCAACATTTGCTGCCGAAGCAGATTGAACGTAATGCGCTGAAAGAGAAAGAGATCACCGTCGACGACAGCGCGATTGTGGGCATCATCCGCTACTACACCCGTGAAGCGGGCGTGCGTAGTCTGGAGCGCGAACTCTCCAAGCTGTGCCGTAAAGCAGTGAAAGCGCTGCTGATGGATAAGTCGAAAAAGCACATCGTGATCAATGGCGACAACCTCAAGGATTTCCTTGGCGTGCAGCGCTTTGATTATGGTCGCGCAGAGAGTGAAAGCCGTGTGGGTCAGGTGACCGGTCTGGCGTGGACGGAAGTGGGCGGCGATCTGCTGACCATTGAAACCGCCTGCGTGCCAGGTAAAGGTAAGCTGACGTACACCGGCTCGCTGGGCGAAGTGATGCAGGAATCGATTCAGGCCGCGCTGACTGTAGTGCGCGCGCGTGCAGAGAAACTGGGCATCAACGGTGATTTCTACGAGAAACGCGACATCCACGTGCACGTACCAGAAGGTGCGACGCCGAAAGATGGTCCGAGCGCCGGTATCGCCATGTGCACCGCGCTGGTGTCATGCTTAACCGGCAACCCGGTGCGTTCTGATGTCGCAATGACCGGTGAAATCACCCTGCGTGGTCTGGTTCTGCCGATTGGTGGCCTGAAAGAGAAGTTGCTGGCGGCACACCGTGGCGGTATCAAAACCGTGCTGATCCCGGACGAAAACAAGCGCGATCTGGAGGATATTCCCCAGAACGTGATTGCCGATCTGGAGATTCATCCGGTGAAGCGTATTGAAGAAGTGCTGAACCTGGCACTGGAAAATGCGCCTTACGGCATGCAGGTTGCGACCGCAAAATAGTGATTAGCGGCATAAACCGCTAAAAAGCGAAGCTGGCAGGCAAAATGGTGCTTGCCAGCTTTTTTTTGTGCCGCTAACTTAGTGGGCTGCTGGATCAACGATTAAGATGAATACCGTTGTTTCAGCTCCACAGGCTTGATATAACTGGCTGCGCGTTCGCACCGGGCGGGAAGCGCGGGTGCGATGTGAATAATAAAAGAGGGGATGAAGAGAGTGAATAAGTCACAGTTGATCGACAAAATTGCTGCAGATGCTGACATTTCTAAAGCGGCAGCGGGACGTGTTTTAGATGCATTCATGGACTCCGTTACCGAAGCTCTGAAGGGCGGTGATGAAGTGGCACTGGTTGGTTTCGGTACTTTCTCTGTACGTGAGCGTGCAGCTCGTACTGGCCGTAACCCACAAACGGGTAAAGAGCTCACCATTCCGGCTGGTAAAGTTCCGGGCTTCCGTGCTGGTAAAGCACTGAAAGATTCCGTCAATTAATGACCGCTGATACATCCATTGAAGCATTTTCTTCCGTGGATTGAGGACGCAAAAGCCGTTCTCATGTAACATACGGGCACATCATTTTTGATGTGCCTTTTTTATTCTTGATGCGCGGCGATAGCCTTTGGTTGTTGTCTCCGCATGGTTGCCAACTGCCAGCCTGAACAGCAGTTGCACGATGATGACATCGTGTTAGAGCTTTACATTCACACTACAGCGGAGTGTTGTCATACCATGATGGACAATTTACGCGCGGCGTCGAATCATGTCGTGCTCAAGATTATTCTGGGATTGATCATCCTGTCTTTCGTACTCACCGGGGTGGGCAACTACCTGATCGGTGGCGGCGGTGATTATGCTGCCAAAGTTAACGGCCACGAGATCAGCCGTGCAGAGCTGGAGCAGGGTTATAACAACGAGCGCAATCGTCAGCAGCAGATGCTGGGCGATCAGTTCTCGCAGTTAGCCAGCAACGAAGGCTACATGCAGCAGATGCGCCAGCAGGCGCTGTCGCAGTTGATCGACCAGGCGTTACTTGATCAGTACATCAAAGATCTGCACATCGGCATCAGCGATGATCAGGTGAAACAGGCGATCTTCAATCAGAAAGCTTTCCAGACCAACGGTAAATTCGACAACGCCAAATACAGCGGCCTGATCACCAGCATGGGCTTCACCGCTGATCAGTATGCCGAAGCGCTGCGCAAGCAGCTGGCGACGCAGCAGCTGATTAACGCGATTGCTAACACCGATTTCATGCTGAAAGGCGAAACCAGCAAGCTGGTGGATCTGGTGTCGCAGCAGCGTGAAGTGCGTCAGGCGGTGATTGATGTCAACGCGCTGGCGGCTAAGCAGACGGTCAGCGACGACGAAGTCAGCCAGTATTACCAGCAGCACCAGAATAGCTTCATGGCGCCTGAGCAGTTCCGCGTGAGCTACATCAAAATGGATGCCGCTAGCATGCAGGAAACGGCCAGCGAAGCGGATATTCAGAGCTGGTACGATCAACACAAAGCGGATTACTCACAGCCGCAGCGTAATCGCTACAGCGTGATCCAGACCAAGACGGAAGCTGACGCTAACGCCGTGGTTGATGCGCTGAAGAAAGGCGAAGATTTCGCCGCGCTGGCAAAAAGCAAATCTATCGACCCAATCTCAGCCCGCAAAGGCGGTGACATGGGTTGGCTGGAGCCGAGCACTACGCCAGACGAGCTGAAAAACGCCAATCTGACGCAGAAAGGCCAACTTTCCGGTGCCATTAAATCGTCGGTTGGCTTCCTCGTGGTGCGTCTGGATGATATCCAGCCGGAGCAGGTTAAGCCGCTGGCCGATGTTCATGACATCGTTGCCGACAAAGTGAAACAAGAGAAAGCGGTTGATGCCTTCTACAAAATTCAGCAGAAAGTAAGCGAAGCAGCCAGCAACGATAACGAATCGTTGGCGGGCGCGGCGCAGGCTTCCGGCTTGAAAGTGGTAGAAACCAATTGGATCACCCGCGACAACCTGCCAGACGAGTTGAATTTCGATCAGGTTAAACAGGCGATCTTCAACGGTGGTTTAGTGGGCCAGAATGGTGCGCCGGGTAACAACTCCGACATCATCTCTGTGGATGGCGATCGTGCCTTTGTACTGCGCATCAGCGAGCACAAACCGGAAGCGGTGAAGCCGCTGGATCAGGTAAAAGCGCAGATCGTAGACTCGCTGAAGCATGATAAAGCGACGCAGCAGGCGAAAGCACAAGCAGACAAGCTGCTGGCCGATTTGAAAGCCGGTAACGCGGATGCATTGAAGGCTGCAGGCCTGACGCTCAGCGCCAGCAAATCGTTTGATCGCAATGCGCAGGATCCTGTTGCTCAGTCGGCCTTCAATCTGCCACAACCTGCCGACAATAAACCGTCGTGGGGCGTGAGCGAAGATATGCAGGGCAATGTGGTGCTGATCGCGCTGGATAAAGTCAGCGCGGGCAACATGCCGCAGGCGCAGATCGATGAGATGGTAAAAGGTGTAACGCAGAATAACGCGCAAATCGCCTTTGAAGCGCTGCTGGAAAACCTGCGTAAAGAGGCGAAGATTAAGTACGGCGCCGCAGCACAAAACCAATAAGCCTCACAAAAAAAGTTAAACCACTGCAATACCCGAAAGGCCGCTTATGCGGCCTTTTCCATTTCTGTAATTGCCCTTTTGAGCGTTGAATTGAGCTGTGACACCCTGCTGTTGCTGTCAAACACAAGGAGAAAAACAGCATGATGAAATCAACGTTTCAAGCCCTATGCATTACGCTGGCGCTGGGCGGCGCAGTTTATACCACCGGACTGGCGGCTGCCGAAAGTCCCAGTGAAACGCAGGCGACGCAAGTCTCCACGCCACAGGAAGGACAGGTCAGCATCAATTCAGCCACCGCCGAACAGCTGGCGGCGGGTATGAACGGTATCGGACTGAAGAAAGCGCAGGCGATTGTCAGTTATCGCGAACAATACGGGCCATTTACCGCCATAGAACAGCTCAAGGAGGTGCCGGGCATTGGTAGCGCCCTGATTGAGCGCAACAGCGCCCGGCTTAAATTGTGAAGCGTCTCGCGACTTTGAAGGATTGAAAAAGCCCGGATTCAGGCTGTGCTATGCTCAACAGGTCTTACCAGTTGTCATTCTCAGCCTGAACAAGGAGCAATAATGCAAACCACAATTAAAGTGCGCGGTTACCATCTGGATGTTTATCAGCACGTGAATAACGCGCGCTATCTGGAATTTCTGGAGGAGGCGCGCTGGCAGTGGCTGGAGGATGTCGATGCGTTTCATTGGCTGATGGAGCAGCAACTGGCGTTTGTGGTGGTGAATATCAACATCAACTATCGTCGTCCGGCGGTATTGGGCGACGTACTGAATATTGAAAGTGAAGTGTCACAGCTCAGCGGGAAGAGCGGCATCATTGCGCAGCGTGTCCTGCTGGCGAGTGATAATTCGGTGGTGGCCGATGCAGCGCTGACCTTTGTCTGTATTGATCTGCGTACGCAAAAAGCGGTGCCGATGGAAGGGGAGTTGCGCGAGCGTCTGGCGTCGTTGATGGTCGAAAATGAATAACTGGCGCCGATGACGCCAGTCTACCCTGCGGCCTGAATCAGTTGAGGCCGCTTTTTTCTTTCATCGCTGCCATCACCGCCGACGCGTTCGCCTGATAATCTGCCAGGCCACGGGCGCGTAAATGGCAGGCCGCGCATTCGCCGCAGCCATCACCTTTTACGCCGTTGTAGCAGGTAAGCGTTTCAGCGCGGACCAGCGGCAGCTGCTGCCAATAATCGGCCAGCGCCCAGGTTTCAGCTTTATTCAGCCACATCAGCGGCGTCTCAAAACGAATATTGCGCGCCATGCCCAGGCTGACGGCGTTATTCAGTGCTTTAACAAACTCATCGCGGCAATCCGGATAGCCGGAGAAATCGGTTTCGCACACGCCGGTGATCACCGCTTCGGCTTCGACCTGATAGGCATAAATCGATGCCAGCGTCAGGAACAGAATATTGCGGCCCGGTACAAAGGTACTCGGCAAACCGCTGGCATTGGGATCGTAGGTCGGCACCGGAATGTTGTCGCGCGTCAGGCTGCTGACGGCTAATTCGTTGAGCAGCGTAACGTCCAGCACTTTGTGCGCGCGCGCGCCCAGCTTGTGCGACAGCTCAGCCGCAACCTCGATCTCTTCACGATGGCGCTGGCCGTAATCAAAAGTCACGCAATGCACTTCATCATAGTGTTGCAGCGCCTGAATTAAACAGGTGGTGGAGTCTTGTCCGCCACTGAATACCACAACGGCTCGTTTCATTTTTTCTTCCCCAAAAATCAGTGCGCTTATGGTACTGGCTCGGACGCAGGCTGAACAGCGCTAGCTGTGGTTGGCGGCGGAATCCAGGCGCGGGTGAAATCAAACCATCCCAGGCTATTAAGCTGGATGCCCTCCACGCCGGGCGGCGCAAAAACCTGATAGCGATAGTTAAACAGCGGCAGTAAATGGCCATCGCACATCAGCTGCTGAAACAGTTGCTGAGTCAATTCACCGCGCTGCAACGCATCAGGTTGTTGGGCAATAGCACTCAGCGGCGTTTGCAGAACCTGTTCGCGCAGCGGCTGCCAGACGGGATCGTTCTCCAGCCAGTTCACCAGCGTAAACAGCGGTGCATCGCCAATCAGCCGATCGCCCATTACCACATCGGCTTCACTGAGATCGCTATCGTCACGCCAGCTTTTTACGTCATGGAAAATGCAGGTGAGGGCGCAGCCGTGTTGCGCCAGCAGTGGAATCAACGCCTGCGCCATCACATGCAGTTCGACCGGCAAGTGGTAATGCAGCGTTAACGTAGGCGGCAGTGCAATCTTCTCTCTTTCGGCGCGCGGTACCGGCCAGCCAGGCAGCAGTTCGTGGCTCGGTGTGATTAAACCTTCATCCAGCGGCAATTGTTGAATCACACCGCTACGCTGAATCAGGGCAATCAGCGATTGCGCCTGTTCGGCACTGAAGTGCGCCGAGATGCGTGGCGCCAGATAGCAAAATCCCAGGCTGATACTGCGATCAACCGGACGCAGCGAGCCGAGTTCGTCAGGATCGCCAATGGCGATTTGCACCGGATGGCTGCAACTGGTGCCGAGATCACGATCAAACAGCTGCGGCGTGATCCAGTATTCCATCCGCTGGATCAGCGGGCGCTGCAAATGCCAGCGCGCGTGGCTCTCCAGCCGCACCATCTCAGCGGTGAAATGCGTGAGTTTCCACGGCCCGCTACCGATATCGGCGAATTCAGGATGAGGTAACAGACAGAATTGATGCGCCAGCCGCTGCGGCAGCCAGTAATCGCTTTCACGCAGTTGAATATGTATCGCTAGCGGATGTGGCGCTTCAATCCGTTCAATCGCCGCCAGCAGCCGCGAACCGCGCGGCGATTGCCTGATCTGTTGCAGCTGCTCAACCAACTGCGCCGCCTGCAGCGGTTCATCGTTGTGCCAGCTGAGCTGTGGGCGCAGCCAGAAATACCAGTCACGGCCGCTGGCATCGTGCTGCCAATGATGCGCGATATCGCCTTCAACATCGTTATCGCGAAAGCGCGTTAGCCCGGAGAAAACCTGGCGCGCCAGATGTTGCTCGGCGCGTCCGGTCAGCTGCAGCGGACGCAACGGCTCCATCGCGCGGTAGTAAGGAATGCGCAGCACCGGCGATTGGTTCTGCCACTGACCGCCCATCAGCGGCCGCAGCATTTTCACTAATCGCTCGGGATGCAGATCCAGCACCTGCAGCGCCTGTACCGCCTCGCCGGCGTCGAGTTGCTGCGTTAATAGCTGCTGGCGCAACTGTTCCGGCGACACCAGGAAAGTCAGCTCGCCCTGTTTGCCACGCCCGGATTCACCCCGCCACTGCAGCCAGCCGGCATCCTGCCACTGACGCAGCAGCGTGCGCACATGGCGCTCGCTGCAAAAGCAGTGCTGCGCCATCGCAGCGACGCTGAGGCGTTGTGTTTCGCCGTGGCTGAGTTGCCACAGGCGCTGAAATTGATTGACCCGATGAAGTTCGCGCATGGCTAAACCCGGAACAGTTTTTAAAAAGTATTCACTATTAGTTCCGTAATTGCCAGGCGATAGTAGCTGCCTCACTCAGACAGGAGAATTCGCATGGCTCGCCTCGCGGCATTTGATATGGACGGTACGCTGTTGCTGCCTTCGCACCGGTTAGGTAATGAAACGCTGGCAAGCCTGCATGCGTTGCATCAGCGCGGCGTCACGTTGGCGTTTGCCACCGGGCGTCATCTTATGGATATGCAGCGAGTACGCGAACAAATCACCTTGCCTGCATGGCTGATTACCGGCAACGGCACGCGTATTCACGATCTGGAAGGCAACCAACTATACGGCTGCGATTTATCGCCATCGGTGGCGGAAGAGGTGATTCATACCCATTGGCAAACGCCAGCCTCGATTCATATTTTCAACGATGAGGGCTGGTTTACCGATAAACCGCTGCTCGGCGCGCTGGAAGCGCATGCGATGAGTGGCTTCCAGTATCAGCTGCGCGATTTGCGTCAGATGTCGGCGCATGAAGTCACCAAAATCTGTTTTATTGCGCCGCATGAAATGTTGCAGGCGCTAAGAAGTGAATTGCAGGCCGCATTGGGCGAGCGGGCCAACATTTGTTTCTCTGCGTGGGATTGTCTGGAAGTGTTACCGGTCGATTGCCATAAAGGCGCGGCGTTGGGACGTTTGTGCCAGCACCTTTCGCTGTCGCTGGCGGATTGTATGGCGTTTGGCGATGCCATGAACGATCGCGAAATGCTGGAGCGCGTTGGCAGCGGTTTCATTATGGGCAACGCCATGCATCAACTGAAAGCGTCGTTGCCCCATTTACCGATTATCGGACATTGCGAGACACAGGCGGTGTCTCACTACCTTAATCACTGGATGACCACACCACACCTCGATTATTCCCCCGAATGCTGAGGCTTACAGTGAACCGGACAGGACGTCCGGTTTTTTATTGCAGCTCACGCACCCAGGGTGCAATGTCGCCGATATTCTGCTCTACCCACTGCGGATTGTAATAGGTGTCGGGATAGCGCTCACCGCTGTCACACAGCAACGTCACCAAAGAACCCTGCTCGCCGTTTTCCCGCATGCGTTTTGCCACCTGCATCATGCCCCAGAAGTTGGTGCCGGTTGAGGCGCCAGGACGACGTCCCAGCACCTTTTCCAGCTGCAGCATCGCGGCGATAGTCGCGCCATCTGGCACTTTCATCATCTCGTCAATAACGTCGGGTAAAAACGACGGTTCCACACGCGGGCGGCCAATGCCTTCAATCAGACTGCCGCGTTCGCTGCGCAGCGTTTTTTCGCGGCTATGCCAGTAATCAAAAAACACTGAATGCTGCGGATCGACCACCAGCAGGCGCGTGTCATGGCCCTGATAACGGATATAGCGGCCCAATGTTGCTGAGGTGCCGCCGGTACCGGCGCTCATGATCACCGTATGCGGCACCGGGAAGGGTTCGTGTGACATCTGGCGGAAAATGCTTTCGGCGATGTTGTTGTTGCCGCGCCAGTCGGTGGCACGTTCGGCGTAGGTGAACTGGTCCATAAAGTGGCCGTTGAGTTCACGCGCTAAACGCTCGGATTCGCTGTACAGCTGGCAGGGATCGGCGACGAAATGGCACTCGCCACCGTAAAAACCAATCATCTCGATTTTGCGTTTCGCGGTGCTGGCGGGCATCACGGCGATAAAGGGCAAACCGAGCAGGCGAGCGAAGTAAGCTTCCGATACCGCAGTACTGCCGGATGAGGCTTCAATGATCGGCGTATTTTCGTGGATCCAGCCATTCGCCAGGCCATAGAGAAACAGGGAACGCGCCAAACGATGTTTTAAGCTGCCGCTGGGATGGGTGCTTTCATCCTTGAGATAGAAGTGAATGCCGGGAAAATCATCCAGCTTAAAGCGGATCAGATGTGTATCCGCAGAGCGCTGAAAATCGGCGTTAATTTCATTGATGGCGTGGCGAACCCAGGGCGTTTGCATGTGGCATTTCCGTAATCATTATTGCGCACAGTGTAAGGCACTGGCAGGAAAAAGAGGTTGCTTTAATCGCGGTATAATGGTGCGCTTAGAGAAAATTTTTCTCCGGGAGTGGCAAATGTTAGATAAAACTGACCGCACTTTGCTGGCATTGCTGCAGCAGGATTGCACGTTGTCGCTGCAGACGTTGGCCGATGCGGTGAATCTCACCACCACGCCGTGCTGGAAACGCCTGAAAAAACTGGAAGATGATGGCATTATTCGTGCGCGCGTGGCGCTGGTGGACGGCGAAAAAATCGGTCTGTCGCTCACCGCCTTTATGTTTGTCAAAACCCAGCAGCACAGCAGCGAGTGGTTTAAGCAATTTGTCGCCGTGGTGCAGCAAATGCCGGAAGTGATGGCGTTTTACCGCATGGCGGGCGAGTACGATTATTTGCTGCGCATTCAGGTCGCGGACATGAAGAGTTACGACAGCTTTTATAAGCGCCTGGTGAACGGCGTGCCGGGCCTGATGGATGTGACCTCCAGTTTTGCCATGGAAGAGATTAAATACACCACCGCATTGCCGGTAGCGCCCTAGCGGGCACAGAAAGAGACACTCTTGTGCGATTATTCAGCCAGTTAAGTTGGTATTTCCTGCGCGAGTGGCGGCGATATCTGGGCGCCGTCAGCTTGCTGATCGTTATTGCCTTGCTGCAATTGCTGCCACCGCACGTGGTTGGCGTGATTGTCGACGGCGTCACCCAGCATAATTTAAGCGCCGGGCAGATCTTTATGTGGATCGGCGTGATGCTGGTGACGGCGGTAATCGTCTATCTGCTGCGCTACGTCTGGCGCGTGCTGCTGTTTGGCGCATCCTACCAATTAGCCGTTGAGCTGCGTGAAGATTTCTACCGTCAGCTCAGTCGCCAGCATCCGGCATTTTATCTGCGCCATCGCACTGGCGATCTGATCGCCCGCGCCACCAATGATGTGGATCGCGTGGTGTTTGCCGCCGGTGAAGGCGTGCTGACGCTGGTGGATTCACTGGTGATGGGATTGGTGGTGCTGATTGTGATGAGCACCCAAATCAGCTGGCAGCTGACGTTACTGGCGCTTATCCCGATGCCAATTATGGCCTTCGCCATTCAGAAAGATGGTGCCCGCTTGCATCAGCGTTTCAAAGTGGCGCAGGCGGCGTTCTCCAGCCTGAACGATCAAACCCAGGAAAGCCTGACCAGCATCCGCATGATCAAAGCGTTTGGCCTCGAAGATCATCAGTCGCAGCAATTTGCCGGCATCGCCGCTGATACTGGCAAGAAAAACCTGCATGTGGCGCGCGTGGATGCGCGATTCGATCCGATCATTTATATCGCTGTCGGCTTCTCCAACCTGCTGGCGATTGCCGGTGGTGGCTGGATGGTGTGGAATGGCAGTTTGACGCTCGGGCAGCTCACCAGCTTTGTGATGTACCTCGGCCTGATGATTTGGCCCATGCTGGCGCTGGCGTGGATGATCAACATCGTTGAGCGCGGCAGTGCGGCGTGGAGCCGTATCCGTTCATTGCTGGCGGAAGCGCCGGCGGTTGAAGATGGTCAGAAAGTGTTACCGCCCGAACCTGGCGTGATGCAGGTTGCCATTCGTGAGTTCCGCTATCCGGCCAGTTCTGGCCCGGTGCTGAGCCATGTTAATTTCCAGCTAAAACCGGGCCAGATGCTGGGATTATGTGGGCCAACCGGCTGCGGCAAGAGCACGCTGCTGAGCCTGATTCAGCGCCACTTCGACATCGATCAGGGCGATATTCGTTACCACAATACGCCGCTGCCGCAGTTGCGACTCGATAGCTGGCGCAGCCGGCTGGCGGTAGTCAGCCAGACGCCTTTCCTGTTCTCTGACACCATTGCCGCCAATCTGGCGCTGGGTCGCCCGAATGCGACGCAGCAAGAGCTGGAGCGCGTGGCAACCATGGCCTGCGTGCACGACGATATTCTGCGCCTGCCACAAGGTTATGAGACCGAAGTGGGCGAGCGCGGCGTGATGTTATCGGGCGGACAGAAGCAGCGCATTGCGATTGCACGCGCGCTGCTGCTGAATGCCGAAATCCTGATTCTGGATGATGCGCTGTCGGCGGTTGATGGCCGTACTGAACATGACATCCTGCATAACCTGCGTCAGTGGGGCAAAGGGCGCACTTTGATTATCAGCGCGCACCGTCTGTCGGCGCTCACCGAGGCCAGCGAAATTCTGGTGCTGCAGCACGGCGCCGTGGCGCAGCGTGGCGATCATGAAACCCTGGCGGCTAAAGAGGGTTGGTATCGCGATATGTACCGTTATCAGCAGCTGGAAGCCGCACTGGATGACGATGAAGTGGCAGAAGGAGCAAGCCGTGGCTAAATCACAACGTTTATGGCCGACGCTGAAACGACTGCTGGCGTATGGCAAACCGTGGCGTAAATCGCTGTGGCTGGCGGTCGGCATGCTATGGATTGCTGCGGCAGCCGAAGTGACCGGACCGGTGCTGGTGAGCTATTTCATCGATAATCTGGTGGCGAAACATCAGATGCCGTGGGGCATTGTCGCTGGCCTGCTGGTGGGCTTTATCCTGCTGCAATTGCTGGCCGCCGGTTTGCACTATTTTCAGGCGCTGCTGTTTAACCGTGCGGCGATTGGCGTGGTGCAGCAATTGCGCGTGGATGTGATGAACGCGGCGTTGCGCCAGCCGTTAAGCGCCTTCGATACCCAGCCGGTTGGACAAATCATCTCGCGCGTCACCAACGACACCGAAGTGATCAAAGATCTCTACGTCACCGTGGTGGCAACGGTGTTGCGCGCCGCTGCGTTGATTGGCGCGATGCTGGTGGCGATGTTCTCCCTCGACTGGCGCATGGCGCTGGTGGCGATCGTGATTTTCCCGCTGGTGCTGACGGTGATGCTGATTTATCAGCGCTTCAGCACGCCGATTGCGCGTCGCGTGCGCAGCTATCTGGCGGACATCAACAACGGCTTCAATGAAGTAATCAATGGCATGAGCGTGATCCAGCAGTTCCGCCAGCAGGCGCGCTTTGGTGAACGCATGGGCGAAGCCAGCCGTTCGCACTATCTGGCGCGCATGGAAACGCTGCGGCTGGATGGCTTTTTATTGCGCCCGTTATTGAGTCTGTTTTCGGCCATGATTCTGTGCGGTTTGCTGATGCTGTTCAGCTTCGCCACGCCGGGCGTGTTTGAAGTCGGCGTGCTGTATGCCTTTATTACCTATCTTGGCCGCCTCAATGAACCGCTGATTGAACTCACTACGCAGCAGTCGATGCTGCAGCAGGCGGTGGTGTCCGGCGAGCGCATCTTCGAACTGATGGATGCGGATCAGCAAGCTTACGGCAACGATATTCAGCCGCTGGCTTCCGGCAGCATCTCGCTGCGGGATGTGAGCTTTGCCTATCGCGATAATCGCGATGTGCTCAGCAATATCAATCTTGAAGTTCCGGCGCGTCATTTTGTTGCGCTGGTGGGACATACCGGCAGCGGGAAAAGCACGCTGGCGAATCTGCTGATGGGCTATTACCCGGTGACGCGCGGCAGCATCGAACTGGATGGTCGCCCGCTGCCGCAACTGTCGCATGCCGCTTTACGTCAAAGCGTTGCGATGGTGCAACAGGATCCGGTGGTGCTGGCGGATTCGCTGCTGGCCAACGTGCGTTTGGGGCGCGATATCCCGGAAGATCAGGTGTGGCAGGCGCTGGAGACGGTGCAGCTGGCACCGCTGGCGCGCAGCATGGCGGACGGCATCCATACGCGTTTAGGCGAGCAGGGCAATAATCTGTCGGTTGGGCAGAAACAGCTGCTGGCGCTGGCGCGCGTGTTGGTGTCTTTACCGCAAATCCTGATCCTCGACGAAGCCACGGCGAATATCGATTCCGGCACGGAACAGGCGATTCAGCATGCGTTACGTGCATTACGCCAGCACAGCACGCTGGTGGTGATCGCGCATCGCCTTTCCACCATTACCGAGGCCGATCAGATTTTAGTGCTGCATCGCGGTCAGGTGGTGGAGCGCGGTACGCATGCTGAACTGTTGGCCGAGCAGGGCCGTTACTGGCAGATGTATCAGCTGCAGCAGGCCGGCGATGAACTCGCGGCGAGCATCCCCGTACAAGCTGAAGGGTGAATTGCACCTTTTTTGCACAGTTTTATCGGAATGTTCTGTATTGATGCACTTCTTTGAGGCTTAAAGCACCAAAGAAGTGCAATATTGCAACACCTTTCCTCTTCCTCCTCCGCAATCTGCGCTGTGCTTCACATAACGAAGCGTGATGCAGCGCGCCTATGCTACTGACATTCCCCTTTTTTTATTTATGGCACAGCCTTTGCTTATATCCCTACGTGTCCGCGAAGACTCACTCAATTTCTTATCCGGAGGGGAACGTATGAAGCTGGTTACCGTGGTAATCAAACCATTTAAGCTGGAGGACGTGCGTGAAGCCTTATCCTCTATTGGCATTCAGGGACTGACAGTTACCGAGGTTAAAGGTTTCGGTCGCCAGAAAGGTCACGCAGAGCTTTATCGCGGTGCCGAGTACAGCGTTAACTTCCTGCCAAAAGTAAAAATTGATATCGCTATTGCGGACGACCAGCTTGATGAAGTGGTCGATGTCATCAGCAAAGCCGCGTATACCGGCAAAATTGGCGACGGCAAGATTTTCGTCGCAGAACTGCAGCGCGTCATTCGTATTCGTACCGGCGAGACCGACGAAGCAGCACTGTAACTGGGGCTCTGAATTGTGATGGGATGGAAAGAAATGAATAAACTGATAACGAAGTTGGGCCTCACCAGCCTTGCGCTGTTACCTTCTCTGGCGATGGCGGCAGCCCCTGCAGTAGCGGATAAAGCCGATAACGCCTTTATGATGATCTGTACCGCCTTGGTACTTTTTATGTCGATTCCCGGCATTGCGCTGTTCTACGGCGGTTTGATTCGCGGCAAGAACGTGCTGTCGATGCTGACGCAGGTTGCGGTGACCTTCTCACTGGTTTGTGTGCTGTGGGTGATTTACGGCTACTCGCTGGCGTTCAGTGAAGGCAACTCCTTCTTCGGTAGCTTCCAGTGGGCGATGCTGAAAAATATTGAGCTGAAAGCGCTGATGGGCAGCTTCTATCAGTACATTCACGTTGCGTTTCAGGCTTCCTTCGCCTGTATCACCGTCGGCCTGATTGTCGGTGCGCTGGCTGAACGTATTCGCTTCTCTGCGGTTCTGATTTTTGTGGTGGTATGGCTGACGCTGGCTTATCTGCCAATCGCACACATGGTGTGGGCGGGTGGCTTGCTGGCGCAAGACGGCGCGCTCGACTTCGCGGGCGGCACCGTGGTTCACATCAACGCCGCGGTTGCTGGCCTGGTGGGTGCTTACCTGGTGGGCAAACGTGCAGGTTTCGGCAAAGAAGCCTTCAAACCACACAACCTGCCGATGGTGTTCCTCGGTACCGCGATTCTGTATGTGGGCTGGTTCGGCTTCAACGCCGGTTCTGCTTCCTCAGCTAACGAAATCGCTGCGCTGGCGTTCCTGAATACCGTGGTGGCTACAGCGGGTGCGGTACTTTCGTGGGTGTTTGGCGAGTGGGCGGTACGCGGTAAACCTTCTCTGCTCGGTGCTTGCTCTGGCTTCATCGCTGGTCTGGTGGCGATTACCCCAGCTTGTGGTTATGTCGGTGTCGGCGGCGCGCTGATTATCGGTCTGGCGGGTGGTTTAGCCGGTCTGTGGGGCGTAACAACCCTGAAGAAATGGCTGCGCGTTGATGACCCATGTGATGTGTTCGGTGTGCACGGCGTGTGTGGCATCCTCGGTTGTATCCTGACCGGCGTGTTCGCATCCTCTTCACTGGGCGGCGTAGGCTACGCAGAAGGCGTGACCATGGGCCATCAGGTTTGGATTCAGCTGTTCAGCGTGGGTGTGACCATCGTCTGGACTGCAGTTGTAGCTTTCATCGGCTTCAAACTGGCGGATATGATTGTTGGCCTGCGTGTTCCGGAAGATCAGGAACGTGAAGGTCTGGATGTGAACAGCCACGGCGAGAACGCTTACAACCAGTAACAGCCGGGCTAAAGAAGAGCAGTGCGCTAAAATTATAAAAAAACAGAGGGGCGATAATATCGCCCCTTTTTTTATGCGTCGCGTTGACGCATCACGCCTTCCTGCACCGTGGTCGCCACCAGTCGGCCATCCTGCGTATAAAACTCGCCACGCACAAAACCGCGCGCGCCGGAGGCCGAGGTGCTCACTACGCTGTACAGCAGCCATTCAGACAAGTCGAACGGGCGATGGAACCACATTGAGTGATCGATGGTTGCAACCTGCATATCGGCTTCGAGGAAGCCTTTACCGTGCGGCTGCAGCGCTACCGGCAGGAAGTTAAGATCCGAGGCATATCCCAGCAGGTATTGATGGATACGACGATCGGCCGGTAACTCGCCGTTAGCACGGATCCACACCTGACGCAGCGGCTCATCGACGTGGCCTTTCAGCGGGTTGTGAATTTGCACCGGACGAATATCCAGTGGACGCTCAGCGAGGAATTTTTCTTTCAGCTTGAGTGGCAGATGCGCGGCCAGCTTTTTCGCCAAATCCTGTTCCGATGGCAGATTATCCGGGCCTGGCACCTGCGGCATTTCATTCTGATGCTCGAAGCCGCTTTCAGGTGCCTGGAACGAAGCCGTCATATAGAAGATCGGCTGACCATTCTGTACCGCGCTAACGCGGCGTGCGCTGAAGCTTTTGCCATCACGCAGCGTTTCAACATCATAGATGATGGCTTTTTGGCTATCGCCCGGACGCAGAAAATAGCTGTGGAAGGAGTGAATGATGCGCTCTTCCGGCACCGTTTGTTTCGCGGCATACAGCGCCTGGCCGACCACCTGGCCACCAAACACCTGGCGCAAGCCCAGATCTTCGCTCTGACCACGAAACAGGCCTTCTTCCAGTTTTTCCAGATTTAATAAATTAAGCAGGTTGTGCAGTGCCTGGCTCATAGCAAATTCCTCAGCGTGACTCATCGCGTCAGTGTGAAAGATCCGACCAGTTTCCGTCAATGATTTTGCCGCGATTTCAGCGGGCTGGCAGAGGGTTTAGGCGCAATGCCGATATTTGTGCCAGAATTAAGGTCATTCGGCGGCTGAAAAGCTAAGCAATGAATCCACCGCCGACAATCATAGTGTTCATAAGGAGACGACATCGATGAAACTCTGGCAAGTTATTAGTGGTATGACCCTGGCTGCGGCGATTACCGGTTGTGCGGACCACAGCAAGCCGGTAGCCACACCTACACTCGGCTCAGCGGTAGCGGGGCAGCAGGCCGCGATTGCGCAGCCTAATGTCAGTGGTTCGGTGTATATCCGCCAGCGCATTGCGCTGCCGCCGGATTCTGTGCTGACCGTTACGCTATCAGATGCATCGCTGGCCGATGCGCCTTCGAAAGTGCTGTCGCAGCGCGTGGTGCGCACGGAAGGGAAACAGTCGCCGTTCCAGTTTGTCTTGCCGTTCAATCCGGCTGACATCCAGCCGAACGCGCGCATTCTGTTGAGTGCGGCGATTTCGATTGATGGCAAGCTGGCGTTTATCACCGATACGGTGAAACCGGTGATTAATCAGGGCGGAACAAAAGCCGAACTGCTGTTGGTGCCTGTGACTAACGTCGCGATGCAAACCCAGCCGGGAGCAGCGACAACAGTGCCTTCGACTTCACCTACGCAGGTGACGCCATCGTCTTCGGTGCCGGCACCGACTAGTCTGTAATTTCGAAAGATGGGACGAGAGAGCGCCGGAAGTCATCATTGTTCCGTAAAGTCGCTGTCTCGTCCCTGATCGCTCGGCACACGCCATCCATGGCGTGTGACGCTTTACTCCACAACGATGCCTTCCAGCGTGTAACGTTCAGTGCGGTTGGTGGCGGGCTTGGGCGCGACATATCGCACCGCTAAATTTCCCATCGATATTTCTCTAACTCGATTTCCCCAGCATCGCTCACTTCAATCCCTTCCGCTTCCAGCGCATCTCGCTGACGAAACAGGTCGTCGCCCTGTAGTGAAATGCGGCCATGGCGATTGATAACGCGAAACCAGGGTAATTTACTGCCTTCCGGCAAACGGCGTAATACGCCGCCCACCTGACGTGCCGCGCGCGGCGAACCCGCTAATTGCGCAACATCCCCGTAAGTGGTGACCTTTCCCGGCGGAATGGCCGCGATGATCTGCCAGACGCGCTCAGAGAAATTGTTTTGGTCGCTCATATGCGCACCTATTTTCATCAGGAAAGGGCAAACTTTAGCATGCAGAAGGGTAGACATCAGCGCATTGCTGTGTGCTTGTGCAAGAAACCAACGGTTGTCGGGCCTGCGCTTGCAATTGCCAGGGGCATACTTGATAATGCCTGCGCTCTCGAAATGAGGGCTTGTCAATGGGGGCCCTGTTGGTTCTCCCGCAATGCTAACTTGTGAACTCGGTCAGATCCGGAAGGAAGCAGCCGCAGCAGGCGACGCGTGTGCCGGGATGTAGCTGGCAGGGCCCCCACCATTTTGTACCCGCCCAATACTCCGCAGAATTTTACGCACAGAGAAATCTGGCAATCCTTTGCCTGTGATTCAATCCTTGATTAAAACGATGATGGTGCAGATCGGCTGTTAGGGGGAAAACTTAGCGGACGAACTTCCAGACAGAAACCGGTACTTTATCGTAAAGCTTATTCATGGTCAGTTCAGCCAGACGATGATCGGCTGCCGAATAGAATACCGCGAGTTCATTATCAGGTAATTCATACTTGTTTTTTTCGATAACCCGTTCAAGGGTATCGATTGAGCGACAGCGGCGCAGTCGCATCAAATAATCTGTTTTGGTTAAGGCTTGGTTGCTCATAAATAAACCGGTCTCAGTCTGGTGCTAAAAGGAATGGCTAGGTTGTTGGAGATAAGCACACTCTTCGGCAAACAGATTAAATAAGCGTTTTGCTGAACGCTGCCACCGTTGTAGATCCTGAGTATTGATTCCATAGCTGCTGAACAGCATAAAGGTATCGTCAAGATATTCATCGATTTGCGTAATCAGGGCTTCATCTTCAACGTGCTTAATTTTGTAATTCATCGTGAAAGAAGCGATATGCTCAATCAAATCGTTGAGCTGTAAATTGCTTTCCGAAGTAGGATCATTAACCCAACCATGATGGCTGTCAGTCAATGTCGCCATACTTTCGTCGAACAAGTTCTCACACAGGTATTTAAGCTGGGCAATATCATGCCGTTTCGGTGAGTATTCGTCCATCTTTTTCCCCTCCATAGCTAGCACAGTTACCGCAGCGCGGCGAGATTAGGAAAAGCTACCAGGAAGCGATCTCGAATAAAATTGAATTCAGCGACTCCTTAAATGTAATCCACAATCATTAGCTTTGCTCACCTCAATTACCAAATATTACAATTCATCGGCAGGAGAGGGGCGCTCATTGTCAATCACGTCAAACACCAGCGCGCCGGGCTTTACCTGAAACAACACTTCTTCACGACGCATAGACGTTTCATTTAAATCCAGGCAAGGATTAAATAAATTCCAGCTGAAATCGTAAAGCATTTTAAATCGATTATTGTCGGTTGGTTGAATAGAAATAATCTGGAAGCTATCGGGAACTAATTGCGCGTTTTGAGAATACCACTGTAAATCACCGGCTAATGCCTCGGCTATTTTGAGAATATTCCCCTGGATAATTCTGACCAACTTTTCGCAATCGTCCTCATCCACAGCAATATCACAATGAATAATAGACGGCATTTTGTATCCAGTAAAAGAATGATGTTTCTATCATTGAGCTAATTGAGTGACATTGCAAGTCGCTAATAAACAGAAAGAGTAATCGTTGTGATGGGTTTCATAACTCAATCATGGCGAAACGGCGAATTACCGCAGCTATCTTCGTGAGCGATCAACTTTTGAAACACTTTTGCTCGGGCGCCATTGAGGAAGAGTCGGGTATTATAATTGTTATGTTATAACATTATTGGTTGTTGAGTATGAATCACAGCGGTTTACTTCTTTCCCTTGGCGGCCGTTTGCTGGTGGCGCTGATGCTGATTGCCTTGCTAGCGCTGGCCTTATATTGGGGCATGCAGAAATGATGCATTTCAACCGCTTACAAGCAGGTTATCAAGGCCGTGCGGTGACGCCGATTGTTAACGGAGAGCTGGCAACGGGCAGCATGACGGCGCTGATTGGCGCTAACGGCACCGGCAAATCGACCTTATTGAAAACCATTGCCGGCTTACTGCCGCCCATTTCCGGCAGCTGCGAATTGCACATCCCGCGCAAAGCGCTGGGCTGGTTACCGCAACGCAGTGAACTTGAAACGCGTTTTCCTCTTACTGCCTATGAACTGGTGGCGATGGGCTGCTGGCCACGCTGCGGTTGGTTTGGTGGCATTGATCGCGCCTTGCGCCTGGAAATCGATGCCGCGCTGGATGCGGTGCAAATGCGTGAATATGCCGATGCGCAGCCATCTACGTTATCTGGCGGGCAACTGCAGCGCGTGCTGTTTGCGCGCTTAATGCTGCAGCGCAGCCAGCTCTGGCTGCTGGATGAACCCTTCAATGGCATTGATAGCCAAACCGTTACCTTGCTGATGTCGATCCTCGAACAGCAGCAGCAGGCGGGCACCACATTATTAGTCGTGCTGCACGATCGTCCGCTGGTGGCGCGCTATTTTCAGGATGTGTTATCGCTCGATGACGCTGATTCCGCACAAACGCCAACGTTGCGTAGGGTAGCGTCGTGACATTACTTCAACCCTTTATCGAGTTTGGTTTCATGCGTCGTGCGTTGGTGGCTTGCGTTGCATTAGCGATCAGCGCCACACCGCTGGGCGTTTTCCTTTCTCTGCGCCGCATGAGTCTGGTCGGCGATGCCTTATCACATGCTGTGTTACCCGGCGCGGCGATTGGTTATCTGGTGTCGGGATTGTCGCTGGTGGCGATGGGTATCGGCGGCCTGATTGCCGGGTTGGCGGTGGCGCTGCTCTCGGGGGCGGTCAGCCGTTATACGCACCTCAAAGAGGATGCCAGTTTTTCCGGCTTCTACCTCGGCTCTCTTGCGCTCGGCGTCACGCTGGTGTCGCTGCGCGGTTCCAGCGTCGATCTGCTGCACGTGTTATTTGGATCGCTGCTGGCGGTAGATAACGCGGCGATTGTGCTGGTCGGCGGCATTGCGGCTACCACCTTGCTGCTGCTGGCAGTGATCTTCCGTCCGCTGGTGATCGATGCCTTCGATCCCGATTTCCTGCGCGCGCAGGGCAAATGGAGCGCACCGCTGGTGCATGGTCTGTTTCTGATGCTAGTGGTGCTCAATCTGGTGGCGGGCTTTCAGGTGCTGGGCACGCTGATGTCAGTGGGATTGATGATGCTGCCGGCGACCAGCGCACGCTTCTGGAGTCGTCATCTGGCATGCATGCTTGGCATCGCCATGCTGCTGGCGATCGTCTCGGCGTTTATCGGCCTGATTCTTTCGTGGCATTTCTCGCTGCCGGCTGGACCGGCGGTGGTGCTGAGTGCTGCGGTGCTGTTTCTACTTTCTGTTTTGACAGGACCATGTGGCGGCCTGTTGCGCCGTCGATAACGAAACCAATAAGGGGATATGAATGAAAAAGTTACCGCTGAGTCTGGCGATTGGCGCCATGCTGGTAAGCCCACTGTCGCTGGCGAAAAGCGTTGATGTTGTGGCGAGTTTTACCGTGCTGGCGGATATCGTTAAACAGGTCGGTGGCGATCACGTCAACGTGAAATCGCTGGTCGGGCCGAATGGCGATCCGCACACCTTCGAACCGACGCCGCAGGATAGCCAGGCGCTGGCGAAGGCGGATGTGGTGTTCGTTAGCGGTTTGGGCATGGAAGGTTGGATGGATCGCCTGATCAGCGCGTCAGGTTATAAAGGCACCATCGTAGTAGCGTCGAACGGTGTCAACACGCGCAAGATGGAAGAGGACGGTAAAAGCGTCACCGATCCCCACGCGTGGAACAGCATGCAAAACGGTGTGATCTACGCCAGCAATGTGATGAATGCGCTGATCAAAGCCGATCCAGCAGATGCGGCGGATATTCGTAAAAGCGGTGAAAGCTATATTCAGCAGTTGCAGAAACTGGATAGCTGGGCGAAAACTGCCTTTGCTGAAGTGCCGAAGAGCAAGCGTAAAGTGCTGACCAGCCATGATGCCTTTGGCTACTTTGGCCAACGTTATGGCGTCAGCTTCCTTGCGCCGGTGGGCTTCTCTACCGAAGCGGAAGCCAGCGCCAGCGATGTGGCGTCGATCATCCAGCAGTTGAAGGCCGAGCACATCAAAACGTACTTCATGGAGAATCAAACCGATCCGCGTCTGGTAAAACAGATTGCCAGCGAAAACGGCGCACAGCCGGGCGGGGAACTCTATCCTGAAGCGCTGTCGGAAGCGAGTGGCCCAGCAGCGACCTATGTGGCCGCGTTCAAACACAATGTTGACGCCATTCTGCATAGCATGAAGTAAAAAAAAGGCCGGGGAGCATCCCGGCCAATTATCACGACACTTTCCTACCTTTTTTTCTTTCTTCCCTGAACCGCCTTAAAGCGCGGGTTAGTTTTGCAAATCACATAGATGCGACCTTTACGACGCACGACTTTGCAATCTTTATGGCGCGTCTTTGCAGAGCGCAATGAACTCAATACCTGCATCTCTTCTCTCCAGCGTTACTTGTTGCGCGACAGGAAGCTGCCGAAACGCTGGTTGAAGCGCGCGGTGCTGCCTTCTTTGGCGAAATCTTTCTGCTTGCCGGTGTAGAACACGTGGGATTTTGATGAGACATCCAGCGTGATATACGGCAGCACTTCACCTTCATACTCAATGGTGCGCTCGGTTTTGATGGTGGAGCCGACTTTGAAGTATTCGTTGGCCGAGGTGTCGTGGAACACCACTGGGCGATAAAGGGGATGGATATTCGGTTTCATAATAACCTCGTTATGCAATGTTATACTATAACAATATTATGAGCCCGATAATGTCTGATTGCAACCGTGGAAAACACAGGGATTTAAGCGTGGCAGGGAAACAGCAATAAAAAAGGCCGCATCAGCGGCCTTTTAGGGAAGGGTAAAACTTAGTGTTTGTGCTCTACCGGATGACCTTGTTCCAGGTCACCTTTGTTCTTACTGAAGCGGCGACGTACCACCACGAAGAACACCGGAACGAAGAAGATAGCCAGCGCGGTCGCTGTTACCATCCCGCCCATTACGCCGGTACCTACCGCGTTCTGTGCGCCAGAACCCGCACCGGTGCTGATCGCCAGCGGCATTACGCCGAGGATAAAGGCGAGTGAGGTCATCAGAATCGGACGCAGACGCATACGGGATGCTTCCAGCGTGGATTCCACCAACCCTTTGCCTTCCTTCTCCATCAAATCCTTAGCGAATTCAACGATCAGGATGGCGTTCTTCGCCGACAATCCTATGGTGGTCAACAAGCCCACCACAAAGTAGACGTCGTTGCTTAAGCCACGCAGTGTGGTGAAGATCAGAGCGCCGACAACACCCAGCGGTACCACCAACATCACCGAGAACGGAATCGACCAGCTCTCATACAGCGCGGCCAGACACAGGAACACCACAATCAGTGAGATGGCGTACAGCGCCGGAGCCTGGTTACCTGACAAACGTTCCTGATAGGACATGCCGGTCCAGTCGTAACCGATACCCGCCGGCAGTTTTCCTGCCAACTCTTCCATCAGGTTCATGGCATCACCGGAGCTCTTACCTGGCGCAGCCTGGCCCAGAATCTCCATTGATGGCAAGCCGTTGTAACGCTCCAGACGCGGTGAACCGTACTGCCACTTCGCCGAAGAGAAGGCGGAGAACGGAACCATGGTGCCGCCGCTGTTGCGCACGAACCACTTACTGATATCGTCCGGCAACATACGTGAATCGGCCTGGCCCATTACGTACACCTTCTTCACACGACCGCGGTCGATGAAGTCGTTGACGTAAGAACCGCCCCATGCTGAAGCCAGCGTGGTATTGATGTCAGACAGCGACACACCCAGCGCCTGCGCTTTCTCCTGATCGATGATCAGTTTGTACTGCGGCGTATCTTCCATACCGTTTGGACGCACGCCCACCAGCGTATCCGGATGCTGGGCGATCATGCCAAACAGCTGGTTACGCGCGGCGGTGAGTTTCTCGTGACCCAGGTTGCCCTGATCGGTCAGCATGAAGTCGAAGCCGGTGGCGTTACCCAGTTCGATAATCGCTGGCAGGTTGAACGGGAACACCATCGCATCTTTGATTTGACCGAGCGCCTGCATGGCACGACCGGCAATCGCAGGCACTTTCAGGTTGGCATCGCCACGCTCATCCCACGGCTTGAGGCTGACGAACGCAATACCGGTGTTCTGTCCACGACCGGCAAAGCCGAAGCCGTTAACGGTAAACACGGAATTAACGCTGTCTTTCTCTTTGGTCAGGAAGTAATCCGTCACCTGATCCAATACTTTCTGGGTACGTTCCTGGGTAGCACCGGCCGGCAATTGCGCCTGCGCCAGTAACAGACCCTGATCCTCTTCCGGCAGGAATGAGGTAGGCAGTTTCAGGAACAAGTACGCCATGCCGACCACGATCACCAGATAAATCAGCAGGTAACGACCGGTGCTGCGAACAATATGACCAACACTATCAACGTAGTGGTTGGTGCTCTTATCGAACAGGCGGTTAAACCAGCCGAAGAAACCGGTGGTTTTGCCGTGAGCGCCTTTCTCCACCGGCTTCAGCATGGTGGCACAAAGCGCAGGCGTCAGAATCAACGCCACCAGCACCGACAGCGCCATCGCCGAAACGATGGTGATGGAGAACTGGCGATAAATGACGCCGGTTGAACCACCGAAAAACGCCATCGGAATAAATACCGCTGACAGCACCAAGGCAATACCGACCAACGCGCCCTGAATCTGCTCCATCGAACGTTTGGTAGCTTCTTTCGGCGGTAGGCCTTCTTCTGCCATTACACGCTCGACGTTCTCCACCACCACGATGGCGTCATCCACCAGCAGGCCGATGGCGAGCACCATCCCGAACATCGTCAGGGTGTTTATCGAGTAGCCAAAGGCACTGATAATCGCAAAGGTGCCGAGCAATACAACAGGAACGGCGATGGTTGGAATCAGCGTCGCACGGAAGTTCTGCAGGAACAGATACATCACCAGGAACACCAGCACGATCGCTTCGAACAGCGTTTTCACCACTTCGAAAATCGAAATTTTAACGAACGGTGTGGTGTCGTACGGATAAACCGTTTTCATGCCTGCCGGGAAGAACGGCTGCAGTTTCGCCAGTTCAGCTTTCACCGCATCGGCGGTGTCCAGTGCGTTAGCGCCGGTTGCCAGTTTGATACCGATACCGGAAGCCGGTTTACCGTTATAACGCGCGATGATCTCGTAGTTTTCACCACCGAGTTCAATCTTCGCTACGTCACGCAGACGTACCTGCGAACCATCCTGATTCACTTTCAGCAGGATATTGCCGAACTCATCTGTCGAGGTCAGACGGGTTTGCGCAATGATCGAGGCGTTCAGCTGTTGGCCCGGAGCTGGTGGCGTACCGCCCAACTGACCGGCGGCAATCTGGGTGTTCTGGACTTTTAGGGCGCTGATCACATCCACTGGCGTCAGTGAATAGTTGTTCAGCTTGTGTGGGTCCAGCCAGATACGCATTGCATACTGCGCACCAAACACCTGGGTATCACCGACACCCGGCATACGGCTGACCGGATCTTTGATGTTTGAAGCAACATAGTCAGAAATATCATTCTGCGTCATGTTGCCGTCATCACTGACAAAACCCGCCACCATCAGGAAGCTACTGGAGGATTTCTTAACCTGAATCCCCTGTTGCTGTACTTCCTGCGGCAGTAACGGCGTGGCCAGCTGCAGTTTGTTCTGCACCTGAACCTGCGCGATATCGGCGTCAGTACCGGACTGGAAGGTCAGCGTCAGCGTCAAGGTACCCGACGAGTCACTGCTCGAGGACATGTACATCAGTCCATCGATACCGTTCATGTTTTGCTCGATGACCTGCGTCACCGAATCTTGCAGCGTTTTCGCATCAGCACCCGGATAGCTGGCCTGGATTTCAACCGCCGGCGGCGCAACATTGGGATATTGCTCAATCGGCAGGCTGATAATCGATAGCACACCGGCCAACATGATGATGATGGCGAGCACCCACGCAAAAATGGGGCGATCAATAAAGAACTTAGCCATGTATCAGTGGCTCCTGTTTATGACGATGATTTAGCAGACGGTGATTCTGGCGCAGCTTTGGCATCATCGGAGACTTCTTGTGGCGTCACCTGCGCACCCGGTTTGGCACGCTGGATACCGGTGGTGATCACCCGATCGCCTTCTTTCAGACCTTCCGTCACCAGCCATTTGTCGCCAAATGCCTGATTAGCGGTGATGTTACGGGATTCCACTTTATTATCTGCGCCAACCACCATTGCGGTTGCCTGACCGGTTGGGGTACGTGTTACGCCCTGTTGCGGTACCAGCAGTGCCGATGGATTGGTGCCTTCATCCAGACGTGCGCGAACAAACATGCCTGGCAGCAGGCGGTTGTCAGGGTTCGGGAAGATGGCGCGCAGCGTGATCGAGCCGGTGGTTTCATCCACGCTCACATCAGAGAATTCCAATGTGCCTGTCTGCGGGTATGCGCTACCGTTTTGCATCAGCAGGGTGACGTTGGCCTTACCGTCGTTCTGTTTCAACTGACCGGATTCCAGCTCTGCGCGCAAACGCAGGAAATCATCACTGGATTGGGTCACATCGACATACATAGGATCGAGCTGTTGCACGGTCGCCAGCGCAGTGGTTTGCCCATTGGAAACCAGCGCACCTTCGGTTACCGACGATTTACCAATACGACCGCTGATAGGCGAGGTCACTTTGGTATACGCCAGATTGATGCGCGCGGTTTCGACGTTGGCACGCGCAGCCTGAGCGGCTGCAGCAGTTTGGGCTGCGGTGCCTGCGGCGGTGTCATAGTCTTGCTGACTGATGTACTTGGTACCCAGCAGCGGCTTGTAGCGAGTAATGGTTAACTGCGCAACGCGCGCATTGGCTTCAGCCTGGGCTAGATCAGCTTTAGCGCTGTCGTAGGCCGCCTGATATGTGGCGGGATCAATCTGATACAGCGACTGACCGGCTTTTACATCACTACCTTCAACAAAATTACGCTTAAGGATAATTCCTGACACCTGAGGGCGCACTTCCGCAACGCGGAAAGCCGAGGTACGGCCCGGCAGCTCAGTCGTGATTTTCAAGGGTTCGTTTTTTAACGTTACAACACCCACTTCTGGGGGCTGCTGCTGGGCGGCTTGCTGGGATTTATTATCATCACATCCTGTTAACACAAAGCTGCCTGATAGCATCAGGACGGCCGCCAGAGGCGCTAATCCTCTGTTTTTATTCATAAATAAACCTCTAGTGTCCGATATCAAATGATCAATGGATCACAAACCGATAAACCCATTGCTGCGTTAAAACACGGGTCGTGCTATGGTACATACATTCACAAATGTATGTAAACTTACAAGTTTGTAAAAAAAGCCCAGCATGGCACGAAAAACCAAAGCGCAAGCTCTTGAAACACGGCATCAAATTCTTGACGCCGCATTAGCACTCTTTTCCGAACATGGTGTGGCCGCCACGTCTCTGGCGGATATCGCAACAGCGGCCGGCGTCACGCGCGGTGCTATCTACTGGCATTTCAAAAATAAAGCCGATCTCTTACATGAAATCTGGCTGCGTTGTGACGCTGGGCTGGACGATGTGGAACTTGAGTATCAGACAAAATACCCGGGCGATCCACTTTCTGTTGTTCGTTCTATGTTGATCTATATCCTTGACGCCACAGCAAAGGATCCGCAAAGACGCGCATTAATGGAGATTATCTTTCATAAATGTGAGTTTGTTGGCGAAATGTCGACGTTACAGGATATGCAGCAGAGCTTACTGCAAGAGTGTTACGATCGAATTGAAAACGTACTACGTCTTTGTATTGATGCCAGTCAATTGCCTGCGAACCTGAATACGCGTCAGGCGGCGCTACTGATGCGCGGCTATATCAACGGCATGATGGAAAGCTGGCTGTTTAACCCGCAAAGCTTTGATCTGGCAGCCGATGCGCCTCAATTGGTGGATGCGTTTCTTGATATGTTGCGCCTGAGTCCCACGCTGCTTAGTCGGCCTTAATTTCCGCCGCTTGTTTCTGCTCATAATCCCGCTGAACAATCGCCAGCGCGGCCAGCACGGTGGCGGTGGGAACATTATTCTCTTCAAGCAGTTGGATCAGATCGACGGCAAGTTTGATTTCGTCTGGTGCGCTCTCCAGTGACATTCTTTCTCCTAAATACGTAATTTCGCCGCGACCAGCAGCATTAACAGTGCGCCCAGCAGCGCGCTGGCAAAACCGGCTGGATGCAAGGCGGCCAGATCGCCGGTGGTGAAGTAGGTGGCGATATAGCCGCCAATCAGCGCGCCAATCACCGCCAGCATCAGCGTCGGCACAAATCCTCCCGGACGACCGGGAAAAATCACCCGCTTAAGCCAGCCTGCTGCTAAACCGATCACAATCCAAAAAACCAGCGTCATGATTTTTCTCCTTTTTCTCACCGCAATGAGTATAGAGGAAAAAGCGCCGCGTTTAGCGCGGCATAGACGGCAACTCCAGTTTGTAGATAGCGGCGCGGCAGCGTGCCAGGCGCTCCTGCAGCTGATCGACTTCGCGAATCAACTGCTGCTGAACGCTGAGGGTTTCGGCGCGCGCCAGATGCTGCTCGCGCTGCTGAATCATCGCCAGTAAGCGCTTTTCGTAGCCTTGATACTCTTCACGCTTGGTCTGGCGTGCATCGACGCGAGGCCGCTCGCGCTTGACGCGCAGCTGCTGGCTCTGGCATTCGCGCTGCAATGCGGCAATCTGATCCAGCACTTTCTCCGCCAGCCATTGACGCCGCGCCACATCGCTATCGGCTGCGGTTAACTGCGTCACGTTGCCTTCCAGCTCGCGCAGATAATCTGCCAGACGCGTACCGCTGGTGCGAAACAGTTGAGAATCAAAGCGGGGCTGACGACAGGCACCATCCGGCTGCTGCGCAATCTGCTGGCGCAGTAAATCTAACATGGCGTGGAGACGCTGCTGTGCGGGCGGTTGGGGCATCACTCTGTTTCCGACTGTGTTAACGTAACGCTGTTTTTGACTTATTCAGGCATCAGGCATGCAGCGCATTTTACTACTGAGCCTTGGCTGGCTGGCGATTGTGCTAGGTACGCTGGGCATTGTATTACCTTTATTACCTACGACGCCATTTGTGTTGCTGGCGGCCTGGTGTTTTGCCCGCTCGTCGCCGCGTTTCCATCATTGGTTACTGTGGAAGTCGCCGTTTGGCCGCTATATTCGCCACTGGCAGCAGCATCGTGCCATGCCGCCCGGCGCCAAAGGGCGCGCCATGTTGCTGATTGTGATTACCTTTTCGGTCTCGATTTATCTGGTCCATCTGCTTTGGTTGCGCATTCTGTTAGGCGCGATGCTGTGTCTGCTGCTGCTTTTTATGTGGCGCATTCCGGTCATCGCCGAGGATAGCAACCCGCCACAACAGTAGCGTGAGGGTTGCATTTAGGCGGGTATTTGCATAGATTTGGGCATCTTCGTGCGTGGCTTCCCTTATAAACGACTTCGCTTAACCCGGTTTCCGGGGTTTGGCGCTAGAGAAGCTGCGCGTATTAGATATTTTCTCCAGGCGTAACATTTATGACCGCAACTGCGCAGCAGCTTGAACTCATCAAAAACAGCATTAAAAGCATTCCTGACTATCCGAAGCCGGGCATTCTGTTCCGTGACGTGACCAGTTTGATGGAAGATCCGCAGGCGTATGCCGCGTCGATCGCCATTCTGGTGGAGCGTTATCGTAACAAAGGCATCACCAAGGTGGTGGGAACGGAAGCGCGTGGCTTCCTGTTTGGCGCTCCGGTGGCGCTGGGTTTGGGCGTGGGTTTTGTGCCGGTGCGCAAGCCGGGCAAACTGCCGCGTGACACCTTCAGCGAAAGCTACGAGCTGGAGTACGGCACCGATGCGCTGGAACTGCACAAAGATGCCATCAAGCCAGGCGATGTGGTGCTGGTGGTGGACGATCTGCTGGCAACCGGCGGCACGCTGGAAGCGACGGTGAAACTGATCCGCCGCGCCGGTGGTGAAGTGAAAGACGCCGCATTCGTGATTAATCTGTTTGACCTGACCGGCGAAGCCCGCCTGACTGCCATGGGCGTCGAGTGCTTCAGCCTGGTGAATTTCCCCGGCCACTAAGGCCTGCGCGCTCCGCTGTACGGCGGGGCGCCACCTCTGCAAAGTTAGTGGTTGCTGATCCGCTTGTGGCTGTTAAACTACTGCCAAAATAAACAGGGTTTGCGAAGCTGCATTTTCTCCCTTCTCCCTAAATTCCAGTGATTGAATCCACATGAGCTATCAGGTACTTGCGCGAAAATGGCGTCCCCAGGCCTTCGCTGACGTAGTCGGTCAGGAACATGTGCTGACTGCGCTGGCCAACGGGTTGTCACTGGGACGAATCCATCATGCTTATCTCTTTTCTGGCACGCGCGGCGTCGGGAAAACCTCGATCGCCCGTCTGCTGGCGAAGGGCCTTAACTGTGAAACCGGCATCACATCAACACCGTGCGGGCAATGCGATAACTGCCGCGAAATCGAGCAGGGCCGTTTTGTCGATCTGATTGAGATCGATGCCGCATCACGCACCAAAGTTGAAGATACGCGCGACCTGCTTGATAACGTGCAGTACGCGCCGGCACGCGGTCGCTTCAAGGTCTACCTGATCGATGAAGTGCATATGCTGTCGCGCCACAGCTTCAACGCGCTGCTTAAAACGCTGGAAGAGCCGCCATCGCACGTTAAATTCCTGCTGGCGACCACCGATCCGCAGAAGCTGCCGGTGACGATTTTGTCCCGCTGCCTGCAATTCCATCTCAAAGCGCTCGACGTTGAGCAAATCCAGCAGCAGCTGGCGCATGTGTTGCAGCAGGAGCAGATTGCAGCCGAACCGCGTGCGCTGCATCTGCTGGCACGCGCCGCTGATGGCAGCATGCGCGATGCGCTGAGTCTGACCGACCAGGCGATTGCCATGGGGCAGGGCAGCGTAACGCGTGACACCGTGGCACAAATGCTCGGCACGCTCGACGATGAACAGCCGCTGGCGCTGATTGAAGCGCTGGTGGATGGCCAGGGCGAACAGGTGATGGCGCTGCTGAATCAGGCCGCGTCGCGCGGGGTTGAGTGGGAAGCGCTGCTGGTCGAGATGCTGCGTTTACTGCACCGCATTGCGATGGTGCAGCTGCTGCCAAGCTCGCTCAGCGAGGACGATCTCAGCCAGGCCGATCGCCTGCGCGAGTTAGCGCGCGTGCTGCCACCGGCCGACGTGCAGCTCTATTACCAAACGCTGTTGATGGGACGTAAAGATCTGCCGCTGGCACCGGATCGGCGCTTAGGCGTGGAGATGACGCTGCTGCGTGCGCTGGCGTTTCATCCGCAGGCAACGATTGCCGAGCCGGTGGCGCGTCCCACCTTGACGCCACAAGCTGCGCCGCAGGTCGCTGCGCCACAAGCCGCACCGAAAGCCGCGCCCGCACCGGCTGCGCAGCCGCAGATGGCACCGCCGAACCACGACGCGCCGCCGATGTCGGATGATTATCCAGACATGCAGCCAGCGCCCGATCCGTTACCTGACTCCACCAGCCAGTTGTTACAGGCGCGAACGCAGTTGCTGCGTCAGGGAGCCGGCAAAGCAAAAAAGAGTGAGCCGGCAGCGCGTTCCGCGCGGCCGGCGAATCCGGCGCTGGAACGTCTCGCTAGCGTCACTGAACGTGTGCAACAACGTGCGTCTGAACCCACGGTAAAAGCCCCGGCAAAACCGGAAGCCTATCGCTGGAAAACACAGCTGCCGGTGGAGGTTAAAGCGGAGCCGGTGGCGACGCCAAAAGCCTTGCGTTCGGCACTGGAGCATGAGAAAACCCCTGAGCTGGCGCTGCGTCTGGCGGAAGAAGCCCAGCAGCGCGATGCGTGGGCCGCTGAAATCGCCGCGCTGACGCTGCCGAAACTGGTGCAGCAAGTGGCGCTCAATGCGTGGAAAGAGGTCGGCGAAGCCGGTATTACGCTGCATCTGCGCAGCAGCCAGCGCCACCTCAATTCAGCCTCTGCCAGGCAGGCGCTGGCGGAAGCGCTGAGTCAGTCTGCCGGTCAGCCGGTTGAATTGACGATTATTGAAGACGATAATCCTACGGTATTGACGCCACTGGAGTGGCGTCAGGCCATTTATGAAGAGAAGCTGTCGCAGGCGCGACAGTCGATCAGTAGCGATACCCATATTCAGACATTGCGTCGATTCTTCGATGCCGATTTGGATGAAGAGAGTATTCGACCGGTGTGAACATGCTGCCGCGCGTCAACTGCGCGCAGCCCCAGCAGAGAGAGAAAACTATGTTTGGTAAAGGCGGATTGGGCAACCTGATGAAACAGGCCCAGCAGATGCAAGACAAAATGGCCAAAGTTCAGGAAGAGATCGCCGCGATCGAAGTGACCGGTGAATCAGGCGCTGGCTTGGTTAAAGTAACCATCAACGGTGCGCACAACTGCCGTCGTGTCGAAGTCGATCCTAGCTTGCTGGAAGATGACAAAGACATGCTGGAAGATCTGATCGCCGCGGCCTTCAATGATGCGGCACGCCGTATCGACGAAACGCAGAAAGAGAAGATGGCTTCCGTCTCTTCAGGTATGCAGCTGCCACCTGGCTTCAAGATGCCGTTCTGATGCAAACCAGTCCACTGCTTGAATCTTTGATGGAGTCGTTGCGCTGCCTGCCGGGCGTTGGCCCGAAGTCGGCGCAGCGCATGGCTTTTCAGCTGTTGCAGCGCGATCGTAGCGGTGGCATGCGTCTGGCGCAGGCATTGACCCGCGCCATGTCGGAAATCGGTCACTGCGCCGATTGCCGTACCTTCACCGAGCAGGAAATCTGCACCATCTGCGCCAATCCGCGTCGTCAGCAAAACGGCCAGATTTGTGTGGTGGAGAGCCCGGCAGATATCCACGCCATTGAGCAGACCGGCCAGTTTGGCGGCCGCTACTTTGTGCTGATGGGCCACTTGTCACCGCTGGATGGCATTGGTCCACAGGATATCGGCCTGGATCGGCTGGAGCAGCGTCTGGAACGTGAAACCTTAACCGAAGTGATCCTCGCCACCAATCCCACGGTGGAAGGTGAAGCCACGGCCAACTACATCGCTGAACTGTGCGGACAATATGGCGTTGATGCCAGCCGCATTGCCCACGGTGTGCCGGTCGGTGGTGAGCTGGAAATGGTTGATGGCACCACGCTGTCGCACTCGCTCGCCGGACGCCATAAGATTAATTTCTAATCACTTGCCGATGTCTTCACAGACATCGGCTTGAAATCCTCTCCTTCATCCCCATTTCTCTCTCAACGTATCATCAACCCCGATTCAGTTGAGGTAGCAATGACCATGAAAGGACAAGAGACGCGTGGCTTCCAGTCAGAGGTAAAACAACTTCTGCACCTGATGATCCATTCGCTCTATTCAAATAAAGAGATTTTCCTGCGTGAGCTGATTTCCAACGCTTCAGATGCCGCCGACAAACTGCGCTTCCGCGCGCTGTCGACGCCCGATCTGTATGAAGGCGACGGCGACCTGCGCGTACGTATCTCGGTCAACCCGGAAAACCGCACGCTGACGCTCAGCGATAACGGCATCGGTATGCGTCGTGATGAGGTGATTGAGAACCTCGGCACCATCGCCAAATCCGGTACCAAATCCTTCCTCGAATCCATGGGCTCCGACCAGGCGAAAGACAGCCAGCTGATCGGCCAGTTCGGCGTAGGCTTCTACTCTGCGTTCATCGTGGCGGATAAAGTCACCGTGCGCACCCGCGCCGCCGGTGCGAAAGCCGATGAAGCGGTGTTCTGGGAATCTGCCGGCGAAGGCGAATATACGCTAGCGGAGATTGAGAAAGCCGATCGCGGTACCGAAATCACGCTGCACTTCCGTGAAGGCGAAGACGATTTCCTCGATGCGTGGCGCGTGCGTAACGTGATCAGCAAATACTCCGATCACATCGCGCTGCCGGTCGAGATTGAAAGCAAAGACGAAGAGAGCGACACCACCACCTGGGAAAAGATCAACAAAGCCCAGGCGCTGTGGACGCGCAACAAGTCAGAGATCAGCGACGACGAGTACAACGAGTTCTACAAACACATCGCTCATGATTTCAGCGATCCGGCGATCTGGAGCCACAACCGCGTGGAAGGTAAGCAGGAATACACCAGCTTGCTGTATCTGCCATCACGCGCGCCGTTTGACATGTTCAATCGCGACAGCAAGCACGGCCTGAAACTCTACGTGCAGCGCGTGTTCATCATGGACGATGCCGAGCAGTTCATGCCGAACTACCTGCGCTTCGTGCGTGGCTTGATAGATTCCAACGATCTGCCGCTCAACGTTTCGCGTGAAATCCTGCAGGACAGCCGCGTGACCCAGAGCCTGCGCGCCGCGCTGACCAAGCGTAGCCTGCAGATGCTGGAGAAACTGGCGAAAGACGACGCGGAAAAATATCAGCAGTTCTGGAAAGAGTTCGGTCTGGTACTGAAAGAAGGTCCAGCCGAAGATAACGCTAACCAGCAGGCAATTGCCAAACTGTTGCGCTTTGCCACCAGCCAGAGCGAAAGCGCCGAGCAGAACGTTTCGCTCGACGACTACCTGACGCGCATGGTGGAAGGTCAGGACAAAATTTACTACATCACCGCCGACAGCTATGCCGCCGCGAAGAGCAGCCCGCATCTGGAACTGTTCCGCAAGAAAGGCATCGAGGTGCTGCTTCTCTCCGATCGTATCGACGAATGGATGATGAGCTACCTCACCGAGTTCGACGGCAAAACCTTCCAGTCAGTCAGCAAAGCGGATGATTCGCTGAGCAAACTGGCCGACGAAGAGACCGAAGAGCAGAAAGAAGCGGAGAAGGCGCTGGAGCCGTTCGTTGAGCGCGTGAAAACGCTGCTGGGCGAGCGCGTGAAAGAGGTGCGTCTGACGCATCGTCTCACCGACACGCCAGCGATCGTCACCACCGATGCCAACGAAATGACCACGCAGATGGCGAAACTGTTTGCCGCGGCGGGTCAGGATGTGCCGGAAGTGAAGTACATCTTCGAGATCAATCCGGATCACACGCTGGTGAAACGTGTGGCCGATACCCAGGACGAAACGCGCTTTGCCGAGTGGGTTGAGTTGCTGCTGGATCAGGCGCTGCTCGCCGAGCGCGGCACGCTCGACGATCCAAACCAGTTTATCCGTCGCATGAACCAGTTGCTGACGGCGTAATCGCACCAAACCCGTAGGGTCGCCATTCATGGCGACCTTTTTTTTATCTGCTGTTAAATCTGCGCCTGATCCCGCAACCAATCGCGAAACAACGTAATCTCCGCATCGTGCTGGCGCGAAGTCTTGGTCATCATCAACGTCGCGCGATCGACGCGTACAAAGCCCAGCGGCGCAATCAAGGTGCCGTCACTCAACTCCTGACGCACCAGCAAGCGCGGCGCCATAATCACGCCCAATCCGTTTCTCGCCGCCTGAATGCCTAACGTCAAATTATCGAAATGCTTCCCGATCCAGTAATTACCGCGCACGCCGCTGGTTTTCGCCCATTCGGCCCACGCATGCAGCCGCGTATCGGCGTGCAGCAGCGGCAGCGCGGCGAGATCCTGCTCGCTCTGAAAGCGGGCAGCAAACTGCGGGGCGCACAGCGGGCCGATGTAATCATCGCTGATCAAGGTGGCATCAATATCGTCATCCGGCGACTGCTCGGCGCTGAGAATCAGCACGTCGGTATGCTCGCTGCGCAGCTGGTCAATCTCCACCAGCGGCTGAAACTGCACTTCAATATCGGGATAGCGCTGATAAAAGCTGGCGATGCGCGGAATCAGCCATTGCGAGAGAAAACTGGGCGCGCAGGAGACGCTGAGATGATGGCGCATGCCGGTACGGATGCTTTCGCAGGTGGTGGAGAGCTCGCTAAAGGCTTTCTGACAGCTCACCAGCAGACGTTCACCGTGTGAGGTTAATTTGACGCGTCCATTGGTACGCACAAACAGCGGCTTCCCCATCCAGCTCTCCAGCTGTCGAACCTGATGGCTAATGGCGCTATGGGTCACATGCAGACGTTCGGCCGCAACGCTAAAACTGCTAAACAGTGCCGCCTGGTGGAAATAGTGCAGTGCACGTAACGATGGAAGCGCGGTCATACTCGTCCCCTGTGTAAAAACCTAACAGGGATTGTCAGTTTATATCATTTTAATGTCCAGCCGCATTGGCCTAACCTTTCCCCCAGATTCTGGCGGGTTGACGGCTCCGGCTCTCTGTGTTTTACGCCGAATATCACCGCAGGTTTCACCTCCCACACACAGCACAATAACCAGAGACATACCACGCGATGGCTCCACAATTTGCTACTGCCAGGGCGGCGGCGCGCGATAAGCTTCGCGGCTTGCTTTCCCGCTATTACCGGCTTGAGAATTACGATCTCTTTTTCGCACCCTCTCTGCATATCTCGCGGGTGCTGCTTTCCCAGCTGTTTCTCCGTCAGGAGCAATCGCGTAATCAAACGCGCTATGCCTCGCACCATCCGGTCAGCGAACTCAGCGTGCTGCACACCTTGCCGATGACGGCGGGCAACATTGCGCTGGTGGATCATGTTGATATGCAGCAAGGTCGCGTGCGGGCGTTAAGCGAATGCCAAAGCCACGGCGTTACCGATGCGTCGGAGTCGTTTGCCACGCAGCTGCATAAACGGCTGGTGAGCGATGCGCGACTGTTTGTCGCCCGCCTCGATCGTCATGCGGCGTTATGCGGCGATCTGGTGTTGATCGCGTTACGCACCGCCGATTTCAGCACGCTGGTGCGCAGCGAACTGCGGCTGTTTGAGCAAGGATTGGCGCTCGGTGACGCGCCAGAACAGGCGCTGGCGATGATCGATGACAGCGAATGGCGTCCGTTCAATATTGCGCTGGTGGAAAATATCGCGCTCGACTCGCCCTTTATCCTGCACTCCATTCAGCAACCGGGTTTACCCTTTGCGCTTTTTCCGCTGCCGAACGGCCTCAATGCCAGCGAATTGCCGCAGGATATTCAGGTGCTGCCAGAACAGGCGCGTTTACGCTTGCGCGCCGACGTGCGCGGCGGGGTCAACAAACAGCTGAACGTTACGCCAACTCTGAAAAAACGCCTCAAAGATGTGCTAATGCTTAGCTGTGATTCCTAAAAACGGGCACTCTGCTGGTATTTGCTGACAAAGCAGGTCAAAGTAGACCTTTCGTGGCGAGCGCGCCCGTTTCCTTGTGGTGCGCGGGCCATAATGGTATGTTCTTCGCCTTCTCAGATTGAACAATGCGATTCGCAAGGGGAATTACGCAATGCGTATTATTCTGCTCGGAGCTCCGGGCGCAGGTAAAGGCACTCAGGCTCAATTCATCATGGAGAAATACGGTATTCCGCAAATCTCCACCGGTGACATGTTACGTGCGGCAGTAAAAGCAGGTACGGAACTGGGCCAACAGGCAAAAGCGATCATGGATGCCGGTAAACTGGTGACTGACGAGCTGGTGATTGCGCTGGTTAAAGAGCGTATCGCGCAGGAAGACTGCAAAAACGGTTTCCTGCTCGATGGCTTCCCACGCACTATCCCGCAGGCTGACGCTATGAAAGAAGCGGGCATCAAGGTTGATTACGTGCTGGAGTTCGCTGTACCGGACGAGCTGATTGTGGATCGTATTGTTGGTCGTCGTGTACACACGCCATCGGGCCGCGTTTATCACGTCACTTATAATCCACCAAAAGTGGAAGGTAAAGATGACCTGACCGGCGAAGAGCTGACCACGCGTAAAGATGATCAGGAAGAGACCGTGCGTAAGCGTCTGGTGGAATACCATCAGCTGACCGCGCCGCTGATTGCTTACTATGGCAAAGAAGCGCAAGACGGCAACACCGAATATCACAAAATCGACGGTACGCGTCCTGTCGCTGAAGTGAGCACGCAATTGGCCACTATTCTCGGTTAATGCGTTGATGGGGCCGGTTGTCCGGCCCTTTTGCAGCAATTGCTTTCCCCTCCCTCGATTTCCGCTACAATTTCCCCCTGATTTTGCATTCGACCCATTCGTTTCGACATCAAGGAAATACCATGAGGCAAGAAAAGCCCGGGGTTTTGCTGGTTAACTTAGGCACACCAGACGCACCCACAACACCTGCGGTTAAACGCTATCTGAAACAATTCCTCGGCGATCCACGAGTGGTTGATACACCGCGCTTATTGTGGTGGCCGATTCTCAATTTCATCATCGTGCCATTCCGCTCGCCACGCGTATCGAAACTTTATGCTTCCGTGTGGATGGATGAAGGCTCGCCGCTGATGGTGTTCAGCAAGCGTCAGCGTGAAGCATTGGCGCAGCGCCTCGATATGCCGGTTGAACTCGGTATGAGTTACGGCCAGCCAAGCCTCGACAGTGCGTTAAAACGCTTGCTGGATCAGGGCGTGACCAAACTCATCGTGCTGCCGCTCTATCCGCAGTTCTCCTGCTCGACGGTTGCCGCCGTGTGGGACGGCTTAGCCACCAGTTTTAAACCGCTGCGCTCGCTGCCGGAAGTGGCGTTTATCCGCGATTATGCAGAGCATCCGGCTTACATTGCCGCGCTGAAAGCCTCGGTTGAGCGCTCGTTTGCGCTGCATGGCGAACCGGATCTGCTGGTGCTGTCCTATCACGGCATTCCGCAGCGTTTCGCCAATGAAGGCGATGATTATCCGCTGCGCTGCAAAGACACCACCGATGCGCTGGCCGCGGCGTTGGGCATTGCGCCGCACAAGATCATGATGACCTTCCAGTCGCGCTTTGGTCGCGAGCCGTGGCTGACGCCGTACACCGATGAAACCATGAAGAGCTTACCGGCCAAAGGCATCAAGCACGTGCAGGTGATGAGTCCGGGCTTTGCGGCGGATTGCCTTGAAACGCTTGAGGAGATTAGCGGTGAGAACTGCGAGATCTTCCTGCATGCTGGCGGCGAAAAGTTCGAGTACATTCCTGCGCTCAACGACGATGCTGAGCACATTGAAATGATGGTGCAGCTGGTCAACGCGCGCCGTTAAGGGTGTGGCAGAGAGTGTGATATCATTCTCTGCCTGATTTTCCCTGACGGCACTCTCGATGAAATTTCCCGGCAAACGCAAATCCAAACACTATTTCCCCGTCAACGCGCGCGATCCGCTGCTGCAAGCTACGCAGCAAGAGCAGGAAGAGGGCAGTTGGGTGGTGGGTATCGATCAGACGCTGGTGGATATTGAAGCCAAAGTCGATGACGACTTTCTGCAGCGTTACGGTTTAAGCGCCGGTCACTCGCTGGTGATCGACGATGCCACCGCCGAGGCGCTCTACAACGAACTGATGCGCGAAGAGCTCATCAGCCATCAATTTGCCGGTGGCACCATCGGAAACACCCTGCATAACTACTCGGTGCTGGCGGATGACCGCTCGGTACTGCTCGGCGTGATGTGCAATAACATCCAGATCGGCGGCTACGCCTATCGCTACCTGTGCAACACCTCCAGCCGCATGGATCTTAACTTCCTGCAGGGCGTCGATGGCGCAATTGGTCGCTGCTTCACGCTGATTGGCGAGCAGGGCGAACGTACCTTCGCCATCAGCCCCGGCTTGATGAACCAGCTGCAGGCCAACAGCATTCCGGAAGAGGTGATTGCGGGCGCATCGGCGCTGGTGCTGACTTCGTATCTGGTGCGCTGTCAGCCGGGCGAACCGATGCCGGAAGCCACCTTGCGTGCCATCGAATACGCCAAAAAACACAACGTGCCGGTGGTATTGACGCTCGGCACCAAATACGTGATTCAGGATAACCCGCAGTTTTGGCGCGATTTCCTGCGCGATCACGTCTCGATTGTGGCGATGAACGAAGAAGAGGCCTTTGCCTTAACCGGCGAGCAGGATCCGCTGCTGGCGTCGGATATGGCGCTGGATTGGGTGGATTTGGTGCTGTGCACCGCCGGGCCAACCGGTTTGTACATGGCCGGTTTCACCGAAGAAGAGTACAAGCGCAAAACCAACCATCCGCTGCTGCCGGGTGCGCTGGCTGAGTTCAACCAATATGAATTTAGCCGCGCGATGCGCCACAAGGATTGCGATCAGCCGCTGCGCATCTTCTCGCACATCGCGCCGTATATGGGCGGGCCAGAGAAGATCATGAACACCAACGGCGCGGGCGATGGCGCGCTGGCGGCACTGCTGCATGACATCACCGCCAACAACTTCCACCGCCAAAAAGTGCCTAACTCCAGCAAACACGGCCGCGCCTACCTGACCTATTCGTCACTGGCACAGGTGTGTAAATACGCGAACCGGGTAAGTTATCAGGTGCTGAACCAGCATTCACCGCGCCTGACGCGCGGCCTGCCGGAGCGGGAAGACAGTTTAGAAGAGTCGTACTGGGACAGATAAAACGTAGGGTCGCCATTCATGGCGACCTTCCCAATGACCGCACTAACTCAAATCGGGCACTCACGTACAATCGGGTTCTGCGCAATCTCTTCTTCCAACACATGCAACATGCTGTTAGCGATCTCACGTTCGCCCATCACCACGCGATTCGCGCCGCGCTCCATAATGTAGGTCACTTCATCGTCATAATGCGCACGCGCAATAATCTCGATGTCCGGACGCTTCTCGCGCGCCGCTGTCACCACTTCACCGGCCTCGTAGCCATTGGGAATGGTCAGCAGCAGCCAGCGGGCACAGTCGAGGCGCGCTAATTCCATGGTATCCACGCGTGCCGCATTGCCCAGCACCGCTTTGATCCCTTGCTCGCGCAGCGCTTCAACGCGCGGACGGGAGTTCTCCACCACCACCAGCGGCACATCCGCTTCCATCAACTTTTGCCCCAGCAGGCTGCCCACGCGGCCATAACCCACCAGCACCGCGTGATTGCAGATATCCACCGGAATCTGCTTCTCTTCTTCGATAGCTTCTTCCAGCGTCTGCTCTTCGATGGTTTCGGTTTTGTCGAGATAACGTTCCAGCACGCTAAACAGAATTGGGTTAAGCATAATGGAGAGAATCGCCGCCGCCAGCACCAGATTGCGGCCTTCCTCGCTCAGCATACCGAGCGAGATGCCGAGGCCAGCGAGAATAAAGGCGAATTCACCAATCTGTGCCAGGCTCACCGAAATGGTCATCGCGGTACGACGTGAATGGCCAAGCAGCGTCACCAGCAGCCAGGCAGCAATGGATTTACCCAGTACGATAATCGCCAACGCGCCAAGCACCGCCAGCGGTTGCTCAATCAGGATCATCGGATCAAACAGCATGCCGACGGACACAAAAAACAGGACGGCGAAGGCATCACGCAGCGGCAAGGTATCGTGCGCCGCGCGGTGGCTGAGTTCAGATTCGTTCAGCACCATGCCGGCAAAGAAGGCGCCGAGGGCGAAGGAGACATCAAAGAATTCGACGGCGCCAAAGGCGATACCGAGCGCCAGCGCTAACACCGCAAGAGTAAACAGCTCACGCGAACCGGTCGCGGCACTTTTTGCCAGAATCCACGGCACCACGCGACGGCCCACCACCATCATCAGCACCATAAAGGCGACGACTTTACCGATGGTCAGCAGCAGATCCCACAACAGCAGCGTTGGGCTGGCATTGCCTTGTTCCAGCATGCCGGCGATGGCTGGCAGCAGAACCAGCGTCAGCACCATCACCAAATCTTCCACGATCAACCAGCCAATGGCGATTTGCCCGCGCTGGCTATCAATCAGCTGACGCTCTTCCAGCGCGCGCAGCAGCACCACGGTACTGGCGGTGGAAAGACACAAACCAAATACCAGGCCGGTCATCCACGACCAGCCCATTGTCCAGGAAAGTCCCATTCCCAGCAGCGTCGCCACGGCGATTTGCGCGATGGCGCCAGGAATGGCGATGGACTTTACCGACATTAAATCCTTCAGCGAGAAGTGCAAACCGACGCCGAACATCAGCAGAATAACGCCGAGTTCGGCCAGTTCCGGAGCAAGGTTGGTATCCGCGACAAAGCCTGGCGTGAAAGGGCCGGCTAAGACGCCAGCCAGAAGATAACCAACCAGCGGTGAGATGCGCAGGCGGTTTGCCAGCATACCAAGGAGAAATGCGAGGACCAGTCCCCCGACAATGGTAGTGATCAACGGTGTGGTGTGATGCATGCCTGTCTCCTTGTGTGCAAATGTATCCGCTTGTAACAACCTAGTGTAATGCACAATCACTCACCGCGTTTAAACATTTGAGCGGTAAAAGAGCACTAAATTGAAAAAATGAGACGAAAACGCAGCTGAAGCTCCATTTTCGTCAGTTATCTCACTATATCGGCTGGAAATACGCAGAATGAAGGGGGGCGAGGAAAAATAGTTGCCCCCCGAAAGGGCTCAGGCGTGACGGTTATCAGGCAGGAAAGCGGTCAAAAGGCCGATAAGTGGCAGCCAGGCACAGATTTGATAGACCCATTCGATGCTGGTGTGGTCGGCGACCACGCCTAACACCGCAGCGCCGAGTCCGCCCATCCCGAAGGCGAAACCGAAAAACAGCCCAGAAACCATACCGATACGTGCGGGCATCAGCTCTTGCGCGTAGACCAGAATGGCGGAAAACGCCGAGGCGAGGATTAGCCCGATGATCACGCTTAGCACGCTGGTCCACATTAATGTGGCGTGCGGCAATAACAGCGTGAACGGCGCAACGCCAAGGATCGACACCCAAATCACGTATTTACGGCCAATCTTATCGCCAATCGGCCCGCCAATAATGGTGCCCGCTGCCACCGCGCCGAGGAAGGCAAACAGATGGAATTGCGAAGCCTGCACTGAAAGCCCGAACTTCTGCATTAAATAGAAGGTGTAATAGCTGCTGATACTGGTGAGATAGAAGTATTTAGAGAAGATCAGCAGCAGCAGAATACTGATCGCCAGCGCCACCTTTTTGCGCGGCAGCGGGTTCACCGGCGTTGCGGTGGCGGTGGATTTACTGGCGCGCTGCTGATGGCTGTACCAGCGGCTGACCTGCAGCAGCACGATAATGCCAAGCAGCGCCGCCAGCACAAACCAGCCGAGATGCCCTTTGCCGTACGGCGCGACGATCATCGCCGCGAGTAACGGCCCAAGCGCGCTGCCGAAGTTGCCGCCCACCTGGAACAGCGATTGCGCCAATCCGTGACGGCCGCCGGAAGCCATACGCGCTACGCGTGAGGATTCGGGATGGAACACCGATGAACCGCTGCCGACCAACGCCGCTGCCAGCAGCACTTGCGTATAGCTGGTGGAGAAGGTCAGCAGAATCAGCCCGCACAGCGTAAAGCCCATGCCGACGGGCAGCGACCAGGGTTTGGGATACTTATCGGTGTAATGTCCAATCAGCGGTTGCAGCAGCGAAGCGGTAACCTGGAAGGTTAGGGTAATCAGACCGATCTGCACGAAGTTGAGGTTGAAATCCTTCTGCAGCATCGGGTAGATCGCCAGCAGCAGCGATTGCAGCATATCGTTGAGGAGATGCGCAATGCTGATGGCGCCCAAAATGCCAAACGCGGTACGGCCCGGCGCGCGTGCCGGTGATGCGATTTCACTTGCCATAAAAATCCTGAAAAGGGGCGGTTTAGTTATCAGATTGTTACTTGCTGAATGACTCTATAAGCCTTTGGTCTTGAGTTAAAGTGCCATCTGTGCGACACAGAAGGGCGATTACGCACATTAAGTCCACCGCTAAGTGGAAAAACGCAGAATAAGGAGATCGGCTTTGTTTTTATCACCGCGAAAGGGGCGCTGGCTGGCGCTGACAGTGTTACTGCTGCCGATGCTGGCGCAGGCGTGGCAAACGGATCGCAGTTATCGTTTCAGCATTCTGCACACCAACGATCATCACGGTCGTTACTGGCCCAACGCGCAGGGCGAATATGGCCTCGCCGCACAGAAAACCCTGATGGATCAACAGCGCTACGATGTGCAGGCCAAAGGCGGCGGCGCGCTGATCTTGTCGGCGGGCGATGTGAACACCGGCGTACCAGAGTCAGACATGCTGGATGCTGAACCTGACATTCGCGGCATGAACCTGGTGGGCTATGACGCCATGGCGCTGGGCAACCACGAATTCGACAAACCACTTAGCGTGCTGCAAAAGCAGCAGAAGTGGGCCAAGTTTCCGTTCCTTTCAGCCAACATCTATCAAAAAGGCACCGACACGCGCTTATTTAAGCCGTGGGCGACCTTTAACCGCATGGGGCTGAAAATTGCGGTGATCGGCCTGACCACCACCGACACGCTGCGCATCTCCAATCCGGAAAACATTGCGACGATTGATATTCGCGATCCGGTGAAAGAGACCGAAAAAGCGGTGGCGGAATTACGCGCCAGCGAAAAGCCTGATGTCATCATCGCGCTGACGCACATGGGCCATTACGACGACGGCCAGCACGGCAGCAATGCGCCGGGCGACGTCGAGCTGGCGCGCAGCCTGCCGCCGGGCACCATCAACGTGATCATTGGCGGCCATTCGCAGGATGCGGTGTGCATGGAGAAAGAGAACGTCAGTGTAAAAGATTATCAGCCGGGCCAGCCTTGCCAGCCGGATCGTCAAAACGGCGTGTGGATCATGCAGGCGAAAGAGTGGGGAAAATTTGTTGGGCGCGGCGACTTCACCTTCCGCAATGGCGAGCTGACGCTGGAGAATTACCAACTGATCCCGGTCAACCTCAAACATAAAGTGAAGAATCTTGATGGCAGCGAATCCTGGCTCACCTGGCAGGAAGAGATCCCGAAAAATAGCGCGATGATGAAGCTGTTAACGCCGTATCAGCTGCGTGCTGGCAAGAAACTGGATGTCAACGTCGGCAGCAGCGACGGCGTGTTTGTCGGCGAGCGCGACAAGGTACGCTTCGAGCAGACCAATCTTGGGCAGCTGATTTTGCGCGCGCAGATGGCGGCGACCAAAGCGGACTTGGCGGTGATGAGCGGCGGCGGCATTCGCACTTCACTGGCGCAGGGCAATCTCAGCTGGCGCGATTTGTTGCAGGTGCAGCCGTTTGGCAATCAGGTGGTGTCAGTGACGCTGAGTGGTAATGAATTGCTGAGCTATCTGGCGACGGTTGCCAATATCAAAGTGGATTCCGGCGGCTTCGCGCAGTTCAGCAACATCAGTCTGGTGGCGGATGGTAAAGGCGTCAGCGACGTGAAGATTAATGGCGAACCGCTGCAAAAGGATAAAACCTACCGCATGGCGACTAACAGCTTTAACGCCAGCGGCGGCGATGGTTATCCGAACATTGAAACCCATGCTGGCTTCAGCAACAGCGGGCAGCGCGATGCGGATGTGCTGCGTGATTATGTCAGCCAGCATTCACCGCTGAAGGTAGCGGATTATCAACCTGGCGGGATTGTGCATCTGACGGCAGCACAAATTGAAGAGCGCAACAAAGCGCTGGAGAAGCAACGCAAGCCAAGCTATCCGCAAATGATTCTGGCGTGGATCTGGCCGCGCGCCGCGCAACATTGAACGTTGCGCACGTAGGGTCGCCATTCATGGCGTAATGCTCGTCAGTTAGGACATGAAAACCCCTAATTACCGAGAGCACACATTGTAGCGGCGCAATTCATTGCGCGATAAATCGCGCCGCTACGGAAAGTGCGGTGATTTGATACGGCGCTTAACTGATCGGCATTACGCCATTCATGGCGACCGCTTTTCAAATACGAATCACGCCTGACAGGATTTCTGCGTCACCCAACGGTGGCGCATCTTATCCCACACCCAGTTGTAAACCATGGTGTAGGGCAGGAAGAACAGGAAGAACGCCACTTCCAGCACAAAAGCTTCCAGCAGCGAAATATTCAGCATCCAGGCGGCAATCGGCAAGCCAATCAGGATAAAACCGCCTTCAAAGCCCAGCGCATGCATGGCGCGCAAACCGAATCCGCGTTTAACCTGCGGCGGCCAGATGCGATCAAAACCGGTGTTATAGATCATGTTCCACAGCATGGCGACGGTCGACAGCATAATCGCCAGCGCGCCCATTTGAAATAGCGGTTTCTCCATGATCCAGGCAGCCAGCGGCGCAACAGTGATAAGTGCCAACCCTTCAAAGCCTGCGGCATGACAAAAACGTTCTTTCAGCGAACGGGTACGCATATAAACCTCCTCATTGGTGATAACCCGCATTTTCGCACTGTGTGATGCTAAGATAAAATGATCACCTATCGATAAAAGCGATGGTTCACCATGAAGTATTCCCCGGAATCCCTTGAGGCGTTTGTGCAAACCGTGGCCAGCGGATCCTTTTCGGCGGCGGCGCGCGTGTTGTCTAAAAGCCAGTCCACCATCAGTAACGCAATCGCTAATCTGGAAGACGATCTGGGCTTCACGCTGTTTGATCGCAGCGGACGTAATCCGGTATTGACCGAGCATGGCCAGCGCGCCTTTGCGCAGGTGCAGCAGATCCTGGCCGCCAGCCAGCGGCTGGATGAACTGGCAGTGCGCTTGTCGCAGGGCGTAGAGCCGCGCCTGAGCCTGGCGATCTCCGATTTCTGGCAAGCCGATCATCATGAAAATCTGCTTAACCGGTTTGAAGTGCGTTATCCGGATATCGATTTTGAGTGCATGATCGCCGAGGATGCTGATGCATTAGATTTGATACAAGCCGGACGCGTGCATCTTGGCGTGGTGCGGGCGCAGCCGCAATTACCACCGGATTTGGCGGTGGCGCGCTTGCAAGTGGGGGCGCAGATGGCGATCTACCTGCATCAGGATCATGCGCTGTCGCAGCTTCAGCAGGTGAGTGAAGGGCAGTTGGGTGAGTTGCGGCATCTGCGGCTCAACACCTGGGTGCAAAATCGCGATCCCTTGCCCGCCGGACGCGTGTGGTCGGCGCCATCTTATTTGTTGCTGTTAGAGATGGCGGAGCAAGGTTTTGGCTGGAGTATATTGCCGCGCTGGCTGGTGGAGCAGTTTGGGCATCAGGTGCTGAAGGAGTTGCCGGTGCCGGGCTGGCCGCAGCATATCGCGGTTGATGTGGTGTGGTCACGGCGTAATCCGCCGGGACCGGCCGGGCGCTGGATGATCGATCAACTCTGCGCCCAGCAGCCCGATTAATCGCGCCGTGCGACGTCGGCCAGCGGTGCATCCAGCAGGCGAGACAAATCTTGCGCGGCCAGTTCGATATCCAGCCCGCGTTTGCCGCCAGAGATAAAGATGGTGGCAAACTCCGCCGCTTGCCGATCGATCACCGTTGGCAGGCGTTTTTTCTGACCCAGCGGGCTAATCCCGCCTACCAGATAACCGGTCACGCGCTGTGCCAGCTGCGGATCGGCCATATCCGCTTTCTTCGCGCCCAACGCTTTGGCGACCTTTTTTAGATCCAGCTGGGTTGAGACAGGCGTCACCGCAACCGCCAGCGCTTTGGCATCGCCGTTGAGCGACACCAGCAAGGTTTTGAACACCTGACGCGCATCCAGATTAAGCTTACGCACCGCTTCGTCGCCAAAGTTGGTTTCATGGCTATCGTGGTCGTAGGGATGCAGGGTAAAGGTGACTTTTTGTTTTTCCAGAAGTTTTACCGCGGGCGTCATGATCGGTCCTTGTTAGGAAAATTCTTATTTCAGTTTTGATGGAAAAACAGTGGCGAAATTCTGAACTTTGCGCGAGAATTGGCCCGCGCCAGCAAGAGATTGTTGGTGATAACCAAAATCATAAACAAATTCCTCTTTGACGGGCCAATATTATTATTGGCCTTCTTTTTTTTTGCCGAACGCAAAATTAATAAACCGCACAAGCCCGTAGCGGCGCGATTTATCGCGCAATAAATTGCGCCGCTACGAAATGTGCATGAATCAGCTCTTCAGCAGTCCTGGCAAATTATCATCGCCATATAGATGCAGCGCGCCCACCGCCACCACATAACGCCCTTTCGGTAACGCCAGCAGCAACTCGCGCCAGTGCTGATTGCGATTGCGCATCAGCGTGTCGTTGAGCTCGCTGCTAAAGGTGGTCGGCAGCGCGACCGGTTGCTGAGTGGGCGGCGCATCCAGCCACCAGCTGATCATGGTTTGCAGCAGGCGCGCGTTGGTGTGCCAGTGTTCCAGCGTATCCAGTAACAGCGGCAAACCATCCTGCGGCAGCGATTTCAGCAGGGCGATCTGCGTTTCCGGACCTTCCAGCTCGATAATGCGTTTGTTGGCCGCTTTGGCCGCCTGCAACAGCTGATAATCGATACCAAACTGTGGACGTAATCCCAGCCGCTGCGCCTGTTGCGCTTGCAACATCAGCGCAATCTGCCAGAACGGCAGCGTATCGAACAGGCTTAGTGACAACGAAAGCTCATCGCACAAGGCTTGCAGGCGCTGCAGCACGTCGTCGTCGAGTCGCATTGCCAGCGGCGGATGTTCATCATCATTGCTGAACGGCGATCCGCCCTGCGTGATATCGGCTTCGACAATCAGCGCGTCGGCTTTATGCAGCTGGCGTAATAGCCCGGCAGGTAGCGGTTGCATATCGCGCGTGCCCATGTGAATGCTGCCCGCCAGATGCAAACGACGATCGCCCAGCTGGATATCCATGGCCGGCCAGCTGTAACTGGCCGGAAAAAGGGTCGCGATCCGTTGTTGGATGCAGTGCCACAGACCGTGTCTCATTCCCTGTCCTTTTTAAGGCAAAAAACCATGCTAGCGATTTCATCCGATGAAAAACAGGGCTGTAATGGCTATTGCCGTTGCGCGGGCTTGAAGCGCAACAAACGGTTAGCGTTGCTCACCACGGTAATGGATGACAGCGCCATCGCCGCGCCCGCGACAATCGGGCTCAGCAGCATGTCGGTAAACGGATAGAGCACGCCCGCTGCAATCGGAATCCCCAGGCTGTTGTAAATAAAGGCACCCAACAGGTTTTGGCGCATATTGCGCAGCGTGGCGCTGGAGATCGACAGCGCATCGGCGACGCAGTGTAGATCGTTGCGCATCAGCGTCATGGCGGCGGTTTCTACCGCCACATCGCTGCCGCCGCCCATCGCAATGCCGACATCGGCTTGCGCCAGCGCGGGCGCATCATTGATGCCGTCGCCGACCATCACCACTTTGCGGCCTTGCTGCTGTAGCTGGATAATCGCCTGCGCTTTACCATCCGGCAACACGCCAGCAATCACTTCATCAATGCCCGCTTCACCGGCAATGGCCTGCGCGGTTTTTTGGTGATCGCCGGTCAGCATAATCAGGCGATAACCTTGCTGATGCAGACGCTGCAGCGCCGCTTTGCTCTCGGGACGCAAGCTGTCACGCAGTGCGATCAATCCCAGCAGCTGCTGATTGTCGGCCAGCAGCACCGGCGTTGCGCCTTGTGCGGCGAAGCGCGCGATATCATCCTGCGCGGCGCGATAATCAATTTGCTGCTCATCCAGCAGCGCCTGATTTCCCAGCAGCAGCATTCTGTCGGCAACTGTAGCGCTGATGCCTTTGCCGCGTATTGTACGAAATTGCTTAACCGCTTCGGTGCTCACCGCAGGCGCAGCCTCAAGAATCGCTTTGGCGAGCGGATGGCTCGAGCCTTGCTCCATCTGCGCCGCCGCGCTGAGCACCTGCTCGCGATTCCACTCGCCATATAGCACCACATCGCTGACCTGCGGCGTGCCGCGCGTCAGGGTGCCGGTTTTATCAAACACAATGGTATCGACTTCGCTGGCCCGCTGCAGCGCATCGGCGTCACGCACCAGCACGCCCAACTCTGCGGCGCGCCCGACGCCCGCAATCACCGACATCGGCGTGGCTAAACCCAAAGCGCAAGGGCAGGCGATGATCAGCACCGTGGTCACAATCACCAGCGTGTAAGCCAGCTGTGGCTGCGGACCCGCCAGATACCAAATCACCCCGCTCAGCAGCGCAATCGCCACTACCACCGGCACAAATACCGCGGAGATGCGATCCGCCAGCCGGCCAATATCCGGTTTGCTGCTTTGCGCCTGCCGCACCAGATTGATGATGCGCGCCAACGTGGTGTGGCTGCCGGTGGCGCGCGCCACAAAGTGCAGCGTGCCGTCTTGCACCAGCGTACCCGCAAAGATTTTATCGCCCGGCTGTTTGGCCTGCGGCACTGCCTCGCCTGTCAGCATCGCTTCATCCAGCCAGGCTTCACCGCTGGCGACCTCACCGTCCACCGGTACGCGATCGCCGGTGACCAGCTTCAGCGTCATGCCGGACTGAACCTCGCTGAGCGGCAGCAGCATTTCACCCTGATCGCTGATCACCCGCGCCTGCGCTGGGGTTAAATCCAGTAATCGTTCCAGCGCCTTCGAGGCGCGCTGGCGTGCGCGCTGCTCCAGCGCATGGCCGAGATTGATCAGGCCAACGATCATCACGCTGGCTTCGAAATAGAGATGACGTGCCTGATGCGGGAAGAATTCGGGCCAAAGGGCGACGCTCATCGAATAGAGCCACGCCGCGCCGGTTCCCAGCGCCACCAGCGTGTCCATGGTGGCGGTGCCGTGACGTAAACTGCGCCACGCGCTGCGATAGAAGTGCCCACCGGCCATCACCATCACCAGCAAGGTAATCATGCCGAGCGTGCGCCACAGCGTTTGGTTATCTGCGCTCAGCATCATGTTGTCGCCGAGCATGCCCCAAATCATCATCGGCACGCCGAGCAGCAATGCCAGCGCCGATTGCCAGCTAAAACGGCGCATGGCTTGCTGCGCGCTGACCTGCTGGCGTTCGCGTCGGGTTTGTTCATCCTCGATCACTTCGGCGGAATAACCGGCCTGATCGACCGCGCTCACCAGCGCTTCGGCGTTTGCATCGCCCAATATCAGCGCGCTGCGCTCACCGAGATTGACGCGTGCCTGACTGACGCCCGGCACCTTTTGCAGCGCCTGTTCCACGCGGCTCACGCAGCTGGCGCAGCTCATGCCGCCAATCAGTAAATGATGCACAGGAAGCTCAGCTTCAGTGGATGGTGCCGGTTGCGACTCCGTTGTCAGCGCCTCCGGCGGCGGCTCTGTAGCTGTCAACGGATCAGGCTTTGGGCTGGTTGCGCCGTCTTTCAGCACCGCGTGATAACCGGCTTGTTCAACCGTAGCGATCAGATCGCTGGCGCTCGCCGCACCGGTCACGCGCGCTTCTTGCTGCGTGACGTCCGCCTGTTCAACATCGCTGCGCTGCTCCAGCGCTTCTTTGACGCGTTTAACACAGTGGCCGCAGGACAAGCCGTCCAGCGCCAGCAGTTGGGTATGTGACATGGTGTACTCCTCAGGCTAATGATTTTGACTGCATGCAAAATTTGCATTAGAACTACAGCCTAAACCTTCCCCTGAATGGAAGGTCAAGGGGGAAAGATGAACATCAGCGATGTGGCAAAAAAAACCGGGCTCACCAGCAAAGCGATTCGCTTCTACGAAGAGAAGGGCGTGGTGACGCCGCCGTCGCGCGGTGACAATGGCTATCGCCATTACGCGGCGCATCATATTGATGAGCTGAATCTGCTGCGTCAGGCGCGTCAGGTAGGTTTTACGCTGGAAGAGTGCCGGGAATTGGTGACGCTGTTCAACGATCCCGCGCGCCACAGCGCCGATGTTAAAGCGCGCACCTTGCAGAAAGCCGACGAGATTGCTGCGCACATCGAAGAGTTACATGCGATGCGCGCGCGCTTGCTGGAACTGGCGGAGGCTTGCCCCGGCGATGACAGCGCAGAGTGCCCGATCATCAATCACCTGGCCGGTTGCTGCCATCACGCCGATGGAAAGCGCGGCTGAATCATCAGCGTAATGCCGACCACGCCGGTGACTATAACTGGCGTGCCCGCCGGCAGATCGCTATCTGCTTGCACGCGCCAGCTGCTGTCGCCAATGCGCACATGACCAAGGCCGTTTTTCAGCGCGTTATCCAGCGTCAGCTGCATGCCCATTAACTGGTTGCCGCGCTGGTTAAGCGTGTTGGCGACCTGCGACGATTCGCGATAGCGCATCCAGCGATGCCAGAAGAACGCGCTCAGCAGCGTCATCACCGCAAATACAATGCCCTGACTGGTCCATGAGATGGGAAACAGCCATTCAATCAGCGCCACCGCGACGGCGGCTAAGCCACTCCACAGCAGATAACCGCTGGTGCCGAGCATTTCGGCGGCCAACAGCAGGCCGCCCAACGTCAGCCAGAACCAGTGTGGATGCGCAATCAGCTCCATCAGGATCATGGTCTGCGCTCCGTCCGGCTCTCCTTCAGCAACTCACTGATACCGGCAATTGAACCGAGCAGGCTGCTGGCGTCCAGCGGCATCATCACCACTTTACTGTTGTTGGCTTCGCCGATTTTTTGCAGCGCGTCGGTGTATTTCTGCGCCACGAAGTAGTTCACCGCCTGAATATCACCGGCAGCTATCGCCTCGGAGACCATGCGCGTCGCCGTGGCTTCCGCTTCCGCCTGACGCTCGCGCGCTTCGGCTTGCAGGAAGGCCGAGGTACGTTCGCCTTCCGCTTTGAGGATCTGCGACTGCTTGTCACCTTCGGCGCGCAAAATCGCCGCCTGACGTACCCCTTCGGCGGCAAGGATGTCGGCGCGTTTGGTACGTTCCGCCTTCATCTGCGCGTTCATCGCGGCAATCAATTCCTGCGGCGGGCGCACATCACGGATTTCGATACGGGTGATTTTCACGCCCCACGGATTGGTGGCTTCATCGACGATATGCAGCAGACGCGTGTTGATGTTGTCGCGCTGCGACAGCATCTCATCCAGCTCCATGCTGCCGAGCACGGTGCGGATATTGGTCATGGTCAGATTCAGGATCGAGAGTTCAAGATTGCTGACTTCATAGGCGGCGCGCGCTGGATCGACAACCTGGATAAAGCACACCGCATCAATGGTGACGTTGGCGTTGTCTTTGGAGATGATTTCCTGCGAAGGGATATCGAGCACCTGTTCCATCATATTGATTTTGCGACCAACGCGATCCATGAACGGTACAAGCAAATTGAGGCCGGGCGCCAGCGTTTTGGTGTAGCGGCCAAAGCGCTCCACCGTCCACTGATAGCCCTGTGGAACAATTTTTACACCGGCCCACACGGTAACGAGTGCGAGCACAATGATGACGGGAATAACCGTTAACATATAACCTCCTGGCTGTCAGATTGTCGGGCCGAATCGTTCGGCCCGTTTAACGCGCGGTACCGATCAGTACAGCAGCGAGTAAAGCTGGCGGCGATAGCGCGTGGCGAGGGTGTCGCCGGTGCCGAGTGCGGCCAAAATCTCCTGGAACATTTTACGCACCTGGCCGTCACCGACGCTGAGATCGCTTTTCAGGAAGCTGAACAACAACTCCAGCGCTTCCTCGTTGCGGCCAACCTGATGCAGCTGTAACGACAGTTTAGCAGCCAGCTCGGCATTGGTCGGATCGCTGGCTAACTGCTCCTGCAACAGCTGAATTTCGGGCGTATCGGCGGCCTGCTTTAACAGGTCGATTTGCGAGATCAGGCTCTGATAACGCGTGTCCTGATCCTGCAGCGGCACCGCATCCAGCACGGTTTCTGCTTCGTCGCTGCGGCTCAGGGTGATCAACACTTCTGCCAGCAGGAAGCCAATTTCGCTGTTTTTGTTGCTCAGCTGCCAGGCGTCTTTCAGCAGCGGCAGCGCTTCCAGCGGTTTGCCTTCGTGCATCAATTGCATCGCCTGCTGCGCTTTAACTTCTTCTTCACGCGGCAACACTTTTTGCAGCAGAGCGCGAATCGCCTCTTCCGGCTGCGGTCCCTGGAAGCCGTCAACCGGCTGACCGTTCTGGAACAGATAAACGGTTGGGATCGAGCGCAGGCCAAACTGCGATGCCACCATCTGCTCTTTATCGCAATCCAGCTTCGCCAAAATAAACTGACCGGCATACTCCTGCGCCAGGCGATCCAGCACCGGCGTCAGTTCCAGACAGTGCTGACTGCGTTCGGACCAGAAATAAAACAGCACCGGCAGCTGCATCGACTGTTCTAAGGTCTGCTGCAGGTTGGATTCGTTGATGTCGATAATCAAAGCGTGTGACATGAATACGTCTCTTGTCAGAAAGTGTGTTGAGGATATGGGGGCAAGCTGCCCCGGTTCAAGTTTGATTCTGCGTTGCAGCTTAGTTGCTGCGCAAAATGCGATCCAGTATCCAACCTGGCAGCAGGCGTTTCAGCAGGCTCATCGCCCAGGCCACCAGCGTCACCGGATAGCGCAGACGCGGATGTTTGCTCTCTAACGCGTGGCGCAGCTTCGGTAAAATCGCTTCCGGCGGCAGAGTGAAACGCGCGGCGATGCCCGGATTGCGCACCGGTTTATCCTGCTGGCCCTGATGCACGTTATCGGTGAAACGGGTACTAATCGGGCCGGGCTCAATCAAGCTGACGCGCACGCCAGAGTCGCGCACTTCGAGACGCAGCGCATCACTCCAGGCTTCCAGCGCCCATTTGCTGGCGGCATAGGCGCCGCGCCCCGGCGTGGAGATCAGTCCCAGCACCGAGCTGGTATTGACGATGCGCCCGTTGCCGCTGGCTTGCAGCGCGGGCAGCAGGCGCATGGTCAGTTGATGAGTGCCAAACAGGTTGGTGGAAAATTGCTTCTCGAGCTGCTGACGCGAGACGCTGCTGAGCGGCCCATATTGACCAAAACCGCCGTTGTTAAACAGCGCGTGCAGGCGATGATCGGTGAGTTCCAGCACGCGGTCGGCGGCGGCATCGACGCTGGCGGCATCATCCAAATCCAGCTGCACGCCAGTAAATCCCAGCGCTTCCATGCGCGCCACATCGTCGGCGCGGCGACAGGCGGCCAGCACGCGATAGCCGCGTGACAAAAGATCGTTCGCGGCGACCAAACCAATGCCGCTGGAGCAGCCGGTGATGAGAATTGTTTTTTGCATTTCTTTACCCGTTAAAAATCACACGCCTGCATTAATCATGCTTTACTAGCGGGGCCAGTTCGGTCGCCATCAGGTTGGCGATAAACGGCTGAGCATCCGGATTGGGGTGAATTCCATCCTGCTGCATCCACTCCGGCTTCAGGTAGACCTGCTCCATAAAGAAGGGCACCAGAGGAATGTCGTACTGCTGTGCCAGGCGCGGATAGATCGCGCTAAACGCTTCCGTATAACGACGTCCATAATTAGCCGGCAGACGAATCTGCATCAGCAGCGGCTGCGCTTTAGCGGCTTTCACTTCGTCGATCACTTTGGTCAGATCCGCGGCGATATTCTGCGGCGGGAAACCACGCAGGCCATCGTTACCGCCCAATTCGATTAACACCCAGCGGGGTTGATGCTGTTTTAATAGGCCCGGTAAACGCGCCAGCCCTTGTCCTGCGGTATCTCCGCTGATGCTGGCGTTGACCACTTTGGGCTGCTGTTGCCACTCTTTATTCAGCAGGCTGGGCCAGGCCGCCGTGGCTGACATGCGATACCCGGCGCTCAGGCTGTCGCCCAACACCAGTAAGGTATCGGCGGCGGCGAGTCGGGACACAAGCAGAAGCAATAACAACAGGAAGGGATAATGCCAGCGGAAAACATTGTTGCAGTTCATCATCTTACTAAGTCCGTCGGTCAGGGAGAGCATCAGCTGACCATCCTTACCGGAGTTGAGCTGGTTGTCAAACCAGCTGAGACCATCGCCCTGATTGGCGAGTCCGGCTCTGGCAAATCCACACTGCTGGGCATTCTGGCCGGACTGGACGATGGCAGCAGCGGCGAAGTGCATCTGCTTGGCCAGCCGCTGCACAGCATGAATGAAGAGCAGCGTGCGGCGCTGCGCGCGCGCGAAGTGGGCTTTGTGTTTCAATCCTTTATGCTGGTGCCGACGCTGAACGCGCTGGAAAACGTGCAGCTTCCGGCGTTGCTGCGTGGCGACAGCGATCGCGAAAGTCGCAGCCAGGCGGTGGAACTGCTGACGGTGCTGGGTTTGAAAGATCGTCTGCACCATCTGCCGGCCCAACTTTCGGGCGGCGAGCAGCAGCGTGTGGCGTTGGCGCGTGCCTTTAGCGGTCGTCCCGGTTTGCTGTTTGCTGATGAACCCACCGGCAACCTCGACCGTAAAACCGGCGATCGCATCGCCGATCTGCTGTTCTCCCTCAACCGCGATTTTGCCACCACGCTGATTCTGGTGACGCACGATGAACAACTGGCGGCGCGCTGCGACCGTCGCTTACGGCTGCGCGACGGCAAGTTGTGGGAGGAATCATGATTTGGCGCTGGTTCTGGCGCGAGTGGCGTTCGCCCTCGCTGCTGATTGTCTGGCTGGCGCTCACGCTGGCGGTGGCCTGCGTGCTGGCGCTTGGCTCGATCAGCGATCGCATGGAAAAAGGCTTGAGCCAGCAGAGCCGCGACTTTATGGCGGGCGATCGCACCCTGCGTACCACCGCGCCAGCGCCGGAAGCGTGGCTTAACAAAGCGCGTGACGAAGGTCTCTCGGTCAGCAGCCAGCTGCACTTTATGACCATGACTTTCGCGCAAGAGACGCCGCAGCTGGCGGACGTTAAAGCGGTGGATAACGCCTATCCGATGTTCGGCACGTTGCAAACCGATCCGCCGGGCTTACGTCCACAAGCGGGCACGGTGTTAGCTGCGCCGCGTTTGCTGGCGCTGCTGAATCTGAAAGTGGGCGACAGCGTGGATGTCGGCGACACCACGCTGCGCATTGCCGGGGAAGTGATTCAGGAGCCGGATGGCGGCTTTAATCCGTTCCAGACCGCGCCGCGTCTGCTGATGAATCTGGCAGACGTAGAGAAAACCGGCGCGGTGCAGCCGGGCAGTCGCCTGAGCTGGCGCTATAAATTCTCCGGCGATCCGGCACCGCTGGCGCGCTATGACAGCTGGATCGAGCCGCAGCTGAAAGCCGATCAGCGCTGGATCAGCGTGGATAATTCGGAAGATGCGCTGGGCCGCTCAATGCAGCGCGCGCAGCAATTTTTACTGCTTTCGGCCTTGCTGACGCTGATGCTGGCGATTGCTGCGGTGGCGGTGGCGATGAGTCATTACTGCCGCAGCCGCTACGATTTGGTGGCGGTGCTGAAAACGCTGGGCGCAACGCGCAAGGCGCTGCAGCGGCTGATCATCGGTCAATGGCTGGCGGTGCTGCTGCTGGCGGCGATAGTCGGTAGCGCCTTGGGGCAGGGCATTGAAGTGATCCTGCTGCTGATGCTGAAACCGGTGCTGCCGGGCGCGCTGCCAGCGGCGAGTTTCTGGCCGTGGCTGTGGGCGATTGGCGCGATGTTTGTGATTTCGCTGCTGGTGGGTTTGCGTCCATATCGCTTGCTGATGGCGACGCAACCGCTGCGCGTACTGCGGCGGGATGCGGTGGCGAACGTCTGGCCGCTGCGAATCTATCTGCCGGCAATGGCGCTGGTGGTGATTGGCTTACTGGCGCTGCTGATGGGCGGCAGCAAAATGCTGTGGGCGCTGCTGGCGGGCGTGGTGATGCTGGCGCTGCTGCTGGCGTTACTTGGCTGGGGCACCTTGCTGCTGCTGCGTCGGCTGGTGGTGCGCAATCTGGCGCTGCGCCTGGCGATTAACCGTCTGCTGCGTCAACCGGCGATGACGCTCAGCCAACTGGCGGCGTTTTCGCTGTCATTTATGCTGCTGGCACTGCTGCTGGTGATGCGCGGCGATCTGCTGGATCGCTGGCAACAGCAACTGCCACCGGACAGTCCGAACTATTTCCTGCTGAACATCACCAAAGAGCAGGTGCCGCAGGTGCGCGACTTCCTGACCGGACATCAGCTGAAGCCGGAAACCTTCTACCCGATTGTGCGTGCGCGTCTCACCGAGCTGAACGGCAAAGAGGCCGATCCCAAGCTGGATAACGCACTGAATCGTGAACTGAATCTGACGTGGCAAGCGGAGCGTCCGGATCACAATCCGCTGATATCCGGTAACTGGCCGCCGCAAGCCGGTGAAGTGTCGATGGAAGTGGAGCTGGCGGATCGTCTGGGCGTGAAGCTCGGCGATAGCTTAACCTTCAGCGGCGATACGCAGCAGTTCAGCGCCAAAATCACCAGCTTGCGCAAGGTGGATTGGGAGAGTCTGCGGCCGAACTTCTTCTTTATCTTCCCGCCGGGCGCGCTCGATCAACAGCCGCAAACCTGGCTGACCAGCTTCCGCATGGAGAGCAATCCGGCGCTGCTGGCGCAGCTTAATCGCGCATTCCCGACGCTGAGCCTGCTGGATATCGGCAGCATGATGCGCCAAATCGGCCAGGTGCTGACGCAGGTGAGCCAGGCGCTGGAAGTGATGGTGGTGCTGGTAACGGTGTGCGGCGTGCTGCTGCTGCTGGCGCAGATCCAGGTTGGCATGCGTCAGCGTCGGCAGGAGCTGGTGGTCTATCGTACGCTCGGTGCCAGCAAGCGCCTGTTGCGCGGCACCTTATGGTGTGAGTTTGCGCTGCTTGGCGTGGTGTCGGGGATTGCGGCGGCGCTGGGCGCGGAAGCGGCGCTGTGGGGCTTGCAGCGCAAGATCTTCGATTTCCCGTGGCAGCCAGACTGGACGTTGTGGATCGCCTTGCCGATCGGCGGCGCGCTGCTGTTATCGCTGTGCGGTGCCTGGCTGGGGATTCGGTTGTTAAAACAGAAGGCACTGTTCAGAAGCTTTAGCGCCGGATAAGCAAAACGGTTTTGTCTTAAATTTAAGTTCTGGTCTGTGTGAGTCGACTCATGAAAGCAGACCAGACTTATTTAAGGCTCAACATGTCATCTCCACTTATCGTCAAATCCGTTGTTGAAATCGGCTGCTGTAAAGTCTGCCAGGGCGAAGCCACGCTGTATGGCGTGACCGATTTCAATACTGCCTGCTATGCGCAAAATGCCAGTCGCTACGTGTTTCCGCTAACCGGCGTGCCGATTTATTACCATCAGTGCCAAAGCTGCGGTTTGGTGTATACCCATGCGTTTGATGACTGGACGCCAGCGGATTATGCGCAGCATGTGTATAACGAAGGATATGCTGAGTTTGATCCCGCCTATGAGATTGATCGTCCTAGCAAAAACCGTGATTTGATATTGGCTTTATTTAAACGCTATCACGGCAAAAAGATGCTGGATTACGGCGGCGGCACCGGGACGCTGGCGCGTTTAATGCAGGAAGTGGGCATTGATATGGTGGCGTGGGATCCGTTTGTGCCGGGCGAGTATCCGGAACTGAATTCGTATGAATTTATGACCAGTTTTGAAGTGTTTGAGCACACACCCGATCCGCATAAAACGCTGGCAGAAGTGTCAGGATTTTTGAAAAAGGGCGGGGTGTTTTTCTTTAGTACCGGCACCACGGATGAAGTGAGCCATTTGGGAATGAATGATTGGTATATCGCGCCGCGTAATGGGCATATTACGATTCATTCTGAAGCGTCGCTGGATGCGCTGTTTAAGGCGCATGGTTTCCAGATTACGCATCTGAATCGCTGGAGCCATGTGGCGATGAAGATGGTGGGGTAACCCGGTGCGCATGAATGCGCACCCTACGAAAATCACACCAAACCACGTAGGGTCGCCATTTATGGCGACCTGGTTAATCAGAGCTTCTCAACCGCCCACGCAATCCCGCTTGCATACGTTTCCGGCAGCAGCGGCACCAGCGCATTCAAGGCTGATACCAGACGCGCGTGATCGCTATCGGTCAGATTAAGATGCCCAACCTTGCGGCCGGCGCGTACCTCTTTGTCGTACCAATGCAGATGTACCAGCGGCTGCTGCAGCCACGCCAGATTCACATCAGTACCAATCAGATTCACCATCACCGACGGCGCAAACACCACCGGTTGCGGCAGCGCCAGACCCAGTACCGCACGCAGATGCAGCTCGAACTGGCTGATTGACGCGCCATTCTGCGTCCAGTGGCCGCTGTTGTGCACGCGCGGTGCCAGCTCATTGATCAGCAAACCTTCTGGCGTAATGAAACACTCCATCGCCATCACACCAACATACTTCAGCTCATGCATGATGGCGCTGAGCATCGCTTCAGCCTGCTGTTGCTGTGCGGCATCGGCCTGCGGGAACGCCACGCTGGTGCGCAGAATGCCGTCCTGATGCAGATTATGCGTCAGCGGATAAAACACCGTGCTGCCATCGTGTCCGCGCGCACCGACCAGCGACACTTCGCCGCTGAAATTAATGCCTTGCTCAACGATGCATTCGCCGTAGCACTCATCGGGCAGCGCATCGGTTTCGTTGGCGCGCAAACGCCACTGACCGCGGCCGTCATAGCCGCCGGTACGACGCTTCACAATCGCCAGTTCGCCCAAGGTGCTGAACACGTTTGGCCACTCGGCTTTATCGGCCAGCAGCTGCCACGGCGCGGTAGCGAGGTTCAGCTGATCCAGCAGCTGTTTTTGCGTCAGGCGATCGGCCAGACGCGGGAAGATATCGCGATTCACAAATGCCGGATGGCTCGCCAGTTCGCGGGTTAACGCGGTTTCCGGCCAGCGCTCAATCTCAGCGGTGATCACGCTTTCGGCGATCGGCAGCGCAGAAGGTTCCGCATCCAGGCCCACCGGATACACCGCGATGCCGAGCGGTTCACCCGCCTGGCGCAGCATGCGGCCTAACTGACCATTTCCTAATACGCAAACCGGCTTCATGCGTCCTCCCGCGGATCCGGGTTGTTCAGCACTTCATCAGTTTGCGTTTGACGCCAGTTGGCGATGCGCGTTGACAGCGCGCTGTCGTGGATCGCCAGAATCTGTGCCGCCAGCAGGGCGGCGTTGGCAGCACCCGCTTTACCAATCGCCAGCGTACCCACCGGAATGCCGCGCGGCATCTGCACGATGGAGTAGAGGCTATCGACGCCGCTCAGCGCCGCGCTTTGCACTGGCACGCCCAGCACCGGCACCAGCGTTTTCGCGGCCAGCATGCCCGGCAAATGGGCAGCACCGCCTGCACCGGCGATGATCACCTGAAAACCGTTGTCGGCTGCGGTTTCCGCGAAGCTAAACAGTTTGTCGGGCGTACGGTGAGCTGAGACCACTTCAACGTGGAAGGGAACATCCAGGCTGTTAAGAATTTCCTCGGCGAACTGCATGGTAGCCCAGTCACTTTTGGAACCCATGACAATGGCGATACGGGCCGGGGCGGCGTTGGATGACATGCGGTCAACTCCTGTGAATATGCAAACGAACCTGGCCGGGCGGGCAGGCGAAGAAGGGCACAGAGAATAGCATGAGATGGCAGCAAGGAAAACGGTTGCGTAGGCGGAAAACGGGCATTGATGCCCGGATTTCAGAAGGGGAATTCGATCAGGCTTACGCCGCTGGTATCAAGCTGAATCATCGATCCGTTCTCATGCCAGGCACCCAGCACCGCGCGCTGGGCGTTTTCGCCGTGCAGCGGGAAGGCGTGAATGGCGGGACGATGCGTGTGGCCGTGAACCAGAATCGGCACCTGCTGGCGCGTCATCGCGGCTTCCACCGCGGACTGATTGACGTCCATGATGCTGACCGACTTGTGCTGATTCGCCTGCTTGCTGCCATTGCGCATGCGTGCGGCAATGCGCATGCGCAGACGCAGCGGCAACGCGAGGAACAGACGCTGCAGCCAGCGCTGATGCACTTTGGCGCGGAATCGCTGATAGCCTTCATCGTCGGTGCACAAGGTATCGCCGTGCATGATCAACACGCGATGTCCGTAGAGATCGAGCACCTTTTCTTCCGGCAGCAGCGTCATGCCTGAAGCAGCGGCAAAACGCTGGCCGAGCAGGAAGTCGCGATTACCGTGGATGAAGAATTTCGGTACCGGCAAGGCTTTGAGCGCCGCAGCGATTTGCTGATGCAGCGGATTAGGATCGTCGTCGCCGATCCAGGCTTCAAACAGATCGCCGAGGATGTAAAGCGCATCGCAGGAACGCGCTTCTCCCTGCAAAAAATGCAGAAAACCGGCAGTAATTGCCGGTTCTTCATGACACAGATGCAGATCTGCGATAAACAGCGTGCGCGACATTACTCGCTAACAGTCACTTTCTGGATGACAACATCTTCAACCGGAACGTCCTGATGCATGCCGCTGCGGCCCGTTTTCACCGCTTTGATTTTCTCAACCACGTCCAGGCCTTCAACCACTTCAGCGAACACGCAGTAACCCCAGCCTTGCAGGCTTTCATCACGGAAGTTCAGGAAGTCGTTGTCTGCCACGTTGATGAAGAACTGGGCAGTTGCAGAGTGTGGAGCCTGAGTACGCGCCATCGCCAGGGTGCCTTTGGTGTTCTTCAGGCCGTTGTTCGCTTCGTTGCGGATGTCTGCTTTGGTGTCTTTCTGCTTCATGCCAGGCTCAAAACCGCCGCCCTGAATCATGAAACCGTTGATTACGCGATGGAAGATAGTGTTATCGTAAAAACCTTCTGCGCAGTATTCCAGGAAGTTCTTCACGGTAGCCGGCGCTTTGTCATCGAAAGTTTTAATTACGATATCGCCATGGTTCGTCTGGAAAGTGACCATTATTTTCTTCCTGTCAAGGTTGTCGTCAGTATCAGTTGCCGCGCCTGCAAGGCGGCGAGGCATTTTTGTAGACGCTTCTTATATCACAATTTCCAATAACGCGTCAGTAACCGGACGGCAGTTGGCAAGCGAGCGATGCACAAGTCAGAAAAATACGGCACAATAACCGGCTTGATGTTTGTCAGTTAAGAGATGAAAACCGTTCTCACAGCGCGCGCATTCCGTAGCGGCGCAATTTATTGCGCGATAAATCGCGCCGCTACGGAATGTGCAGTCATTGAATACAGTGATAACTGGTTGGCTTGACGCAATAAACAGCAAGATTTTTGATAGTTCTATTCCCGCACACGTAAATAAACGGAACCGTTCAATGCTAAAGATTTATAACACCTTGAGTCGACAGAAAGAGGAATTCAAACCCATCCATGCCGGTCAAATCGGTATGTACGTGTGTGGTATCACGGTTTACGACCTCTGTCATATCGGCCATGGGCGTACTTTTGTGGCATTCGACGTGGTGGCGCGCTATCTGCGTTACGTGGGCTATCAGCTGAAGTATGTGCGTAACATCACTGATATCGATGACAAAATCATCAAACGTGCCAATCAAAACGGTGAAAGCATCGAAACGCTGACCAACCGCATGATCGCCGAAATGCACAACGATTTCGCTGCGCTCGGTATTCTGCCGCCGGATCTGGAACCGCGCGCGACGCGCCATATCGATGAGATCATCGAGCTGGTCGGCACGCTGATTGAACGTAAGCACGCGTACGTAGCGGACAACGGCGACGTGATGTTCGACGTGCTGAGCGACAAAGCTTACGGCGTGCTGTCGCGTCAGGATCTCGATCAGCTGCAAGCCGGGGCGCGCGTAGAAGTGGCCGATGTGAAGCGTAATCCCATGGACTTCGTGCTGTGGAAGATGTCTAAAGCGGACGAACCGGCGTGGAACTCGCCGTGGGGCAACGGCCGTCCAGGCTGGCACATCGAATGTTCGGCGATGAACTGCAAACAGCTCGGCACCCATTTCGACATTCACGGCGGCGGTTCGGATCTGATGTTCCCGCACCATGAAAATGAAGTGGCGCAATCCACCTGTGCGCACGATGGTCCGTATGTGAATTACTGGATGCACTCCGGCATGGTGATGGTTGATCGCGAGAAGATGTCGAAATCGCTGGATAACTTCTTCACCGTGCGCGATGTGTTGCAGCACTACGATGCCGAAACCGTGCGTTACTTCCTGATGTCGGGCCACTATCGCAGCCAACTCAACTACGGCGAAGATAACCTCAATCAGGCGCGTGCGGCGCTGGAGCGCTTGTACACCGCGCTGCGTCACACCGATGCCAACGCCACAGCGGCGGGTGGCGAAGAGTTTGAAGCGCGTTTCCGTACCGCGATGGATGACGACTTCAACACGCCGGAAGCCTATTCAGTGCTGTTCGACATGGCGCGTGAAGTGAATCGTCTGAAGACCGAAGACAAAGCCTCCGCTGATGCGCTGGCCGCCAAACTGCGCCAAATCGCTAACGTGCTGGGCATTTTGCAGCAGGATCCCGAGCAGTTCCTGCAAAGCGGTGCGCAGGTAAATGACGATGAAGTGGCGGAAATCGAGCATTGGGTGAAAGCCCGTTCCGATGCGCGTGCAGCCAAAGATTGGGCGCAGGCGGATGTGGCGCGCGACAAGCTCAATGAGTTGGGCGTGATCGTTGAGGATGGGCCGCAAGGTTCCAGCTGGCGACGCAAATAACCGGAGAGGGCGAGAAATCGCCCTTTTTTATTATGGCGATTGAACAGATTCATATTCACGGCTTCCGCTCGGTACGCGACCTGACGCTGCCGTTGCAGCAGCTTAACGTGGTGAGCGGCCCGAACGGCTGCGGCAAATCCAACCTGTATAAAGCGGTGCGATTGCTGCACGAAGCGGCTAGCGGACGCTTAGCGCTGGCGCTGGCGGAAGAGGGCGGCATCCAGAAAGCGATGTGGGCGGGCGGATTGCGGCGCGGCGATCGTCGGCACGATCCCAAACGTCTGGCGTTGGCGGTAGTGATGGACGATATGGATTATCAGCTCGATATCGGTTTTCCTGAGCCGCTCGTCACCAGCATGTTCAATCTCGATCCGCTGGTGAAAGAGGAGCGTTTATGGATGAGCGGCCAACGGCGGCGTCCTTCCTCCTGCATCATGCAGCGGCAAAATCAGACCGCCTTTTTGCATAACGTGCAAGGCGAGCGCGTAACCTATCCGGCGGTGCTGCATCCCGAAGAGTCGCTGTTTGGGCAACTGGGCGAACCGCATCTTTATCCTGAGCTTTCGCAGGTGCGCGAAAGGCTGCGTCAGTGGCGTTTCTATCATGAATTTGCTGTGTGGCCCGGTTCGCCGATTCGCGTGCCGCAGATTGGCGTACGCGCGCCGGTGCTGAGCCACGATGGCAGCAATCTGGCGGCGGCTTGGGCCACTATCGTTGAACGTGGTCATTCGGAATTACTGTTGGAAGTGATGGCCGAAGCCTTCCCAGACACGGAATTTCACGTGGATGTGCAGAATGGGCGTTTCCAAATGCTGATGTCACGGCGTGGAATTTTGCGTCCGCTGGAGAGCGCTGAGTTCTCTGATGGCACGCTGCGCTTTCTCTGCTTAGTGGTGGCGCTGCTCAGCCCGCGTCCGCCGGCGTTTATGGCGCTAAATGAACCGGAGAACAGTTTGCATGAAGATCTGCTGCCGGCACTGGCGCGCCTGATTGCCGAAGCCAGCCAGTTCAGCCAACTGTGGATCACCAGCCATTCACCGAAACTGGCGACGCTGATTGCGCAGCATACGGCGGTGAATCACATTGAGCTGGAGCAAATTGAAGGGGAAACTCGCGTCTTGTAGGGTCGCCATTTATGGCGACCTTCCGGATGACTACGCTACAACCGTAATCTTAAAACCTGCAAACTCAACCTTCTGGCCTTCAACAATCTTGCAGCGCTTACGCGTTTCAACTGTGCCATCGACGCGCACTTCGCCTTCCGCGATCACGGCTTTCGCCTGCGCACCGCTTTGCACCCAACCTTCGAGTTTCAGCAGGTCGCACAAATCTACGTGGGCATGTTTACCGAGAGAAAAACTGGCCATTATGCCTCCTCAATGTCGTGAAATTCTTCACACGCCGTCAGCGTGTTTTGGATCAGTGTAGCAACCGTCATTGGACCGACGCCGCCTGGAACGGGCGTGATGTACGAGGCGCGCTCAGCAGCCGCTTCGAACTCCACATCACCCACCACTTTGCCGCTGTCGAGACGGTTGATACCCACATCAATCACCACCGCGCCCGGCTTGATCCAGTCGCCCGGAATAAAGCCCGGCTTGCCGACCGCCACCACCAGCAGATCGGCGTGCTCAACGTGATGACGAAGATCTTTGGTGAAACGGTGCGTCACGGTGGTGGTGCAACCGGCGAGCAGCAGCTCCATGCTCATTGGACGGCCAACGATATTCGATGCGCCAACCACCACGGCGTTCAGGCCGTAAGTATCGATATTGTAGCGCTCCAGCAAGGTGACGATGCCGCGCGGCGTACACGGACGCAGCTTCGGTGCGCGCTGGCACAGACGACCGACGTTGTACGGATGGAAACCATCCACATCTTTGTCCGGCACGATGCGCTCCAGCACTTTGACGTTATCGATGCCGGCTGGCAGCGGCAGTTGCACCAAAATGCCATCGATCTCGTTGTCGTTATTCAGCTTATCAATCAGCTCCAGCAGCTCGGCTTCGCTGGTGGTAGCGGGCAGATCGTATGAGCGGGAGATGAAGCCCACTTCATCACAAGCACGACGTTTGCTGGCGACATAGATCTGCGAAGCCGGGTTTTCACCCACCAGCACAACTGCCAAACCGGGCGCACGTTTACCGGCCGCCAGACGCTGCTGTACTTTTTCGGCAACCTCAAGGCGCACCTGCTGCGCAATCGTTTTACCGTCAATAATTTTTGCTGCCATCAGAGAGGAAATCCATCTGTAGAGGGTTAGATCGGGGATGGCGCCTATTCTGTCAGAAGCGCGTGCGGCTGTCAGGTAGAGATTCGCCATCAACGCCGCTTTCCCGATTTTTCGCCGTGGCGCCCGCCCGCGTTAGCGCTTATGATGCCCGGCAGTGAATGAGATGGATGACGTGATGATTTGGTTAATTCTCGCCACGCTGGCGGTGGTGTTCGTGGTAGGTTTTCAGCTGCTGACGGCCAGCTCGCGCCATGCGGTGCAGGCGCTCAATAAACGGTTGCAACTGCCGCCGGTGCATATCGAATCGATGTTGTCGCTGATGGGCAAAGAGGCGGCAAAAGAGTTTACCGACTACATCGCGGGCGATAACGACACGCATCTGCACAATGGCGCTGCGGTGCTGCTGATTTGGCAGGTACTGATTGTCGATGGCAGCGACGAAAATATTCAGCGCTGGCATGGGATTTTGAGCCGGGCTGGGTTTTCAGCGTTGATTTCGAGGCAGCAGCTGTTGCTGGCGTTGGGGTTCTTGCGCCAGCTGGAGCCAGACAGCCAGGAACTGCACGCGCTGCGCGACCAGTACAATGCGCACTTCACACAGCAAGGGATTGAGCTGGAAGGCGAAACGGAACAGGGCGGGAATCTGGTGTCGTTAAGCGAATGGCGTAAGCGGCATTAAGGGGTTTTGGTTAATCTGGCAGCACTCCGTTGCTCGTGGGAGGCAAAAACGTTGACGCGCGAGCCGCTGGACGTATAATCCGACCCAATCACTATGCGCCCTTAGCTCAGTTGGATAGAGCACCGGCCTTCTAAGCCGTAGGTCACAGGTTCGAATCCTGTAGGGCGTACCATTTTCAAGTCAACACACTTCTACTGAATTCGCTTTTTATCCCTTATACTCCCTGAAATTACTGAATTTTTCTGTAACGAACTCTATCGAGGTCAACTCAGTTATACCCAAATCAAGTGGTATCTGGGGGCCTTTGAGGGGGCTCATCTCGTTCAATGGAAATTAGGGGCCCCTTTATGCCACTAAATGCACGACAGATTGATACTGCAAAACCTAAAGAAAAAGAATACAAGCTCACTGATGGCGGGGGTCTGTATCTGTTGGTGAAGCCTAACGGCGCGAGATACTGGCGCTTGAAGTATCGTTTTTTGGGTAAGGAGAAGAAGCTTTCTATCGGTGTTTACCCTGATATCTCTCTGGCTGATGCTCGTTTGAAGCGAGAGGAAGCACGGAAAATCATTGCTTTAGGCGGTGACCCTGGAGAGGAAAAGAAAGCAGGAAAATTGGCTCAAAAGGCCAATGTCGAAAATACTTTCAAGGCTATCGCGCTGGAATGGCATGAGTACAAGCGGCCTAACTGGTCGAAAGGCTATGCCGAAGATCTGATGGAAGCATTCGAGAACGACATCTTTCCTGATATTGGTAAGCGTCCCATTGCTGAGATCAAACCGCTCGAAGTGCTCAGCTCACTGCGTAAACTCGAAAAGCGGGGTGTGCTCGATAAACTGCGTAAGATCCGTCAGGCCTGCAATCAAGTATTCCGTTATGCCATAGTCACCGGCAGAGCTGAAACTAACCCGGCCTCTGAACTGGCAAGTGCTTTAACTGCACCTAAATCCACCCATTATCCCCATCTGTTAGCTGATGAACTCCCTGATTTCTTACAGGCTCTTGCCGCGTATTCTGGTAGCCCGATCACCCGACTGGCTACTCGTATTCTGATGTTGACCGGAGTTCGCACCGTCGAACTCCGCCAGGCTGAATGGAAAGAGTTTGATTTCGATAAACGTGTTTGGGAAGTTCCGGTCGAAAGGATGAAGATGCGTCGTCCGCACCTGGTCCCTCTATCCGATCAAGTTGTGGCAGCACTGCGAGAGATCCAGGCAGTGACGGGCCGTTACAACCTGGTTTTCCCAGGCCGTAACGACATTACGAAACCGATGAGTGAAGCGAGTATCAACCAAGTACTGAAAAGGATTGGTTATCATGGGAAGGCTACGGGGCACGGTTTCCGACACACGATGAGTACTATCCTGCATGAACAGGGCTATAACACGGCGTGGATCGAGTTACAGCTTGCGCATGTGGATAAGAACACCATTCGTGGCACTTACAACCATGCGCAGTATCTGGAGCAGCGTAGGGAGATGCTGCAGTGGTACGGGGACTATGTGGATAACTTAGAATTCGGTGGGGATGTGGTTCATGGGAAGTTTGGTAGCCGAGTCTAAGTTAACGTGATTTTTCTTAATTAGATCAACAGTGCTAGAGCGAAAGTTCTGGCACTGTTGGTTTCAGCAGCCACTTGTTTTTTTGTTTCGGTGAGATAATGGAAGGTTTGTGCTGGGGTGGTGACCGTAATCAGGCCGGAACCGATGATCACGAACACCGTCAAAAAAGTAGTACGTGTGATGGACTATGATACCTAAATAGCTGCGCCTAATACCGCTACACTTTCGCGAGACCATGCTTACCTCCCGGGAATGGACTGACGGTTTTCATAAAATGGTGAACCTTTCTCAGCAACTGCCACATCGAGCGGCACTGATGGTTGCGGGTTATCGTGTCGTGAAGCGCCTGCCATAGGCGCTCAACGTGGTTCACCCACGGCGAGTAGACCGGCTGATAAATCACTCTGAACTTCGGGTTACCTTTCAGCCAGCGCTGTGTTTCACGGCTCTTGTGGATGATGTAGTTATCCACGATAAGTGTGATGGTTTTTGCCCGTCTGTATCTGGCTTTCAGGTGATTCAGCAGGCCGATGAACAGCGCCGAACTCTTGCTGTTGCCACCAACGTAACTGACTTTGCCCGTACCGCTGTGCAGAGCCCCGGCCAGGTAGTATTTTTCATTCTGCCCCGGCGTAACAACTCGCTTTTGTTGTCCCCGTAACTGCCAGTCTGCGCCGATTTTGGGATTGAGGTGGATATCCACTTCATCTTCATAAAATACCGGATGTTCTGCACTGCACTCGTCCAGCGCTTTATGAATGGCTGCCATCTTTTCATCTTTATGCGGGTCACGGATACGCAGGGTTGGTGCTGCCCTGCGCCATACAAGCCCGGCTGACGGCAGCCAGCGGCGAATCGTTCCCGCATGTAACTGACAGCCGGTTATCTCATTGATTTTTATTGCCAGTAATTCTGTACTCCAGCGTGAACGCTGGTAGCCAAAATCGCCGGGAGAGTGTTTTATCAGCTCACGTAACAATGCGCATATATGCTCAAACGGCCAGCGACGGGAACGTCCTGCGGGTAAGGATTGAAGGCCTTCGACACCCGACAACGTAAACCAGTTAATCCAGCGTCCGACGGATGAACGTGCGCAGCAGAGCGTTCTGGCGACATCGCTGACACGGTCTCCCCGGTGCAACATCAGTATGGCGGTGAGTCTGCGTGCATGATTTTTATCGCGCGTTTTATGGATAGCTTTCTGCATCAGCCGTCGCTCGTCGCGGGGAATGGGTGCTATGATCGGCATTGCTCAGTCCGGTTGGTGATTTGTGATGTTTAGCGATTGATCAGATCGCACAATCCGGACTGAGTTCCCTCAAAGTGATTTACTATTCCGCGCAGCTATTTAGATGCAAATCTGCAGAAGGGGGAGTCCATTTGATTTTGGGAAATTGGAGTCTTCGAGGTCTTAACTGGCTGTCTTATGCTTAAATTTGCGCTGCAGGCTTAAGTACTTCGATTAAAGCCTGTCAACTTGTGGAGGCAGGCGGCTAAAGTTTTTTATTTTTTGATGCAACCGAGGTAACGCATTGGAACTACTTGATAATAGTTTCTTCGAGTAGAATGAGTGCATCATCCTCTGTGGATATTGTAGTTTTTTAAGGAATAACAATGGCTGTTAATCAGGCGAAGATTTTTGAACATCTCGAGCAACTTGTAGCAACTCCTGAGCAAAATGAATTTATCTACGGCTTTTTAACCGCCTTTGAGTTCCCTAAAGCGACCCTGAGCCTGATTCGGCAAGATGGGGCACGTAATGTTGCGAAAGAGCCAGGACACGTTGGATTAAAAAATAAGCTCTACTATCAGCCAGTGGCTGATAGCGATGATATCGAATCTGCTTTTGAGAAACGTATTGCCGACACGGCTGTTGCAAAAAATAAGATCCGCTATGTTCTGATGACAAATTTTGTTCGCTTTTTAGCCTGGGATACACTGACACAGGAACGTCTCGATATTGAGTTTGAAGAGTTGCCACGCAACTACGGTTTTTTCTTACCTCTGGTCGGATTGGAGAAGGCTATTCTCAATAGCGAAAATCCGGCAGATGTGAAAGCCGCTGAGAAAATGGGAAAGTTATTTGACCTTATCAAGGCACGTAATGATTTAAGCAAAGCAGAAGATATTCATGCACTTAATGTTTTTCTTACTCGTTTGTTGTTTTGCTTTTTTGCTGAAGACACAGGAATCTTTGAAAAAGGTCAATTCACCTCGGCAGTTAAAAACTACACCACCAAGGATGGTAGCGATTTAGATCAGTTTCTAACAGACCTGTTTGCAGTTATGAATAGTAAACCGAATAGTGGATTACGACAGTCACTTCCTATTCATTTAACTGCATTCCCATATGTTAATGGTGGTTTGTTCGCGAGCGATGAGCCTATTCCAGAGTTGGGATTGAAAGGCAGGCGTATATTACTTGAATGTAGTGCAATGGATTGGAGTGCGATTAATCCTGATATCTTTGGGAGTATGTTCCAGGCCGTGATTGATGTGGAGCAGCGTAGCCGTTTAGGTCAGCATTACACTTCATACAGCAATATAATGAAGGTTATACAGCCACTATTTCTTGACCCACTGCGTACGGAGCTGGAAAAACAACGCACAAATACGAATGGCCTTAAACGGTTACTTCTCCGCCTAGGGAAAATGAAGGTATTTGATCCTGCCTGCGGTTCAGGAAACTTTTTGATTGTTGCCTATAAAGAACTGCGTCTTTTGGAGATGGATGTTATCCAGGCTCTTTTGCAGTGTGACCCACAATCCATTTTTATGAGCGGTATCCATCTCGACCAGTTCTACGGCATTGAGATTGATGATTTTGCCTGTGAGATAGCACGTTTATCTCTCTGGCTTGCGGAGCATCAGCTAAATAAACAGTGGGAAGAACACATTGGTTCAGCACCACCAGCATTACCGCTGCGTTCATCTGGTAAAATTTGGAGCGGGAACAGCCTGAAAATTGATTGGCAGACAATATGTCCAAAGGATGTTGATGATGAAGTTTATGTGATTGGTAACCCGCCGTTTTTAGGAACAACTGGGCGTTCAGATGAACAACGTGCTGATATGCACGCTGTGTTTAGTGGTTTCAAATCTTTGGGTTATTTGGATTTTGTTGCTTGTTGGTTTTGGAAAGGGGGGCAGTATATTCAGAACAGCCGTGCCGAGCTTGCTTTGGTAGCTACCAACTCTCTCTGCCAGGGCGAGCAGGTAGCAACGCTTTGGCCATCCATATTCGGGCTAGGACTGAGTATTCATATCGCTTACCCCACCTTTACATGGGCAAATAATGCTCGCGACAAAGCGGCGGTACATGTAGTTATTGTTGGTCTATCAGGTAGAAGTAAGGTTCGCCAACTTTTCCACAGAATTGGTGGCCAATGGCACAATAAGCATGTGAGCAATATTAGCCCCTATCTAGTAGAGGGAAGTAATATTGCTGTGGTAGCGCAAACTAAACCGCTGGTAAACGGTGTTCCAACCTTGTTATTTGGCAATAAACCTACTGATGGTGGTCATTTGCTGCTGGACAGAACTGAACGTGATGCTTTACTCGAAAAAGAACCAAAAGCTTCATGTTGGATTAAAAAAGTTTTAGGGGCAGATGAATTCCTCAATAGCAAAGAACGTTGGTGTTTGTGGTTGTTAGATGCCACACAAAATGACATTCAGCAAATGCCCGAAGTTCACAAGCGTATTGAAAAAATTCGATCGCTACGAATCAAAGCAGGGCACCCAGCAGCCCTCAAAATGGCTGAGAAGCCACACCTATTTATGCAGATTAGCCAACCAAAAACTGGTGATTACATTCTGATGCCGGGAGTCTCATCAGAGCGTAGAACTTACATTCCTATAGGCTTTTATGATGCCAATGTAATTTCAACTAATGCAAACTATATTCTTCCCAACGGTACCCTATACGAGTTTGCCATTCTAACTTCATTAATGCATAACGACTGGATGCGACAGGTCGCAGGACGTTTAAAAAGCGATTATCGTTATTCGGCAAAAGTGGTTTACAACACCTTCCCGTGGCCTGAGGCGAACGATGCGCAGCGTAAATCTATTATTGCGCTGGCAAAGACTGTGCTGTTGACGCGTGAGAATTATCCTGAAAACACGCTGGCGGAGTTATATGATCCGCTTAAGATGCCTACTGATCTTTTTGAGGCTCATCAGGCGTTGGATATGGCCGTTGATCGTCTCTATCGGGACAAACTGTTCAATGACGCCACTGAGCGTTTAAGCTGCTTGTTAGAGCGTTATGAATCACTGACTAAAGCATAAGGTATCGCTCTGCCAACCAGAGCATATAGAGGATTGCATTGTGGAAAATATTTTACAGGTGACCTACGGGCAGACTGGGCAAAGTGCGCGTCTAAATGAGTTTGGTATGCGGGAAATGCAGGCTCGAGCGTTTGAACAACGGAACAACCCTTATCTGCTTATCAAAGCTCCACCTGCGTCGGGTAAATCAAGAGCATTAATGTTCCTTGCTCTGGATAAGCTTGTTAATCAGGGCTTACGCAAAGCTATTGTCGCGGTCCCTGAAATGTCCATCGGTGGTTCGTTTAAAGATACAGCGCTCACGAAGTATGGTTTCTTTGCTGACTGGAAAGTAAAACCTGAAAATAATCTGTGTATTGGTGGTGGAGAGACTGGGAAGGTTAAAGCCTTTAAACGATTTATGGCGAGTCCTGACGACATTCTGGTCTGTACTCATGCTACCCTGCGTTTTGCTTTCGATATGCTGAATGTTGAATCGTTTAATGACTGCCTGATTGCTATTGATGAGTTCCATCATGTCTCTGCAGATGAAAACAACCGTCTGGGTAATCTGATTGATGCTCTGATGAAAGGTTCTAATGCACATATTGTTGCAATGACTGGTTCTTACTTCCGAGGTGATACCGTACCTATCCTGCAACCCGAAGATGAAGCACAGTTCACGAAAGTGACCTATACCTACTACGAACAGCTCAATGGATACCAGTATTTAAAATCTTTAGGCATTGGCTACCATTTTTATCAGGGTCCGTACATCAAGGCACTACCTTCAGTTCTGGATGCTAGCAAGAAAACTATCATCCATATTCCCAATGTTAATTCCGGCGAATCCACAAAAGATAAACATGCCGAGGTTGATGCCATCTTGGATGCGCTGGGTGAGGTGCAACAGCAAGAGCCAGATACCGGTATATATCGAGTGAAACGCAAAAGCGATGGCAAATTGTTGCGCGTAGCGAATCTGGTTGATGATAACCCGGCGGAAAGACCGAAAGTACAGGCGTATCTGCGTAATATCCACTCTGCTGACGATATGGATATCATTATTGCGTTAGGTATGGCGAAAGAGGGGTTTGACTGGCCTTTCTGTGAACATGTGCTAACCATTGGTTATCGCAGCTCGATGACAGAGATTGTGCAAATTATTGGGCGTGCTACACGAGACTGTGAAGGTAAAACTCACGCACAGTTTACCAACCTTATTGCTCAGCCTGATGCTCAAGATGATGATGTTAAAGTATCGGTAAACAACATGCTTAAAGCCATCACCACCTCGTTGCTGATGGAGCAAATCATGGCTCCAAATATTCAATTTAAGCCACGATCTCAATGGACTGGTGAGCCGTTACCTGCCAATACAGTTCTGGTTGATGATCATGCATTACCGGTATCAGACAAGGTGCTGACAATCCTTAACGGCGGAAAAAACGAGATCCTTGCAGCGCTAATGGCGAACGAGCAGGTTGTTAAAGAGGCTATTACCGAGTCAACACCGCCTGAGGTGATCACTCAGGTAGTGTTACCATCTGTGATACAAACGCTTCACCCTGACCTGACTGAATACGAACTGGAACAAGTGCGCAGTGGTATTTTGCAGAGTCTTTTTGTGGGTCAATGCGGTGGTCTTATTGATGAAGCTGATTTACCGCCGGATGCGATTATCGATAACAGTCCAGGTCAGCGAACCGGCAATTCAAATGACTCATTAAATGTTAACCATCAGTTTTTAAAAATAGGCAATAAATTCATCAACATTGAGAATCTGAATATTGACTTGATTGATGCGGTGAATCCTTTCCATGGTGCCTACGAGATTTTGTCAAAATCAGTCACCGCGACAATGCTAAAAACCATTCAGGAAGCTGTCAGAGCGAATCAGGCACAGGTATCTGAGGAAGAGGCAGTGATGCTTTGGCCCAGAATTAAAGCCTTTGCCAATGAACATCAGCGGGAGCCATCACTGAATGCCAGTGATGCGATAGAGGTTCGTTATGCTGAAGCATTGGCCTATATCCGAAAAATGAAACAACAGCGCGCTGTGCGACAGGAGCTGTAACTTATGCTCAGGCTTTCTCCTGTTCAACCTCGTCAAAAGACGACCATTGACGATATTTTTTCTGAAGCTGATGATCTGGGCTTGCTAGTAGTTGAACCACTGAAAATGTATTCACCTACCGCTAACCTGTCTGTCAGTCGATTAGAAGAGATTAATGCCTTTTATGTGGTTCACGGCCATCCTCCTCTAACCGATTCGGAGGAATTTAAAGAAACGTTACTTGCTCAACGTCTGAGAGCTCTCAGGGATAACAAACAATGCCATGAGGTGTTGCAGCCGTTTGATATCCACGGCTTGCTTTCGGGTGAAAACACCGGGAATATCCTTGAACCATCAGAATCATTACCAGTTCCCCCGGTTGTGATTGATAAATCTGAGCTGGTCACCTCACTGGAAGATATCTTTGCAGATGACGATGATGGGTTGCTCTCATTTTCTGCACCCGATATTTTCACTTTAAAACATGTTCCTAATGAAAAGAAAACACAGCCGGATGAGATTGCAAAACGGCAACCTTGCCCAGATTTCCATCGCTTCGCTCCACTGTTTGATACAGTCCAAAATGGCCTGAAAACGGGAGCATTTTCATTTGTACGCTTCCGCCATGAGTTAAAAATTTATGAAGGTGATTTTTTTGTTCTCAATGGAGTTATGGGGTATGTAGATAAAGTTGGTGAGCGGTTAGAGGAATATGGTCCCTGGAATGCCCGTTTGCATCTGGTATTCGAAAACGGGACTGAGTTGAATATGCTTTTCCTCTCACTTACACATGGTCTTGTTCGTGATACGGAAGGCCGTAAAGTTGTGCTGAATGGACATGCGATCCGACCTGATGAGACACCAGTTCCGACGGGATTTGTCTATGTACTTGCCACGCATAGCAATCAACCTGCTCTTCAACGTTATAAATCTGATTTGTATAAAATTGGCTTTACCGAAGGAACGGTCGAAGAGCGCATCAAGCACGCGGAAAAGGATAAAACCTTTCTTGAAGCACCGGTGCGGATTGTCATGACCACACAATGCTTCAATATCAACACCCAAAAACTTGAAGCGCTTATTCATGGTTTTTTAGGGAAGCAACGTCTCAATCTCACACTGCGGAGCTTAGATGGGCACGTTTATCATCCACGAGAATGGTTCCATGCACCTTTAGCGACAGTGCTCACTGTGATTAAATACATTCTTGACGGTACTATCTCGCAATACCGGATGGATAATACTACTGGGAAAATTGTAGCTAAGAGAGATGTGAATCATTAATAAGGCGGTTGGTGAGCAATTTCACTGCATTCGCTTGAGCTAAAGCAACAGAGCGAGTCCAAAGTTTGGCATGCCCATGCTGTGATGCTATTTTCTACGAAGCGAAATAAGAGAGGCAAGTATGTTTGAGTCGATTGAGCCACTGGACGTATATAATAAGAATATCAATATACTGATTGGCTCAGGCGCTTCAGCTGACTTGTTCCCGACTCTTGCTCTCGCCCTTAAAGACGCTCAGGGGGGCAGGGAAACGATTGAAACACTCGCCACGAAGTTTGAAAACTGGCCTGAGAAGCGAACCGCCTTGTTTATGCACTACTATAACACGTGCATTTTTCCAGTTCAGACCTTCAATCCAGGTTCGATCACCTCAGATGATGGAAACGAAAATCTCAAGAATTATGATATTTTCTTGACAACTCTTTTAGGACTTCTGGACAGAAGGAAAGATCTCAACCGCAAGATCAATATTTTCACTACTAACTATGATGGATGCCTGACCCATACAGCTGATAGTATTCTCATGAAGGGCTCGCATGATTTTGTTGTGAACGATGGCACCTCAGGTTTTCACAGGAAGCATTTGCATTCCAAGAACTTCAGTACGTTCCAATGTCAAACTGGAATATTTGAGCGAAGCAACTACGGCATCCCACAGCTTAACATCATTCACCTTCATGGTTCTGTCTACTGGTCCAAAAGCGGTGAGAAGATTGAAGTCAATTACCGCAATAATTTCAATAACCTTTTGACAAAACAGACAATCGAAAATCTAAATAATTATTCGGCGTTTCTTGGTACCAAAGATAACCAGACTGAAGATATACCCGACTTGTCCTTCAACAAAGAGCAGATGGACACCTTCTGGGATGAATACAACAAGCTCCCTATCGTGAACCCCACTAAGTGGAAGTTTTACGAGACTGTCTTTGAAGAGCATTACTACCAAATGCTCAGACTATTAAGCTATGAGCTTGAGAAGCCAAACTCCATACTCATCACATTTGGTTTTTCGTTTGCAGATGAGCACATTCTCAGGCTTATCCAACGCTCCCTCTCCAATCCGCAACTTCATACCTTCATTTGTTGCTATAGCGACGACAGCGCGAACAGCATACGCGAAGAATTCAAGCTATGGAAAAACGTCCAGGTTATTGGACCCCCGGAGGGTATGAAGTTGGACTTCACCAACTTCAACAGGCACGTCTTCTCTCTCAAGCCAGAGAAGTACGAACCACCGGTCCCGGCTGCAGACGAGGATACACTATGAATATCGTAGTAGGTGAAGTGATCGCAGTCAGTGGGGTACGTATCTCTCTTCGCATTTTTGAAGACTCCAACCATGAGACCATCTTCTACAAAGGCATTAAATATCGGGGAGTTTCACTCAGGGAACACGTCTCCATTCAGCGAGGCTTCATAGATATTGTCTGCCTTGTTGAAGGCGAGTTTCTGGATGAGAAAAGGCTTGAGGCTGAAGCTGAGAAGATCCATTACATCCGAAAGGTGGATGTTCGACCCATCGGCTACATCGTGGATGACAAGTTTTTTGAAGGCGTGAAATACATGCCGATGATCAGAGATAAGGCATCCCTTCTCAGCGAGCTCATGGTGGGGAAAATCTATGGGTCCGAGGGTAAAACTGATTTCTCCATTGGGTCTATGCTCAAAGAAAACGTGCCCATCAACTTACCATGGACACGGTTATTCAATAGTCATCTGGGTATCTTCGGCAATACCGGAAGTGGTAAGTCTAATACGCTAGCGAAACTCTATACGACCCTCTTCAACGAGAGGCTACCAGCACTCAAGCTCAAGAGTCTGTTTGTTATCATTGATTTCAATGGCGAATATACCGAAGACCAGATTCTGTTGGCCAAAGACAAGCGGATAACTGTGCTGGACTCTAAAAAAGCCAAGCATAAATTCAAGATTGAAGCCGTTCACTTTTGGGATGTAGAAACCCTGAGTCTACTGTTCCAAGCTACTACCAATACACAGCAGCCGTTCTTGCGCCGCGTCCTGTCTGGCAAGAATAAATTTAAAGATGTGCAGCTCAAAAAGTATGTTGAAAAGGTTTTTGAGAAAGTTTTTAGTACTGGTGAGGCTAAATCAGATGCGTTAGACCTGAGCCGTGAAATTGCGCGGATGATTGACTGCGAGTCGTTGCAGAATCATCTTAAGGGAGTCATTTATTACAATAAAGATAAGTATTTCAAGCATAGCAACGGCACTTACTACAACTCAAATGGCAATGGTTTTGACTTAAACATTAAGCCCATCATTAATGAGCATGTTAATTTAGATAGCATCGATCCGTTCGACGAACTCATCTTGAGGTGTTACCTTCAACTTTGTTCAGATATCGTGTTCGGCTATGCCCAATACGAACATATTCAGCCAGTGCTTGCCAGGGCTAAATCATCTACCTCGGCTCTTCGCAATGTCCTTGAAATTGTTGATGTGCCACCACCACCGCATCTCTTACATGTCATCTCTTTGAAGAAATGCAAGAATGAGATCAAGAAGATCTTGCCATTGCTTATCGCCAAAAATTTCTACACGAATCATAAAGACGCAGAGAACCTTAAGAGTCCGCCGAGCAGAACCCTTCACCTTATCATTGATGAAGCCCACAACATCTTGTCAGATCAGTCCACTCGTGAGCATGAAATATGGAAAGACTACCGACTTGAACTCTTTGAAGAAATTATCAAGGAAGGGCGCAAGTATGGTGTCTACCTCACTCTCTCCAGTCAGCGGCCAGCCGACATTTCACCCACCATTGTTTCCCAGATTCACAATTTCTTCATACACCGGTTGGTGAACGATCGCGACCTCATGCTACTGGACAACACTATCAGTACCTTGGACTCCAGTTCCAAGGCTCTCATCCCGACTCTAGCTAAAGGCTGTTGCGTAGTTACAGGGACGGCATTTGATCTGCCAATGATCCTGAAAATTGACCCGCTGCTGAAGCAACATCGGCCCAGCAGTGATGATGTAAACCTTGAAGAGCTTTGGGCAATGCCTCCCGTTTAGGGGAGAGTTTTTATGCTGTCGCTCCGTTGTTCTTTTTCCCCCTGATAGCAGTTTCGATAATATACGGCTCTCGCGAGAAGATCAGGTTGCCGATATCCTCAACTAGAAACCAAAAAATTTTGGAACATGTGCGTAGCGTGATTCATACGTTTATTGATGGTATGCGCGGTTTTCAATGTTCAGGGGCCATTTGTAGCTGCTATGAATGAATATAGCATCAACTTGCCATATTCATTCAAATCTACTTAACCAAACTCAAATTTGGAGGTCGTTTACCTGACGTTTGCTCAGATAAGCCTTCTCCATTGATGGAACCCATAAAGAAGCTATTGCTGAAAGTAAGAGCACTTACTTCATCTGCAGGGAACCGTAGTTGTTCAAGGATCGTACTACGCTTTACCCCACTTGAACGCAGTGCTGAAAACACCTTTTCCAATACAAGAGATCTCTCACGATCGTCCATGCCTTGTGGTTCGCTGGTCCGATACCCTCGTCGAGCTAACTCAATTGATAACTGACGATAATGCCATTCGGTAGATAAACCCACATCGAATGTGCGACGGACTAAAGCTGCGAGCGATACTTTCCAATTTTTTTTCATTGAGATAAGTAGATCCAGCGATGGCATTCTTGGGACTGTCGCCAAAACACTGCGTTCAGGCATCAAAAAAGCTGATGCAAAGCGGTCAGCATCTAGCTCAGCTTGTCTGCCATTATTGCTCGAATGTTTGTGAAGAACTAAATGACCTAATTCATGAGCTGCATCGAAGCGGCTACGCTCCGGTGTTTTCATTGTGTTCAGAAGAACAAATGGTTTTTCGTCAATCCAAAACGAAAAAGCATCAACTTCAATGCAATTTTCAGCGAGCGAGAACACACGTACACCATTAGCTTCCAGAAGGTGAATTAAGTTTGAAATCGATAATTCACCAACTCCCCAGTGTTCTCTCACTGCTCGTGCGGCACGACCAGGTTCCGAATAACCATCGAAACTACAATCAGGAATATTGGGTTTCGGTAGTTTAAATTGTTCTTCAATCCAGATCGATAACTCTTGGGCAAGTTTCCCTGCACCAAGCGCGGAATCTCTCTTCTGTGCGCTTAGCTTAGTCATTGCTCGAAAACTAACCGACTCAGGAGAAAGAGAAGGGACGTCTCTGTCGAGGAAAAACTCAACAGGATAGCCAAGAACAGCAGAGATTTTCTCCATACTGTCACTAGCTACAGCGTCAAAGATACCTGCCTTCTCATAGTTCGAGATCGTTCTGCTGGTCAATTCAGCTGTTTCAGCTAAAGCTCTTTGTGTCAGGCCTCTTCGTTCTCTTGCTATACGCAAACGCTCTGAATTAAACATGGTACATACTTAGCCTGCTTTTATAATGTCGAGGTCGATATCCGGCGTAAATAGTGGTGCATCATTACTCTGGATAATCGGCTCAGGTCCGTGAATATCAAGTATCAAACGCGTAGAAAAGCTGTTAACTACATTTCTATCGTTGTACGAGATAGGTCGAGAAAGCTCTGCACGGATACCTACACGGTGAAAGTCATCGATTTCATAAAAATCGTAGAGTAAAAACCATAAGTCCATTCCGATTTTATTCGGCAGGAGAGGGACAACATCGCCTTCGGGTAGATCAAGATCCAACTTAAGTTGGTTATCGTCGAGCTTGAGCTCTCCTTGCCCTGGAGTATTGTTGTGAATCAACCCCATCAGATCGCAAGTAAAGTCACCTTTCTTCAGGCGAGACTCAGGGTATCCATGAAGAAGCCCAGTTTGCTCGCAGCCACGACATAGGTAAATTGCAACATTATCGCTAACGGTCAATTCAACATTCCGGATAGATAGCCGTTTGTACCCTTTTGGCGCAAGAATCTCACGAGCGCCGCTAACCCCCTCACCGTAAAAATACTGCCCACGTGAAATTGCAGGGTGGTTTTGGGTCGTTGAGTAACGGCCTGATAAACCTCGTTCGAGGATACGACCAAGATCACTTTGGCTTAGATCCATAGGCTGCAAATAGGACTCGACGTCATCAGGGTCAGCCAGCACGACAGTTTTTGCGAGATTATGAGAGTACATTGGCAGTGCCTCTTATGAATTTTCTGTTTTTTATACCTCATTTGAGGCCTGAAAACAAGAAAATTACTGGATACAATGCCAGTGGAAGGGTGTTGTTCACTTAGCCATTAAAGTGCTTGAACAGCAAAAGATTCGAGGAAGCAATAACCCTAAAAATAGTGATAAAAGTGACCTTTGCCCATATCTGACGCAGAATAGAATTAGTTAATTGCTGCGCCTCAGGAGTCTTCACCGTTATGACTAGCCTTGTTTTTTCTTATTCCCATGTAGATGAAGCACTACGCAATGAGCTCGAGAAACATCTTTCGCCCCTCAAGCGGATGGGGAAGATCACTACATGGCACGATCGCCGTATCAATCCTGGGCTGGAATTTGAAAGCCAGATTGATCATTATTTTTCCGAAGCCGATATTATTCTATTGCTCATTAGTAGCGATTTCATCGCTTCCGATTATTGCTATCAGGTTGAAATGACCAACGCGATGGAACGTCACAAGCGGGCTGAGGCAGTGGTCATTCCGGTAATCTTAAGAGAATGCGCTTGGCACCAGTTACCGTTCGGTAGCATTATGGCGGCGACAATCGACGGTAAGCCCATCACCAAATTTGCCAGCCACGATGAAGGTTATGTTCAGGTCTTTGATGCCGTCTCTCGCGCTATTGCCAGTATGGAAGCGAAAAAACCACAACAGAGTGTGCATGTCTCTTCTCCAGCTCCGGGGAATCCGGTGTATCAGCCAACAGAGACGGTTCTTACTCCACGTTCCAGCAATCTTTCTCTACCAAAGACCTTTACCGACCTTGATAAGGATAGAGCCCGACGTGAAGGTTTTGAGTATGTAGCCCGTTATTTTGAGAACTCGCTGGATGAACTCAAGAAACGCCATGCTGGATTAGACGTCGATTTCCATCGGCTTGATGCGAATTCATTCACTTGCGCGGTGTATATCAACGGTAGCAAGGTTGGTCAATGTGGTATCTGGCGTGGCAATCAACATCATGGAATGGGGGACATCTGCTATAGCCAAGAGAATGTTATTCGAAATAGCTTTAACGAAAGCTTGAGCCTTGCTGATAACGGTCAGACTCTTGGTTTTCGTGCCTTGATGGGTGGACATAGTAGTAGCAACTCACGAGAACAGCTGCTGACAAACGAAGGTATGTCAGATCATCTTTGGGGGATGTTCTTCGGAATAATTAAGCAGCGCGTGTCCAGATGATTCAATGTGTCATTGCAACAGACCAGTACCCTTCGCAGGGCACCGCATAGCTAAAGGGATGAAGCGACGCTTAAATTGCCCGCAAGTTGCTCTAAACGTAGGACATATTCCGGCCGGTTCATATTTGAGGTGTTCATCTCAATATCAAGGACCTCTATCAGCATTGGCGTGCGTTTGCACATCAGGCGGGCGGGATAAAAACTTCCAAGGCTTACTTTTCGGTGGTGGCACCGGCGCAGCCTCTGCGTCAAATTCATCGTTGCAAGTAAAGCTGCACACCGCTGCTCCAGCAGAAATCACCGACTAACCATTTTTGCGGGGAATGTCTGTACAGACCTAGTGGAAATGACGCAACAGGTTTTTCTTGTGAACCAGTCACATAATTTGTTTTTTGGTGACATAATCCATCATTCACCGCTACCCACATTCCCCACCGATCTCCAGCACGGCAGAATGTACCCTCACTCCCTACGCTCTGTTGGCTTATCTTACACTCCCCCCAAATGAACGGTCCTCCTTGCTGTAGGCCTTGGTGTGTTCTTTGGCAAAGTAGCTCAAGTGTCTCCATAAGGCCAGGTGCTGTTGCCCTTGGCAGTCCACATGAAGGATCTCCAGATAGTGTGGCATATTGCTGAAGGTAACCAGCGTTCTGTACTCCGGGAAATCGATTAGATCTAATGCACTTAGCCAGGCTGCGCTGATGTAGCTCCCCAGGTTATGTTCTTCCTTAGAATAATTCCCTAAGCCTCTAAAGGTATCTTTGTTAACGAATATCGCTACGTGATAGTGATCTTTGCCGCTGGTTTCACCCACCTCGCGTACCCATAAGTATCTCAGCTCCGTGGGACATACCTGAGACTTTTCCCGCTTACGCCGTTGCTGATGGGCGGCTATGCGCGACCTCAGCGCCCCGATGAAGCGTTCCATTAATCCGGAACTCAGATTAGGGTTACTGGCAATGCTGTCGCCTATATCGCAGTATTCAGGCAGTCTGAGTATGAAAGTGAAAACAGCGGTTCTGGCATGGGCTTTTGTTGCTTTGCTGATGATGTCACTCATCCGTTTCATATAGTTCTGGTTCAGGGGGCCAAATTTACTGCTTATCATGACGATTGCTCCTGTGGGTATATTTCAGACGTGTGCAGACCCTGCCAGAGCAAATGACAGCGATGTGGGAACGAATGAGGGTTGTGTGTCATAAGGTGGAAAGACATGATGCTGCAGGGTAGGTATCAGCTGCCGCTCATGTGAGGTGTGACAATGAATGCTCTTGCTAGTTGTTATTTAATGGATACTGAACGGTGATGGGTGATTATCATGGCTTAATGGAAGTCAGGGTATGAAAATGATACTGCTGCTATCAGGGATACGTGTGTTTTTATTTATCATATCCCCGCGGCGTCCTTTTCCGGGTGCGGTAAATAGTCCCGTCATGAGGAATACACATGACTGAATTTCATTTCACCCCCCCCCCTTCACTGGTTGAATTATTAGTATCTGTTAACCCCTATAAATATAACTTACCGTATAGTTATTACACCCCCTTATCTGTATATTTCTCAGATTGCACATGCCTATGTTATAATATAAATCACACACCCTTATATATAATATATACTGTATTAAAATCACCGTAAATTACCTTGCGGCACCTTGCAGGTTGTGGCTGGATGATATTTATCATACTTAATTTTTACTCCAGGGTTATCCATTAGGACATAAAAAAAGCTTTGTTTTCCTGAGAACAGGTTTAGCTCATTAAACCACTCCCGCTCAGTCCATTTTGGACTTCTGTCAGACCTTACTGGTGATGGTACAGCCTTTCTTTTTGGCAGACCTACTCAGTTACCCCGCGAGTCAGTTATACGTTGCTGTATCCAGGCTTCCACTTCGCTCTTAAGCCAGCGGGAGCTGCGCCCCAGTTTGATCGGTTTCGGAAACCGTCCTTCGCTTATGAGTTTGTAGAACCATTTATCACTGCAGTGGGTGTAAGCAGTAATGAATGCCATATCGACAAGCTGGTCATTCAGCAGAGCAGGTGATGTGTTCATGGTGGGATCCCCTTTACGTGAAAATAAAAGGAGGAATGACTGTTCTCAGCGTTGATTTGCAGCTTTCCTCAGGGGATGGACGGTCGTGTAAAAAAATAATGATTAGGCTATGTTTATCCTGTCGGTTCAGCCTCATTCGGAGAGGGAGGGAAGGCTGGGCTGAAGTGGAAAACAGACAGAACAGATGACATAGAGCGAACCCGGGGCGTTGCCGTTCAGGGCAGGGACATCGCCTTTCAGTTGCCCCATTCTCACCTCTTACTCCCTCTGGTTGCCAGCCCTCTCAATGAGGAGATGACCGGCTGTTTCTGAAGATAAATCTTCCCGTTTTTTTATTTTTTTTTGGTTGCGTCAGTCCGCGGGCTACAGGAAGAACAGGATTTATGCAGGATTCAGAATTTACATGTGTTTTCATAGCATGATGATAAACATTAAATAAACAAAAAGTAGGTCACTTTTATAGCTTACTTTAATTTTTAATGATATTTGTAAGTAGGTTGCAATTGCGTATTGATGCCATCTCTGCCATGCGTGTGCGATGGATGGCTGAGTGCCGGGAACCAACTATCAGGTGGTTATACTTTTGAAGCGGTGGTCATGATAGGAGACGGGGAAGATGGGCTATAAATACAAGGCTACGATGTACTACTCTGATGACGAAACCAATGAGTTTCTGAAGGAAAAAGCCGCAAAACCAAATGGAAAGAAAAGTGCTTCACACTATCTTTATTCACTGGTAACACGTGAAAGAGAAAACGCAGCCTCTGTTGAACTAAATCAGGAAGAAGTGGATGTGGTTCGAATTTATCCTGAGTACACCCGTTCAAGAAGGATTGAGGTTAGCGGACTGATTTCCTTTACAGCTCTGCCTGCATTTTTACTAGAGAGTAAATCAACTCAAAAGAGACTTGATCACAAAAATTTGATGAAGGAAATTGATGATAAGGTCCATCAACATCTCTCTTCGAAGGACAATAATCCTAGCAATTATTTTAACCATGATGGGAGTTTCCTTGTTGTGATTAAAACAGACGTTACCTGTTACTATAATAGCACTATCTCTGAGGTTGGATATTGCGAGGGAAATTTTCTAGCAAATTGTAGCGTCGTTCATGTTACTCAATCTGAATGGGTTAGGTTTGGGGGTAAATATGATTTTGAAAATATCCAATATATAAAGTTCAGAGACCTCTCGAGACTTAAAGTAAGAAAGGGTATGGGATTTTGTCAACTGGCAGAAATAAATCCACTGGATACGGTTGGTGCATTTTTCATCCCCGTACGAACAACCTCTAAAGATTTTCCATTAGACAAGTTTTCTACCCCTTTGCTCAAAGGCGTTGATATTAACTTCAATAAAGACAGAGTGAGACTTAAACCAATGAATGACACTCAAAAGAAAAAATATTTCGGATAAGTCAATGCCTGGGGTTTAGCTGTAAATATTTTTAGGCCTTTATTATCACCATGAGAACGGTTGCAGATTACGCTACCGTTGTATAATTTCAACTCACGGAGGTTAATGTGCCAGATAAAACCGAACAAGGCATATCTGCTTTGACACAACCACTTTCCCTTATCCCTGAATACCTCACCTGTGCCATTCTCAAACATATACGTCATTGCATTCATTACGAACCAACGATTGGCATTATGGGTAAAAGCGGCGTGGGAAAATCCAGCCTCTGCAATACCCTATTTACTCCACCACCAGCCAACGTCAGCGCAGTCAAAGGCTGCACCCGGCAGGTACAGCATTATCAAATGAGCCTTTCTCCGCATTCCCTGCTCATTGTGGACTTTCCGGGAATAGGTGAAACGCCAGAACTTGACCGCATTTATACACGGTTATATCAACACTGGCTGAACCAATTGGACCTGATTGTCTGGGTGTTGAAAGCTGATGACCGTGCCTGGAATGATGATATCCGGTGTTATAGGCAACTGGTTTCTCAGGGGGCAGAACCCGCCCGGTTTCTGTTCGTCCTTAACCAGGCTGATAAAATAGAGCCTTGCCGGGAATGGGATATAGAAAGCCGCCAACCTTCTATACGGCAGCAGCAGAATCTGCAGGAAAAGGTGACCCAGGTGTATGCCGCCTTTTCTCCAATTCATCCTGTTCTGGCTGTTTCTGCCTCGGAAGGTTTCAATATACCCCGGTGGGTCGAAACTCTAGTCACCATTTTGCCCGATAAAGCCAGCAGTGCGGTTACACGTCAGCTCGAGCCTGAGTATCGGACGGAGAAGGTTACCACCACCGCACAAGAAAGTTTTGCCCGAGTTGTAGGCGATATCTTCGACGAAAGCGTGGATGCCCTGCTGGAGTCACACACAATAAGAACGTGGTTAAAACAAGTCCGTAGTCGGCTACTCTCTTTGGCCAGATTATTCTGGCATCGCTTCTTTTAAGTCTTAGCTAAAACCAGCTACCCGTTCGATCTGTTTCGCCGATCGAATATTGAAACTAAATAGTTTTTAGCTATCAATTATACGTTAATGATCGTTTTTATCGATAGATTTCAACGATCAATTTCTGTTTATTGATCTCCACTAACGATTATCCCTCCTCTTTATATCCCGATACGATCCCTGGCTGGGGAGGTCATTTAATCCCAATACTTTCTAATCAATTGTTAATAATGGAATGTTTTATGCTGAAACCTTACCCATTTCTCAAGCAAGACACCTACGCTTGGTTTTTATCCATTGGCCTTCCAGTTATCTGGATACCCTTCGCCATTTTCTTTCCAAAAGAGATTGGCCTTGGCTTGTATATGGTGCTCTCCCTTATTTGGGTGTTGCTCGACCGACTCAACCTGATGAAACAGGAGATCACACCCCCTTCAATGGGATGGTTCTTGCTACCGATGGTTTATCTCCGTCAACGTGACGAGCGTCAGGGTAAGCCCTGGCGTTTGTTGCAGGTATGGCTGATTTGCACGGTGTTGTCAGCCGTGGCTGGTAATCATTTTAAAACGCAATCTAATACCGAGCGACTGGCACAAAGTGCTTGCCCGCTGGTCACTAAAATCCTGCAGCGTCAGGGTATCGAGGAGCACTGTATCCGTATCACAGATATCAGGGAGGAGGAGGCAGGGCGTTTTTATCAGGCTCAGGCTTTGCTGAATACTGGCTCTAAAGAGCCGCTTACGATAGAAGTACGCTCTGGCAGGAATATTTACGTCACGCTCACAGACTCGGAATAAGTGATTTTTATCAAGGAGACGATGAACATGAAAAAAATGATAATGATGTTTACCCTGTTGGTCAGCGCTCTGTTGAGCCAGGCTGTATGCGCAGCGGCTTATGATCCCAAGCCGATAGAATACCGGAATGTGGTGGCTGACAACGTACAGGTTGAGCATGACCGTATTATGGATGGCGTTGATGAATTTATCATCACCGGCAGGAAAGGGGGGATTACGGAGAAATTTAGGCTCACCTGCAACGCTGATGAAGCGCGTTTGAATATCCTGTATTACCTGAAAGATATCTATGGCGGCAAGGCGGAGGGGGGAACTGGTATGACCCTGCAGTATTACCCGGCAGGGGCTCATCAAATGAATATCAGTATCGATCATCCTGATACGCTGATGGATAGTCTGCTGACAGCCAATTTGGCACAGGCTGTTTCAAAAATGCTGGATCACAAGACTGGAACCTTTGTTTTTCATTTCTACCATAATGACAGCAGCTTCGATCATGTCCCTCTGGCGTACAGCTTCCAATACCCTGCGAAATTGCTGGCCCCAGCCCTGGGGAAGGCATTGGTTAATGCCAAAACCACATCATGCGACATCAAATCAGGCAATAGCCGGCTATCACCACTCAAGCGTCTGGTTGATCATCAATAGCTGATTTATTGCCGCTATCAGTTTATTACTCACTTAGAGCCCTGTCGCTGAACGCGATGGGGCTTTTTGTTTTGAAGGAGTCAGATGATCCATTTCAAACAGTCTCCTGCGATACCGCTCAATGAACCCCAAATGCAGTGCCATCATGCATATGAACGACTGAAAACAATGGGAATAACCTCATGAATTTAACTTTATCCCCGGCAGTCACTGAATTGCCATTAAGTACGCAGCGTACTATCAAACGTGCTCTGTTCTTGCTGGAGACACATCTGCGTGAACCGGGAACCTCATTCACGTCACTTGGTACTGTCAGCGATTGGTTGCGGTTGCGAATGGCTAGATTGGAGCGAGAAGTCTTTATGGTGCTCTGGCTGGACAATCAACACCGGCTGTTGGCCCACGAAACGTTGTTCACCGGCAGTATCAACAGTACCGAGGTCCACCCCCGCGAAATCGTGAAAGCGGCACTGCAACACAATGCTGCTGCGGTACTTCTGGCGCATTGCCATCCCTCTGGCCACGCTGAGCCCAGTGTTGCCGACCGCCAAATCACCGGCAAGATTAAAGATGCACTGGCACTGATTGATGTCAGGATGCTGGATCACTGTATTGTCGGTGGCATGACGGTGTATTCGTTTGCTGAACACGGCTTGTTATAGGGGGAGATACGATGTCATCAATCACTACCCCAGCCTGGGGGCTCAAACGCAACGTCACTCCGCAGTTGGGTGCCCGCCTGGTACAGAAAGGCGCACGACTGCATTTCTGGCAGACCGTGCCGATATCAGCGGGACCTTCAGCGAAGCACAGGTACGTGATTTAGATAACGCTTTCCCGCAGTTCATCAACCACCTGGAACTGATGCTGCTTTCTGGCGAGCTCAATCCCTGCCATCAGCACTGTGTCACGCTCTACCACAAGGGACTAACCTGCGAAGCCGATAGCCTGGGATCACACGGTTATGTGTATCTCGCCATTTATCCTACACCCCAATCAACTGCATAAATCTTCGCCTTTTATACCTATCGATTTTCTCCTTTCAGCTAGCTAACTACGAGATAACCCACATGCAGACCTTACCTGTCACCCCGAAAGGGGCGACTTACGCTTGCCCATCACCCGTTGTTGTCTGGCAATCCATGCTCACGTATCTGCTGGAACAGCATTACGGATTGGCGCTTAACGATACCGAGTTCAGTGATGACGCGGTGATCCACGAACATATTGATGCCGGTATCTCTCTGGCTGATGCGCTAAATTTTACGGTGGAAAAGTTCGACTTGGTTCGCATCGATCGCCGGGGGTTCTCCTGCCAGGCACATTCTCCCTTTATCACGGCTATCGATATTCTCCGTGCTCGTCGAGCCACCGGCCTGATGACCCGTCTGGGTTACCAGACCATCACCTCAGTTATCCGGGGCGAAAAGCAGACATGAGCCTGTCCGGATTACTGCTGGCATGCTGATAACCCACATCCAGTGCAGTACAGCCCACAATGTTTTTTAATACTATCACTACCCAACACCCGTCCTTAAACCGGCGGGTGTTTGCGTTTATGGAGAAAGAAGTATGCAGACTGAACCCGAGGTTTTAACTGACCATACAAAGGTGATTTGTTCCACCAGCATCGAACGCGTTGTGTCTGGACGTAATGCCGCTCTGGCGCAGATTGAAGCCCTTATTCACCAGCTTGAAGATATCTCGGCCATCACTAACAGCATCGGAGGAGGAATAGCAAGAGATTGGGCCATGCGACAAGATTTTCGCTGCGGTTGCTGGCTGATGGAAAAAGCAGAAACGGCCATGCCAGTTATCACCTGCAATCTTGATCGCGATATATGGCGGGATCTGATGAAGCGCTCCGGCATGCTCAGTTTGATGGATGCCCAGGCGCGTGACCAATGGTACAGAAACCTTGAGGGAGACAATCTTCCTGCCATCAGCGAAGCCAACATACTCAGTACCTTTGAGCAATTGCACCACAGCAAGGGGGAAGTGTTCGAGCGTGGGGTGATCAACGTATTCAAGGGACTTTCATGGGATTACAAAACTAACAGCCCATGCAGCTTTGGAAAAAAGATCATCATTAATAACCTGGTCACTCACAATCGCTGGGGCTTTAGCCTGAACTGGGGCTGGCGTCGTGACCAACTGACGGATCTGGAGCGGATGCTCTTCCTGCTGGATGGCAAGCCTATTCCTGATAATCGCGGTGATGTCACGACCCGGCTAATGGAACATATTCGCGATCATCCGGGTGTGAAGTCGTACGAAGATGATTTCTTCAGCATTCGTTACTTTCAGAAAGGAACTGCACATCTGACATTCAAGCGTCCGGAGCTCATAGAAAAGATGAACGACATCATCGCAAAGCACTATCCGGGGATGTTGGCAGCGCGGTAGTTCATCGTTACAATCACCGGGCTCGAAATCGCAGATGTTTTTAGCGAAATACGATTGGGGGCCTAATTGGGGGCTCCGGCGTTTTTAGAACAGAGAAAAATTCTTTAATAACAATGGTTTTATTGTGTGTGTTCGAATCCTGTAGGGTACCAAATACTTTCAATGACTTACGCCAGCTTCAATCCCACCTGATTTTCCCCTTGTGTCGTATTTGTGTCGTCACCTCCCAAAAGTGAGTCAATTTTGCGCGCATGCTCCGTTAAATGATTCGGCGCCAAGTGAGCGTATCGACGCACCATCTCAATGCTTTCCCATCCCCCCATTTCCTGCAGAGCTGACAGCGGAACACCAGACTGGATTAACCAGCTTGCCCAGGTGTGTCGCAGATCGTGAAATCTGAAATCCTCTATGCCTGCATGCTTTAGACCGATATTCCACGCCGTGTTATCATCACTGCGCATTTTCCTGCCAGCAGGTGCGATCGTCCCATCGCTGCGATGCTTGGGCTTGGTGTGAACAAACACCCAGCGAGAATGCTTCCCGATTTGACTCTTCAGCACTTTGCACGCCGTATCATTCAAAGCCACGCCAATAGCCTTGCCCGCTTTGGCGTTTTCTGGATTTATCCAGGCGACCTTCCTTTGCATATCAACCTGTGTCCATTCCAGATCCAGAATGTTCGAACGACGTAAGCCTGTGGATAGCGCGAATATCGCAACGGGCTTGATGCTCTCCGGCATGCATTCAATCAGCCGGTTTGCTTCCTCGCGCGTCAGCCAGCGAATACGCTTGCTGATCGGCTTCTTAGTTTTAATGATGGGCGCAGCTTTAATCCATCCCCATTCATTAGCAGCAGCACGAAGCAAAGAGCGCATGAATGAAAGGTAATGGCTCTTGGTTCCGGTGCTGACCTGCTTCTCTTTGTATGCCGGCACCGGCTTCCCATCCCTTATCGCGGCATCGCGCTGTATTTCCCATTTCCTCCGGTGGTTGCGGTCGATCATCTTGCTGACAATCTTCTGCACCTCTTCGCCGGTGATGGTGGCGATACCGCCTCGATGTAATAGGCCGCATTGTTGGTCTTCCACGCAGTGTGCCGGCTGTAATCGCAAAGATGTTCTTCGGATTTGAGGGGCACACTAATTCTGCTGGATTTAGTAGCAAGTCGAATGTTTCGTTTATAGGCGCTCCCTTTTATAGCAAGTTCTCACCAGCATACGGCGACTATCAACTTGGCGATAACGAGTACCGACGTTTTCTTAAGGTGAAAATCGCTAAGAACGCTGCAGCTTCGACAATCGCATCTGACGATCGCGTTAACCCGATTTCGTGTCCGTAATATTCAATCGGACCGGCGCGGGTTATTGTCGCAGTGGTGATTACGTACCCCTGCGGTGTTCGTTTCCATGTCATGGTTTATTCCCACGCTACGTAAGGAAGTGACAGGCAGCGGCACTGGAAATCCTCGCCGGGGCTAGCGAAGATTGAACAGGTGATTCAGCAGCTCATCGCCATTTCTCAGCTCACTGCCGATATTGGTGGCGGCAACGCTGCCGACTGGGCGATGAAGCAAGGGCATCGCTGTGACTGCTGGCTGGTGGAAAAGACAGATAAAGCGATGCCAGTGATTACCCGCAACATTGATCGCAGCATGTGGCGCGACCTGATGCTGAAATCCGGCATGCTTTCGATGATGGACGCACAGGCGCGTTCTCAATGGTATCAGAACCTCGAAGATGGCGACCTACCGGCCATCAGTGAAGCAAACATTCTCAGCACTTTCGAGCAGTTGCATCAGAGTAAAGCGGAAGTGTTTGAGCGCGGCATTATCAATGTGTTTAAAGGACTTTCATGGGATTACAAAACTAACAGCCCGTGCTTCTTCGGAAAGAAGATCATCATCAATAATCTAGTGACGCACAACCGCTGGGGCTTTAGCCTGACGTGGGGATTTCGTCGTGATCAGTTGGCAGATCTGGAACGGATGCTGTTTTTACTGGATGGCAAAGTAATACCCGATAATCGCGGTGACATTTCAATTCGCCTGATGGAGCATATACGCGACAATCCGGCCAAGGATGCTTACGAAGACAATTACTTCTCGATCCGTTACTTTCAGAAGGGCACCGCACATCTGACATTCAAGCTCCCAAATTTAGTGGATAAAATGAACGACATCATTGCTAAACACTATCCAGGAATGTTGGCTGAAAGATAGCGAAAGATTAGAATACGTTGGCCTCAAACTCAGGCGATCTTTGTCAGCAATTGCCTACAAAATTGCCTAAGTATTTTAAGAGGCAAATTTATCACACAAGGGACTGAATAATGGAAAAGATCGATGAGTGGCGAGATATACGAGAGTTGCTGCGTAGCACTGTGTTAATGCAGGAAGGCTATCATCAAGCAAAGAAACGTTATGCCAGTAAGATAGCTCCTGATTTTCGTTTGTTGCGTTTTTTCAATATTAATGAAAATACCCTTTCTCAATGTTTGGCATTCCTTCTCAGACCTGATGAAAGCCATGCCCAGGGTGATCTTTTCCTCAGTAGTTTTTATCACTTAATAGAGAAATCAGAAGCGCTCAAAGCTGATATGAAGGCTCAGATTTCAACTGAATACACCATTTCTAATAGTCGTAGAATTGACATATTGGTTGCGGATCAAAACGAGTTAACAGGTATTGAAAACAAACCTTGGGCAGCCGACCAAAAAGATCAACTTTATGATTATGCTCACTGGTTAGCAGCGGAAGCGAAACGACGAGGCGGCGGATGGTCCTTAGTTTACCTCTGTAACAACGAGATAAGTGAGTTTACTTTCCGCTCTCAGTCATCTGACGATATAAACAGGCATGTAAAACCCATCACTTTCTTTCAGTTGGAAAATTGGCTTTCGCGTTGTGCATTGCACATTGAGGCACCAGCAGTGCGATGCTTTGTTGAATCTCTAATAAAATTCATTCGCGAAGATATTAATGGAGAAACAGCTATGGAATTGCAAAATGAACTCACAGAAAAACTGGTTGCTTCACCGCAAAATCTCAGCGCAGCATTTTTAATTGCTCAGAATATGCGTCAGGTTAAAGAACGCCTGTGGAAAGATTTCATCGTATATCTTCGTCAGCAACTATCGCCATTGGGATTCAAGGTTGATATGAATGATGAGTTGCGTACAGGAAGTAAATACGCAACGTTCTCGGTGTTATTTAAAGAAGGTGATGATTTCAAATTATGCTGGGAGTTTGAAACCAGCGATTACCGCAATCTGGCTTACGGGATTTGCTCAACTATCGAGCCAAACGAGAAGTTGCATGGTGATCATTTTTCTGCAATCGCTCAAGCGATGAGACATGTTTTTCCTGAAATCGATGCAAAAATCGAAAGCGAAGGATGGTGGCCCTGGTGGTGCTATGTTGATGCTGGCATGAATGTCCCACGCAATTGGAATCTGGAATCAGATGCCTGGGCATTGTTGCTTGAACGTGGTGAAGGTAGCTTTGCACAATCAATAACCAGTATTGCAAAACGAATCCATGACGAAATGGATTTATCGTTGTTAAGGACGTCTTCCTAAAATCTGAGTGAAGATTTGGTCGCTCAGTGTTAGTAGCGACCATTAACGTTCTGAACTCTTCAGTTTCAGACCGAACTGAGGAGTTAGCTACCTCGGCTTGTTGGTTGAGTGGAAGTTAACAGTTAAAGATCATCTGCCCTGTCTAAAGGCTACTAAGTAGATCCAACCAGCAAAGCCACGCAAGACGATATGTTGGTATAATTGTTGGTATAAATTTTTTCGAACACGATTTTGTGGTTTTTAGTCAAAAGGTTAGGGTGTTAATTTGAATCCTGTAGGGGTACCAAATACATTCAATGACTTACGCTAGCTTCAATCCCACCTGATTTTCCCCCTGTGTCGTATTTGTGTCGTCGCCTCCCAAAAGCGAGTCAAAGAGACTCAAACGAATCTCTTTTTAGTTCAGTTCATTTTTTATTTCATCGAGAGCAATTTTATGTAGTCAGGTTTATTATCCTTGGCGGGTTCCTTGCTTCCATTTGGATAGGTTGCGATTATTACACCCGGTGCTGGGTTAGGCCCTTCAAGAGTAACGACTTTATCCAAATGAACTAATGGCTCGATAATAATATTTTGAGTGGTATTTAGCTTGTAACGTCGACTGAATTTTTCCTTACGTGTATCTCCGCCAAATAACTCCAAGGTTTTTTTATTAAACAAATGACTTATAAAAGTCTCAGGAAAAAAATCCGTCTTCAACGTGAGGTCGCCACTGACTTCTTTCGCTTTACCTGTACCATAACCATCACTGAGTCCGTAGTCAGCAAAGTCAAAAATATAACTTGTTTCGATAACTTCATTCCCTTTAACCAGTGGATTACTGTCAGAAATTTTAAAGGTCACCATTAAAGAATTCAGATCCCACTGGCATGAGCCTCCACCTTCTATAGTAATGTCCGTAAGCCAAATATTGCTCTCTTTCTGCTGAATAAAAGGCTGTGAAAAACTGTTGTATCCCGGCACTGGATAAGATTCAAAACTTGAATTATGACTTTTAGTCATACATTTTTCAGAACGATATAGCACTTGCATAGGCATCAGAATGATACCAACAGGCAATATAAATGATATTGAAACGCGACGGGCGTTTTCTGGCGGAGCGAGCGTTTGTTCTGCTTTGTTTTCATAACTGTAAAAAGTTACGGTAACAAATATAATAAACGAGACTTTAGTTAGAAAATTCAACTTCTTCCTCCGTGATGGCAGCAAAACGAATTAGAGCATTCATTCCAGTTTCAGATTCTTTCAAACGTCTTAATGCCACGATTAGCATGTCATGCAATTCAAGGAACAAGCGGTTGCGTTGAATCTCATCGGAGTTTTCGTTGTTACTAGCGTACTTTTCAACCGCTATGCGAAATCTCTCACGATACTCCTTACGGCTCATCATCCGCTCAGGTTCGGCTAATTCAAGCACCTGATTATGAATGTAAGGTAAATAACGGTGTGCCATTGAGTGGTTCCCAGGTCGGGTAATCCATCCATCAGAAATTGAGTTGCGGTTTCTGGGCAAACTTTTTTCCAGGCTGGTTGGAGTAATACATTTAATGAATGCAGCTTGATGATCCCCGGTAGCTTTCAGGCACTCATCATTTAATGAAGACACTATAAATAGTTTAACTCCCAAAAATTCCCGGTAATAGATTTCTCCAGGTACTGGGTTATCTTTGCCACCACCGCCTATCCACGGGACATTCTGGTGACGTGCTTTCATTACGCACTGCTGCGCCCTGAAAAATAACACTGTGTTCCCATGATGCCAGTAAGGGTCTCTCTTGAGACGGAGCCCGAGTTTCATCTCCATATTTTTCTGCCAGAGAGAAACCGATAGTCCTGCGACAGATACGGCCAGCCAGTTAAAACCGAGTTGAGATCCTAACGGCCCAAGTACCTGATAGAACAAATTGTCCATATCTGATTCCAGAGGGACTTGAGTCACCGAATCGTTGTCATTTACGTGACGGTAATGAGTAATGTTGTTGATATAAGGTAATGCCGCTCGCGTGAACGTGCGCGGCATTCCGTAGGTATACAATATAGGGTTGGTAGACTTCATCTCGGCAGCATACAACAGCGCCAAAGCGCCACCGAGGCTATGACCACAGATAAAAAGTTTTTTCTTTCCGTCTTCTAACGCTTGATTGATTGCGTTCAATTCACGATTAAATTTCTGTTTTGCTAACTCATAAGCTTCCAGGAAACCACCGTGCGTGTTACCGGAACCTGCATGTTCTGGTAGGCAGCGCTTAGGCCCGAAAGAGGCATCGGTTAGGGCGTTTAAAAGACTATCAGTTCCGCACCAAGCCACAAGTATGTGAGTTTTACACTCAACCATAAAAAGTCGGGTATCACCTTCCGGGTGATCCTGATCTCTCGTACTTAAATAAACCGAGGGAAGATAGCGATCGCGAAACGGTACATCCACAGCCAAGGTATGAAAATAGGACGGAAATTCGGCAAACTGTGGAATGGAGGATAGATCCAGGCTTTTTTGCCGGAAAAAGTGATCGATAGTGTGATTTTTTGCCTCATTAGCGTAAACAAGATCAGCCATGATTCCGAGATTCAACGCATTAGCGAGGTCATAATCTGGTGTAACGTGCAGGGCCAGTACCCACGCTCTAAACGGGCAGATCTCAATAACGTGCCGTTTATCCAGTAAATCACACGCAATTTCCGTTCCCTTGAGCTCTTTTCCATCTGGGAAATGAAAGCGAGGTGGGGTGTGATCCTCCCAATTTTCCATCTGTGGCAACTGGTCGCATAACTGACCAATGGTCACGTAATGGTAAGCGTGTCCTTCCTCTTCAGTTTTAATTTGCACTTCAGAACGCCACGAAGGATCACGAGTCTCCGGCTTGAAAATGTTATTGCTCAACGGCTGGCTGTTCGGATTTCGGCGGAGGCCAAGCGGACGCTGCTCCATTACGTCAGCCAGCTTCAAACCATCCGTTTTTACATCAACGGCTATACCAACGAGATTTTCGAACCGGACCAATCCTTGACTGTCAGTGAGTAGAGCTGGCGGGTTTGGTGGTGGCGTCGGGTCATATTGGCTTTTACTGAATTTATTCCACATTGCTACGTCGGTTGTCGAAGCGAGGGGATGATACTCCAGGCTCACGCTCAACCCGCAAACAGGTACATTGTTTTCATCAACGAATTGGAGCTCAAGCCAGTATCTGCGAGGCTTTCCCTGACACAACACAGTTTTATATGTATGTGTGACACTTGTAATGCAAGTATTGTCGCCGATGATTTTCATGCCAATTCCATTTGGTTAGTGTGGACTATCGGCGCGCATCATATACCAATAAATTTCATTCCGAAATTACTATGTTAATTATTGGAGCTAAAGTCACATAAAAAATGAAATTGGAAACAATGATTTTCCAGTGAAGTAAATAGTTTGGAGAAGCTTTTCTAAGAAGCCAATTAAGGTGGTGGTGTTTACGGCACCAATTGAGGGGGGGGTATTAGATCCTTAATAGCATCCTGTGATCTAACTATTCCCTGGAAATTCTAGCCAAGTTTAGCGGATTGCTCCAACTCGCTAGATTTGTTATATACTGCCCTATACAACTAAATTCTCTGTAGAGAGTAGTCAATCTTTAATCATAAGGATCTGGATTTTTTCATTATCAATAAAACGCGCCATCGGTTTTGTCCGCAACTTCATTAATAATAAAATTTCCTTTGGCATAAATGAATTTCTTTAAAAAATTTTCAATACGTACATTCAGCTTAAATGGTGGTATCACTACACCGTCCTGCTTTTAAAATAAGTCTTAGATTTTTCTTTTTTTATCGTCTATTTTAATGCATCGAAGCGGCCAAAGTTTTTTAAATTTTAATCATTAACATTGTCAGCCATTAACGCAATGAGTTTTTTTCTAACACTAAAGCATTCATAATTGCATCTAATTGCGCAATTTAGGTTTTTTTGTAAGTGTTAACGTGATTTCTAAAATTATGCTCCTCAATTAGCTGTGCATCACCGTGCTTCATCAACGGCTCGGAAGTGTCTAGATTATCCATGGCGATTCAGAATTTATTGTTGGCTGGGTGTGAAGAGAAATATGCCATAAAGTTGCAAGCTTCAAGCCTGAAGTCGATATTCAGGCTGTATACTAAAAAGTGTATGTGTCTAGATTAATATAATTTTATCTTAGTAGTTATTTCTATTTATTTATATGATATTTTCTATAAAAATCATAAGCATTTATTCTTCTTGAAAAATTCGTAATGCTATAAGTTGGTATTACGAAAAACACAAGTGCGAAATAGAGGAAAACTGATTGGGTTTTTATTATTTTATCCACTATATCCATTTCAGACTGTTTCTCAAAAGCGGAGCAAATCGATTCAACTGAATTAGGACTAACCCCCGTTTTAAGGAAAATTATTCTCGCGAGAAAGTGTCATCATGGCAATCAACCCTTCTTATTATTAATTTGCTAAAAACAGGTTTTGCCCGATTGTGATCCATTAAAAACCAGGGATCGCTTCCCTTTAATTTTACAATTGCATTTGAAGTTATTCCCCATGCACTAAATGCAGTTGTCGCAGAAAGAAATAAGACAACGATTGAAAATAATATCCAGCTTTCCCAAATAAGGGGCTTCAATGGTTCAAGTTTTTCAATGTCAAACCATCCTTTGATGGAAGATGTTTTTCTAGTGTCACATTTTTCTCTTTTACTCCAAAGGATGAATTTTTCTATTTGGCGGGTGCTTGTTGCTTTAAAATTATAAATGGCGTTGAATTTGTCTAAGTCATGACGATCCTTATGGAATGCGTTAATTGACTCATTGGAAAATCCTTTTGACCCGACGAAAAGTGACCATAATTTATCTAAAATGCTAAAGAGTGATTTTGACTTGAAGTAAAAATAGCTCCAAATGCTTATTAGAGTGAGTAAGCTTAAAATGACTTTGATTATCGCGTCGAACTATTCGAGGTATTGAATGTACGCATCCATGCTATAAACTCCCAATTAATTAGTGTTCATTTTGATCATGCCATCGTTTTTTAAATACATCAAGTCAATGCGAATTGCATCTGTCTCAAGTCTAATATGTTTGCTTGAATGTGACTGATTTTTGCAATGGCGTTAATAATTATGGAGTAAGGGTTTATTATTGGGGGTTTAACAGGTTTTATCGTTTACTATTCTCGCCACGAGTATTGATTAACTCTAATTCAGGCGCTTACCAGCGGATATTAGGACTTTTTTTTTGGTGAGATTAACCTTCACTTTTTATTTTTTTACCTGTCGCAATCGCGCAATCAACTCATCCAGCCCACTCTCCACCAGCATCTCCACCGCATCACTCCGTGTCGTTTCACTCAACCGCACAACCTGATCGATTTTCCTTAAAACCGACATACGCAACGACAGCGACACCGCTTTCTTTTTCTCTTTATCCAGAAATACCCGGCTGACGGTTTCGCTTTGTTGCAGTTCGGCATTGAGCTTAAGCGCTTCATTAATATGGCGCAGGCTTTTCTTGTCCAGCTTACCGGGTTCAGTAAGTTGGTAGCAGTGGGTGAGGCGGCTGTATTTGATCTCCGCAGACCAGGATTCACGCAGCTCTTTTAGCGCGCGCGTCAGCGTGGGTTCGGAGCAGTCGAGCGAGGCTAAAATGCGGCTGGATGCTACCGGTTTGCCGCTGCTGAGCAGTGAGGCGAGCATAAATACGCGTGTCTGTCGGGTACTGAGTTGCATGGTCGATTGAGGCCTGCGTTAGTGGTCAATGGTCTGTATCGCCCTCCTGGCAAACGGTTTTCGACAGTATCAGAGGGTTTCTAAATATCAGGTAAATACGTTCCGAAAAAGTGTTGCGTGTTCTGGTTTGGTGCGTATAGCTGTGTAAGTTTTGAGCACCAATGTTGCAGGGTGCGCGGTGGTAAAGCGGTGGGCATGAATGCCCACCCTACGGTGTCCGAGCGTTCGTTGGGACCGGTTTAAAGGTCAACGGAGCGCGATGAATCGCGCCGCTACGGATTGTGCGGGCTGGTGGAACGGCATCAATCCGAAGGTAACGGGCACCGTTTTTTACAGGGTGCTCGGTGGTAACGAGGTGGGCATGAATGCCCACCCTACGGGGTTTGTCATTTAGGTTACCAGCATCAATGCGCCGTCCGAGCGAGTATCGGGTGCTATGCCATATTCCTGCGCGCGGGCCAGGATTGCGGCGGCCCAGCGGCGATGCGTTGCCGGTTCGCACATCGCGCCCTGCGATTTAAATACCGCCTGGCTTGAGTTGAGGATGCGGAAGGCATCCGCCTGATCGCTGGCGGAAACCATCAGCATGTCCTGAATCTTGCCGATCTGGCTCGGATGAATGGCGGTTTTGCCCACCAAACCGTGCGCGATATCCAGCGCCAGTTCCTGATCCATAATCTGCTGATCGTCGATGTGCTCGCATACCGGCGCGGTCAGTGCAAAATCGCGCGACGCGAATACCGCCACCAGCATTTTGATGGTGTAACCCATCGGGCTGTCATACAGCGTGAAGTGGCGCGAACGGCGCAGCGACAGCACATTCATCAAGTCGTTACCGCCAATGCGCAAGGCGATCACGCGCTCGCGGCAGGCATGGTTTTGCAGCGTGAGGGCCAGCTCGCGCATCGCCACCACGTCGAACACCTCTTCGGTTTCCAGCGTCGGCATCATGCACAGATGGCTCGGTGCGAGAATCTGCCACCACAGCGGCAAGGAGTCGGCGGTGAATTTCGGCAGCACAAAGCCGTCTATCGCGCTGAGGTTGAGGTTTTCCACCAGCCACGCGCCCATCTCGCTGTTACGCGGACGGATAAATACCAGCGGCCACTGCGCGTTGCCATTGGCGCGCTGTTCGGCATTCAACACATTTAGGATTTGCTGGAGATTGTGCAGCGCCTGCGGCAAATCCGCATCACTGACCGCATCTTCCAGGCAGATCACCAGCGAGCGCAACCCGCTGATTTTATTGTGCAGAATGGCATCGACGATATCGCTGCGCACCGCCGGCATATATAGCGTTGCGCCCAAACGCCACGGAGAGAGACGGCCGTTCATCACAGCACCTTTTTGATTATCGTCACGGCGCGGTATTGCCCAAGATCGGCACCCGCTTCTGTGATGGTCAGCCCTTTTTGTTGGGCAAGATAGACCAGCAGCGCCACGTCAGGATCGTCCACCGAACGGACCAGCACCTGATCCGGCACGCGACGCAGCACGGCGCGCGTGGCTTCGGCGATGCCCGGCTTGATGCGGTTGATGCTGTTCACCTGATAACGCGCCGCCAGCATGGCGATCACCGCTTCACTTTGCGCCACACGTTGTTGTTGATGTTGCGGATCCTGCTGGCAAGCGGGCAGGGCGCTGATATCCAGCGATCGCGCGTATTCAGCCACGGTGTTCACCAGCTGCTGGCTGCAATCGTATTGCGCCAGATGGTCGCATTGCACGCAGCCATGCAAGCCCGCTTCAGACCACAATGAGCGCGAGATCAACCCTGAAACCGGCGCGCCCATAATGCCAAACGGGATCAGCCAGTCATCATCGCTGGCCGAAAGCCACGCGCGACCACAAGGATCGGCCAGCACCACTAAGCGCGGTTGCGCCGGATAGCCGGGACGATGTTCGAGGCTGCGGATCAGCTCGCCGGTGATGGCGCCTTTGCCGGTCCAGCCATCGACGAACACAATGCCCTCGGTGCCGTGGCGCGCTTCAATGATCCCCAGCGCGGCCTGATCAATACCGCGATCGCGGATGATGCTGATGCCGTAATGGTACGATTCGCGGCCCATCGCGCGCAGCGCCTGTTGCAGCATCACGCCGAGCGGCACGCCCGCGCGCACCAGGCTTGCTAGCACAATCGGCGTGTCGCCAAACTGGTGTGCCAGCGTCTGCGCCAGCATGGTGACTTCTTTCGCCAGGCGTCCGGCACCTGCGTCAAGCGCGCGGGAAAACAGCTCAAGGTGCCAGCGCGTCGGTTCCGGTTCCTGGCTCAACATCTCGGAATAGTGACGCGCACCGGATTGGATCAGCTGCTCTTTTTGATCCACCGGCGTCATGTCGATCTCAACTGGCTTCAGCAGAAATTCGACGTCGCCGGCTTGGTAGGATCCAGAGAAAGGCAAATTATTCACCATCTTATTGTTCTCCGAATATTGCCTGGTTGATGCGTTCGGCAAACTGGCTCTGACGCGGAATACCGTACCAGCTGCACAGCTTCATAAAGCGGTGATCGCTGAGGCTGTCGCCGAGGCCAATCACCGGGAAAACGCCGCGCTCGTGACGCAGTTTATCCAGCAGGTAGCTGACGGCTAAGCCTTTTTCCACCACGTTCGGCAGCCAGGCGACGTTGTTGCTGTTGCGATGGATGTAATAGCCGGCGGTGGGGAAGCGTTGCTCGATTTCATCGGCGATGGCGTAAAGCTCTTCGAGGCGCGTGCTGTCGCGGTGCTTCATCACCAGATAGATCGGCGTGACGCCATATTCATAGTTGATGCGCGCCCAGCCGTTGATGTCGCGCTCTGCCATCAGGTCGGTGATCGCCTGCTGCATCGAGAGCAGCGCTGGGCCGTACGGCGTCAGTTTTTCCAGCATGTGCGCGCGCCATTCGGCATCTTCCTCGCCTTGCGGATTAAGGATCACTGCGCCGTGCGTGGTCACCGCCCACGAACGGAAAGGGATCTGCACGCGGGCGATCTCTTCGGTGCCGCGCGCGGTAACCGGGATCAAATCGGCTTGCTCGATCATCCAGTCAACCAGCATCGACTGCTCTTCGGTCATAAAGCTGCGCGGCTGCAGGCTGAGATCGAGCGCGCCAGTGCGGAACGGCTCAAGATCCAGCTCGTCCACCATTTTGCGGCGCGTCTGAAATAGCGTGTCGTCGAGGTCGGAAAAAATTACCGGTTTATTCATAGCTAATCACTTCCACCTGTGGCGCAACCTTGGCCAGTGCCGTGGTTAACAGCGGATCCACGCTGTCGACCGGCGTTTCGATGCACAGCAAAATGCGGTCAAACTGCTGATGCGCTACGTTGTAAACGAAGTTGGCGATGCCGAGACCGTAGTTATCGCCGAAGGCGATAGCCGATTCGATGGCAAATCCGGTAGCGATCGGCGAGCGCGTGGTGGAGCTGTATTTCACCTCTGCGCCCTGAGTCGCCAGACGTTCGGCCAGCAAGAAGGGTTCCCAGACAAATTCGCTGCTGCCGAGCACGAGAATTTTCTCTCCCGGCTGCGCCTGAATCGCGCGGCCAAGATCGCCCGCTGGCGCTGCCATACCAAGTCGGCCCCAGCGCTGTTTGCCGGTGATTGGCACGGTGGCGGCGTCGTTAAGCACCATCGCTGGCATCGGCGGCAGCGCGGCGTCGGGATCCTGCTGCCATTGCCAGTCGCCTTGCACCAGCGACACGGTACGCACCGGCACCGGACAGCGCGCGGGTAACGCATCGCCGCTCCAGTCGGTGAGCGTGACGGCGATAACCTGCTCGATCTGCGTTAAGCCGCTGTCGTTGCGCAGTGCTTCGAGCAGGTTAATGAAGGTGTTGCCGGTGGTGGCTTCGTCATCAATCATCACCAGCGTGCGCGCGTTAAGTACGCGCTGGCGCAGCTGTGCATCACCGGGCAGGTAGATCAGATGATCGGTGGCGTGGCTGTGATTCTCTTTAAACTCGCACAGCAAATCCGCCTGCTGCGGATGGCGCGTTGAGGTGAGATACACCGGTTCGCTCACGCGCTGGCGCACTTCATCAAATACGCCTGCGCCCAGGCCAACGGCGGTTTCCGCCATGCCGATAAACAGCACCGGACCGTCAGAAAGCGGCGGGAATTGCTCCGCCAGTTGGCGATAAACGGCGCGCATTTTCTCCGGCGCGACCGGAATGTGGCGGCCAAGCACTTTACTAACGAACAGAAAAGCGCGCTTGGGATTGCGGCGCTCGGCGATCTCAAAAAGATCGTCGATGGCGCTGATGCCACCGGTTGGCGTAACGCTCAGCGTGCCGCATGAAAGCGTCCTGCTCCAAAGTGTGGTCATGGATTATTCCTCATTGAACCTGGTTGGACAGGACGGGGTTGTACGCCACTACGTCGCTCAGCGCGCGGACGGTGGCTGGCGTGAAGTCGCGGCGGACGTCGTCGATCACCTGCTGCTGACTGATCAAGCCTAGCTGGCGCAGGGCAAACAAGCCGGGAAGATTTACGCCGCTGAAACGGGTGTAACCAATGCCGCCGGAAGGGCGCATATTGATCTCCAGTAATAGCGGTTTGCCGCTGGCATCATTGCGCGTCTGCACGTTGATCAATCCATCTGCGCCCATCGCGGCGGCACAGGCTTGCGCCAGCTCAAAGGCTTCGCCGCTGTTCTCGAGATACTGCAATGCACCTTCTTTGCGGCGCGCCACGGCGGCCAGCACCTTGCCGTTTTCCGCCAGCATATCCACCGAATATTCCGGGCCCGGCAAATAGGGCATCAGCACCAGCGGCTCCATGCTGTCGGCGGCTTCCAGCGCCTGTAGATAGAATTCCGCTTTCACCCGACGCGCGTCCGGATGGGTAAACACTGCCATTGGCGAGACGCTTTCATCAAACTGCCAGAATCCCATGCCATAAATGCCTGTAACCGGCTTTACGCACAGCGGCAGTTCGCCAAAGGGTTTATGGGCGATCAACTCGCGCAACTGTACGGGCGAATCAACGCGCAGTGAAGGCACCACCGGCAAATTCAGGCTTTTCATATGGTGGGCAAACGCGACTTTGTCATCAGCCAGATCCAGCATGGCGACGTCGCGAGCGCCGGTGGTTAAGCGCGCACCGCTGGCTTCAATGGCCGCGCGATGGGCTTCAAACCAATGGGCGTGGCGGCCAGTATGAATCGCCTGAATGGCGTATTTTTCAACGGTAGAAAGAATAAATGCGAGGCGCTGATTATTATCATGAGGTTCAATTAATGCATGATCCGCCAGAGAAAGTATTTCATTACGCGATTGGCGATGTGATGCATAAACCGACACATTGTAGTTATGTTTTTTAGCTGTAGATGTAATGCCATTAATTATATCGCGTTGGGAGGATAAACCTTCCATTAGCCAAATTTTGTGAGACATTTCTAATTATTTCCGCAAGAGGCTTGTGGCTGGGTTATGGCTTGCGAGTTTATTTATCACCTCGGAAGGAGTCAATCATAATATGATTTTTTACCCTAACGTAACCTTATGAATTTTAATGTAAAGAATTGTCATGTTTAGTGCGTTGTCTGTTCGAGTTGGATTCTCTTAAGTTGTTCTTATACAAAGCTTTATTGTGTTTCATGAAATTGCTGTGAAAATTAATGCTGATCATGAATATCCTCATGATATGATTTTGCCCTCATGGAATTTGATGCAAATATAAAACCCTTTTCAAACCTGTTTGAAGGAATTATGACATGGTTTCATTAAGCAAGAATCAGACGGTCTCACTCAGCAAACAAACCGCTTCGCTGAATAAATTACATTTCGGCTTAGGCTGGGATCCAATTAAAAAGAAAGGCTTGTTAGGCAAGCTATTTGGTGGCGGCGGAGATTCCATCGATCTCGATGCCAGCTGCGTATTATTGGATCAATCCGGTAATGCCATTGATACCATCTGGTTCCGCGCATTAACCTCCAAATGTGGTGCGGTTAAACACAGCGGCGACAACCGTACCGGCGAAGGCGATGGCGACGATGAAGTGATCAACGTTGAGTTGTCACGTTTGCCTGCCAACGTTGAGTATCTGGCGTTCACCGTGAACAGCTTCCAGGGCCAAACCTTCAACGAAGTGGAAAATGCCTTCTGCCGCGTGGTTGATCAAAACGGCAAAGAGCTGGCGCGCTATGAGCTGACTGAGCAAGGCAGCCATACCGGCATCGTGATTGCTTCGCTGCACCGCAACGGCGGACTGTGGGACTTCACGGCGCATGGCCGCGCAAGTTCAGGCCGTACCATCGACGCGATGCAAAACGACATCGTTGCCGCAGTGGTGCGCTAATGAATATGACGCCGGGGAGCAATGCTCCCGTTCCCGCTAATCTGCTGACGGTGCGTGTGCTCGCTGGCGCCGCCGTTGATGCTTCCGCCTTTCGTCTGTTCGCCAGCGGCAAAGTCAATGGCGATGCCGACATGGTGTTCTACGGTCAGCCGGATAACGATGACCGCACCATCAGCCTGAAAAGCGAAGGGCACAACTCCGCCTTTTCTGTCGATCTCACCCGCCTGCGTCCTGACGTGCAGAAAGTGGCCTTTACCGTCACCTGTGACGGCGGCCGCAACGTGTCGGGTTTGCAACGCCTGGCGATTCAGGTGGAGCAGGGCGGCGAAGTGCTGCTGAACGGCAGCGTGGAGCTGGTGGGACGTCAGGAAGCGGCGTTGATCCTCGGCGAACTTTATCGTCGCAATAATGACTGGAAATTCCGCTTTATTGCGCAGGGTTTCAACGGTGGCTTGCAGCCGCTGGCGGAACATTTTGGTGTGGATGTGGCTGAACCCGCGCCTGCACCAACGCCTGCACCTGCACCGCAGGCGGCACCGGCTCCAGCACCGACACCCGCGCCGGCAAAAATCAATCTGAGCAAAGTTTCTCTTACCAAAGAGAAGCCAGCCATCAGCCTGACCAAGCGCGATAACTTCGGTGAGATCCGTATCAATCTGAACTGGCACCGTGAAACCAACAGCGGTGGCGGCGGGTTGCGCGGATTGTTCGGCGGCAATAAAGGCGTGGATCTCGATCTCGGCGCTTTCGTTGAGCTGCAAGACGGTTCGCGCGGTGTGATCCAGGCGCTGGGCGGCAATTTTGGCGCCATGCATGCCAAACCTTTCGTACACTTGCAGGGCGACGATCGTACCGGCGAAGTGACCGACGGCGAATGGCTGCACATCAACGGTCGCGAATGGAGTCAGATTCGCGAAGTGTTAATTTTCGCCTTCATCTATCAAGGTGCGGCGAGCTGGGACAAAACGGATGGCGTAGTCACGCTGCACATTCCAGACCAGCCTCCGATTGAAACGCGTATGACCGAAGGGGAGAACCGCCGCAACATGTGTGCGATTGCTCGCCTGGTCAATGAGAACGGCAGTATCCGCGTCGAGCGTATCAATCAGTTCTTTAACGGGCATTCCGATATGGACAAAGCTTTCGGTTGGGGATTCAACTGGCGAGCCGGTTCCAAATAATTTCAGACAGAGGATTCACTATGAGCTTTTTCAACAAGGTTAAAGGCGCATTTAATTCCGGCCGCGATGAATTAACCAAACAAGTTAGCCGCTTTAAGAACAAGAAATTTATGCAAGGTACGGTAGCGGTTTGCGCACGCATTGCGGTGGCAGACGGTAGCGTAAGCGCGGAAGAGAAGCAGAAGATGATCGGTTTTCTGCGCGCCTCCGAAGAATTGAAAGTCTTTGATACCAATGAAGTGATCGAGTTCTTCAACAAGCTGGTGAGCAGCTTTGATTTCGATCTGGAAATCGGCAAGGGCGAAACCATGAAGTACATCATGGCGTTGAAAGATCAGCCGGAAGCCGCACAGTTGGCGATCCGCGTAGGTATTGCTGTCGGTAAAAGTGATGGCGATTTTGATGCTGACGAGCAGAAAGCGGTGCGCGAAATCGCCGTCGCTTTGGGCTTTGATCCAGCAATATTTGGTCTGTAAGTTTTTATCTTTTAAGGGTTAATCATGGTGTCTACGCACATTGGCTTTCCAGCTGAAACAGTCGCGGTTTTCATCGCGCTGTCAGTGGGAGCTATTTTTATCGACCTGTTCATGCACCGCGGCGACAAGCCGATTTCGCTGAAAAGCGCGGCGCTGTGGTCGGTGTTCTGGGTGGCGGTGGCGATGGGTTTCGCCGGCTTCCTCTATATCCATCACGGCGCTGAAGTTGCCAGCCTGTTCGTGACCGGTTACGCACTGGAGAAAGTACTCTCCGTCGATAACCTGTTCGTGATGATGGCGATCTTCTCGTGGTTTGCCGTTCCGGACCGCTATCGTCACCGCGTGCTCTACTGGGGCATCATCGGTGCCATCGTTTTCCGTGGCATCTTCGTGGCGATCGGTACCGGCTTGCTGAGCCTCGGTCCGTACGTTGAAATCGTGTTTGCGCTGATCGTAGCGTGGACGGCGGTGATGATGCTGAAAAGCGGCGACGACAGCGACGAGATCGAAGATTACTCGCAGCATCTTGCCTATCGCATGGTGAAGCGCTTCTTCCCAATCTGGCCAAAAATGCGCGGCAACGCCTTCCTGCTGAATCAGAAGGAAGTTGATGAAGAGCTGCAGAAGCCTGAAAACAAAGACGTAGCGATTGGTCGCGGCAAGAAAGCGGCGCTGTATGCCACGCCGTTGATGCTGTGTGTGGCGGTGGTTGAACTCTCTGACGTGATGTTCGCCTTTGACTCCGTGCCGGCGATTATCGCGGTAAGCCGTGAACCGCTGATCGTCTATAGCGCCATGATGTTCGCCATCCTTGGCTTGCGTACACTGTACTTCGTACTTGAAGCATTGAAGCAGTATCTGGTTCACCTCGAGAAAGCCGTTATCGTGCTGCTGTTCTTCATCGCGGTGAAACTGGGTCTGAATGCTACCGATCATATCTGGCATCACGGCTACAGCATCTCTGCTAGCGCCAGCCTGTTTGTGGTACTCGGCGTGTTAGCGGTCGGTATCGTGCTCAGCGTGATGTTCCCCGGTAAACCCGAGGAAAAAGAAGAGAGCTGATCTTCTGCCAGTAATGAGTCTGAAAAATCATTAACCAAGAGGTAATTACAATGAGCGTTTCTCTTTCTAAAGGCGGTAACGTTTCGCTGAGCAAAGCGGCACCAACCATGAAAAACGTCCTCGTTGGCCTTGGCTGGGATGCACGTTCCACCGATGGTCAGGACTTTGACCTTGATGCGTCAGCGTTCTTGCTGTCCGCCAGCGGCAAAGTCCGCGGCGATGCTGACTTTATTTTCTATAACAACCTGGTCTCTTCCGACGGTTCCGTTTCCCATACTGGCGACAACCGTACCGGTGCAGGCGATGGCGATGATGAATCGCTGAAGATCAAACTGGATTTGATTCCGGCTGACGTCGACAAGATTGTGTTTGTGGTCACCATCCACGATGCGCAGACCCGTCGTCAGAGCTTTGGTCAGGTTTCCGGCGCGTTTATCCGCCTGGTTAACGATGACGATCGCAGTGAAGTAGCGCGTTACGATTTGACCGAAGATGCCTCCACTGAAACCGCGATGCTGTTTGGTGAGCTGTACCGTAACGGTGCCGAGTGGAAATTCCGCGCGGTAGGCCAGGGTTATGCCGGCGGCCTCGCTTCGGTTTGTGCTCAGTACGGTATCAACGCGTCTTAATTATCACGGGCAGCTTCGCGCTGCCCGCATCATCCAATTAAAAGCAGGAGCTTTAAAATGGCAGTTTCTCTGGTAAAAGGCGGTAACGTTTCCCTGACTAAAGAAGCACCAACCATGAATGTTGCCATGGCGGGTCTGGGTTGGGATGCACGTGTAACAGATGGACAGGACTTCGACCTCGATGCGTCAGTGTTTATGGTCGGTGACGACGGTAAAGTGCTGAACGATGCCAGCTTCATCTTCTTCAACAACAAGCAGAGCGCTTGCGGTTCCGTTGAGCATCAGGGCGATAACCGCACCGGCGCCGGCGATGGCGATGACGAGCAGGTTAAAATCACGCTGTCTAAAATCCCTGCAGAAGTGAAGAAGCTGGTCTTCGCGGTCACCATTTATGATGCAGAAGCGCGTAAGCAGAACTTCGGCATGGTGAGCAACAGCTTCATGCGTATCTTCAACAATGATAACGGCGCTGAAATCGCCCGTTTCGACCTGTCAGAAGATGCTTCTACCGAAACCGCGATGGTGTTCGGTGAGCTGTATCGCAACGGTGCTGAGTGGAAATTCAAAGCCGTTGGTCAGGGCTTCGCAGGCGGCCTGTCAGCGCTGGCTTCGCAGCACGGCGTGAGCGTCTGATTTAAAGCATTGCTTACAAAGCCCCGGCTGGTCCGGGGCTTTTTAGTATCTAAAGGGCAGGTAAAATCAAAACCACAAAGTGCATATTTCGTAGCGGCGAAGCGTTAATCGGTCGCCATGAATGGCGACCCTACGTATTTGTAGGGTGCGCATTCATGCGCACCTGGGCGATAAATCGTGCCGCTACGAAATGTACGGAGAGTGGATGCAGTGCTTAGCTGAGCAATATTATTCTTTAACAGGAGGTTAAAAGTATGATGTTACAACCGGGTCAGAACCTGCCGCTGAACACCACTGAACTGACGTTGCGCCTGCACTATGCTGCTTCACCCACGTTGCGCGGCGATGTGGATACCAGCGTTTTTCTGCTCGATGCCGCTGGCAAAGTGAGTGGCGATGCCGATTTCATCTTCTTCAATCAGCCCGCAACCGCCAATCGCAGCGTGGTCATGCAGAGCACGCCGCAAGGCTGCACCATCAATCTGGATCTGACGAAGATTGCCGCCAGCGTCAGTAAAGTTGCCGTCACCTTAGTGATTGACGGCGATGAGGCGATTAGTGCGCTCAACAGCCTGACCTTAACCGCCGAAAATATTGCCCAGTTCATCCCGGAAACGTTCGGGCGCAGTGAGAAGGCGCTGATCATTGCCGAAGTTTATCGCCATAACGGCGGCTGGAAACTGCGCGCGCTGGGGCAGGGATTCAACGGCGGCCTCGAACCACTGGCTCGTAATTATGGCGTTGATATCGCCGAGCCTGCTGCTCAGCCAGCTGCACCAACGGTGGTGAGCCTGGAGAAAAAGCTGCAACAGAAAGCGCCAAGATTAGTGAGCCTGGCTAAAAACGCCACCGTTAGCCTGAGCAAATACCAACTGCAAACGGTGAAAGCGAAGGTGGCATTTGTACTGGATGCTTCGGGTTCGATGAAAGGGCAATTTAGTAAGGGCAACGTGCAGTCAGTATTAGATCGCATTGCGGTGCTGGCGGCGCAGTTTGATGATGACGGTTCGATGGATGTCTGGGGCTTCGGCCAGCAGCACGCGAAATATCCCGATGTAACCCTGGATAATCTCGATGGCTACATCGCCACTATCCAGCGTGGCGGCAAGAAATCGGCGTGGGAGATTTTACCTGGGCTGGGCGGCACTAATAATGAACCGCCAGTAATGGAAGAGTTGATTGATACCTTCCGTCACAGCGATCTGCCGGTGTATGTGGTTTTCATTACCGATGGCGGCATCAGCAAAACCCGCGCCATCAAGGAGGCGATTCGCCGCTCGGCTAATTATCCCATCTTCTGGAAGTTTGTCGGCCTTGGCGGCAGTAATTATGGCATTTTGCAGGATTTGGATAACTTCAACGATCGCCGTATCGACAATACCCATTTCTTCGCCATCGACAACTTTGCCAGCCTGGCGGAAGACCGTTTATACGATCTGCTGCTGGAGGAGTTTAAGCCGTGGCTGGATGCGGCAAAGGCTGACCGGATTTATTGATCAGCCCGAATTGTGCGCCTAGGGATCCAGACGCAGCATGCGCAGTTTTTCCATTGGCACGCGGCGTTTTTTCCACGTTGGATGGAAATGACGCCAGTGTGGATCCTGCGCGGCGGCCAGTAACTCAAAATCACCGCGCGTATCGCCCCAGGCGCGCAGGTGATAGTTATGCAGCGGGCCGTAGACGCTTTCCAGTCGTTTGACCTTTTGCCCGCAGCGGCAGTTATGACCGGTAATTTTTCCGGTGAGAATACCGTCTACCACTTCTAATTGGGTACCGATCAGATTGATGCCCAGACGCTCGGCGAACGGTTCTAATACCATCGCCGGCGAGGCGGAGCAGATGGTCACTTCTGCGCTGGAGTTCACTTCGGCGGCAACCGCTAACAGCCCGGCAGGGCGCATTAGCTTGTTCCAGTTTGCCGCGCAGAACAGTTGCGCCTGCTGGCGAATCCATTTCTCCTCAACGCCGGTTAAAAAGGTGTGAATTAACACTTCTTTTAACTCATCACGCGTGAGCTTTTTCCGCATGCAGCGCAGCGTGGGCAATGCCAGTCGTGCCATTTTGCGTGCGAACGCGCGTTTGCCAAAACTGAAGCGCAGAAAGGGGATGAAGCTGTCGTGAATGGTCAGCGTGCCGTCAAAATCGAAGACTGACAGAACCTGATTTTCACGCGCTAAGGAGGATTCCATGGACATGTTGTTCTCTTTTGTCGCAAGCCGTAATCAATGCCACGATGATAGCAAATGGCTGGCCGATATTCTCATGCGTGAATGCGGCTACCGATAAAAGGTAGCCGTTTGAAACGCTTACTCGCGGATTTTGCCCTCTTCCTCGCGGGTTTTACCCTCTTCAATAAACTCTTCGTCGATCTCTTCAGAGTTCTCACGATTGTCGCGACCGGAGAGCAGATTCCAGCAGGCAATAAACAGCGCGGCGATCAGCGGACCAATCACAAAGCCGTTGATGCCGTACACTTCCATGCCGCCCAGCGTGGAGATCAGGATCAGATAGTCCGGCATTTTGGTGTCTTTACCAACCAGCAGCGGACGCAGGATGTTATCCACCAGCCCAACCACCACCACGAAGAAGCCAATCAGGAACAGCGCTTTCCAGATGGCGCTGGTGGCGAAGAAGAAGATGGTTGCCGGTACCCAAACAATGGCGGAACCAACCGCCGGAATCAGCGACAGGAACGCCATCAAGGTGCCCCACAACAAGCTGCCGTCAATGCCGGTGATCCAGAAGGCGATACCGCCCAGCACACCTTGTACTACCGCAACCACCACCGTGCCTTTGACCGTGGCGCGCGATACCGCTGCGAACTTCATCATCAGGTGATGTTTCACGTAGGTTGAAAGCGGCAGCGCTTCCAGAATCAAATTCACCAGCCAGGCGCCATCTTTCAACAGGAAGAACAGCAGATAGAGCATCACGCCAAAGCCAACGGTAAAGGTGAACGTGCCTTTACCGATCAGGAACACGCTGCCCGCCATGTACTGGCCGCCTTTCAGCGCAAAGCCAGAGAGCTTCTGCTGAATCTCCTGCGCGTTGTTCAGGTTGTTATCGGCGAGATAGTTGCGTGCCCAGGAAGGCAGATGCTGCAGCAGATCGGCAAACACCGCTGGGAACTGCGCGGAGTTGTTCTGCAGCTTGGTGTACACGGTGTTGACTTCAACCACCATCGAAGAGGTGATCAGCGCCAGCGGCGTGAACACAATCAGGCAGATAATCAGCAACGTCGCAAACGAAGCCAGACCGTTACGATCGCCCATTTTACGGCGCAGCAGTGACTTCAGTGGATGGAAGATCACCGCCAGAATCGCGGCCCAGAAAATGGCAGAAAAATACGGTGTCAGCACATCAAAAAAGGCGAAGGTGACGATCGCCAAAATAACGATAAAGAAGCCTAAATTAAGTCCTTTAATACGCATTACATAGTCTCGTCAGTAGATAGGGCGAATGAACTATAGAACGCCTGACGGGGAATGTAATGTTTTTAGGGCAGATGGTTCGCTTAAGCCCCTAAGGAGAGTAGACACACGATGTCCCGATTTGTCCGCCTGATGTCTGTTCATTGGCTGGTGCAGCGGCGTTATTACGGTGATGATGGTGGCTGAAACTTACCGGAGGAAATCATGCTGGAACTACGTCCTAACTGCGAATGCTGCGATAAAGATTTGCCGCCGGAGTCACTTGATGCGCGCATCTGTTCATTTGAATGCACTTACTGTGTGGCGTGCGCGGAAGGCATCCTGGCGCAGCGCTGCCCGAATTGCAGCGGTGAACTGGTTCGTCGACCGATTCGTCCAGCTGCGGCGTTAGCGCGTCATCCGGCATCGACCACACGACATTTATCGGCGTCAGCGACCCGCTGAATCAGTTCAGGTAGCTGCGATTCGGCAAACACCGCAATGCCGTGCTGGCGCAGTAACGCTGCGGCGACGCCCTGACCGGGCTGCTGCTGACCGTGAAAGCTGCCATCATAAATGCGCTGGCTGCCGCAGGTTGGGCTGCCGTCGGTGAGCAGGGCAAAGCGACAGTTCGCATCTTGCGCCGCGCGCAGGGCTAACCACGCTGCCAGCACGTAATGCTGCGTTACATCGCGGCCATCCGATTCCAGAATACGCGCCGCGCCGGTTAATACCTGTTCTGCGCTGCCACCGTGAATTTCTGCAGGTAAACGCGGCGTGTTTAAGCCCGCAGCCAGTTCGGGACAATGGATGATGAGACGTTGCTCGCTGCGCCAGCGCGCCAGCATGTCTGAGATCAGCGCTTTATCGCTGCCGTTATAGCGCACGGCGTATCCCATCAGACAGGCACTGACTAATATTCTTTCCATGTAAACGTTTTCCTTAAATAACGACGCTGTCGAAATCACAGTATTAACGCGTTGCGCAACAGAGAATATATTAAGCGCGGTATTAATCACTGGTGTGAATTAATGGGGCAGAAAACGGATTTTAGCGTAATAATGGCGGGCGAATGATGAATAACACTGAAGTCTGATTGTAAAAAGCAGCATGCAAAGCGAGTGATGAGTTAAGGTAATTGATTTTAAAAGTTATTTTACTTTTTTATTAGAGCGTAAATGTTGCTTTTTGACAGATGCATTTATGTCATGGTGAATCTGGTCAGAGCACAGACCTTATTTATCCTGAAACAACGTTTCGCAAAATATTATTTCTTTCGGTCGAGTAATTTTTACGTATTTTTCTGAAAAGTAGCCCTTTTCAAAAGAAGTTTTCAATTTTAAATGGTATTGTTTACCGGCAATGCTAGTGATGTGGCGTTGTGTGCTTCAGTTTTACCCTCACTTTTTCAGGGTTTACCCCTTTATGCAATTTATGGAAATTGAATTATCCTCCCGATCCTTGCGATCGGGTTTTTCTTTATATTTCACCACTCTCTCCGTAATAAACGCTGATGCGTCTCTTCGATCCAGTTAATGTCAGAAAATACACAATCGTTAAGAAAGTGATAAGTTGACGTAATTTCCTGTAAGTATGCGGTTTTTAAGAGTTTTGGAAATGCTTTTCTGTCTCCATTTAATCAATAGTAATGCTCAACGGCACAGCAACCGCCGTTATCATTGGAGGCAACACCATGAAAAAAACAACATTAAGTCTTATTGCGTCATTTATTGCATGCAGCACACTGTTTTCTAACGTCTCGTGGGCAGACGGCCCAGGTGACCAGCGCTGGCAGTCGCACGGCGGCGACCAGCATCAGGACCACGGACGTGGCCCGGATCATGGTGGCGACCGCGGACCGGATCGCGGCAATAATCACGACCGTGGCCACGATCATGATCGCGGACCTGGCCCGGATCGTCATGACCGTTATGCTGACCATCGTATGCCGGAAGGGCATCGTGGCGGCGACCGCTTCGCCTGGGGCGGCCATGACTTCCGTCGCGGCTATCCGGCACCGCCGGAGTTTCGTGGTCCGCACTATCGCGTAGATGACTGGCGCGACCGTGGTCTGTATGAGCCACCGCGCGGTGAGCATTGGGCTTACATTGATGGTAATTACGTGCTGGTGGCCGCAGCAACCGGCATCATTACCGCGATTCTGCTAAACGGCGCGTTCAACTAATCTCCCCCGCGGATGGCTTCGGCCATCCGTGTTTCTCTCCGCTTTATCCGCTCACCAGGTTATTCTCTCTACGACCCGTTTTTCCTTTCGATACGTTAAGGAGTGATGATGACCGTGGTAAAAATAGTGGCGGTGGATAAAGACGGCACCTTTCTCGACGACAATAAACAGTACAATCGCGCGCGTTTTGACGCCTGCTATCAGGAGATGAAGCAGCGCGGCATCAAGTTTGTGGTGGCCAGCGGCAACCAATATTACCAACTCAAATCCTTCTTCCCTGAGATCGCCAGCGAAATTGCCTTCGTGGCGGAGAACGGCGCGTGGATCATCGATCGTGATGAAGAGTTATTCTGCGGCGAGTTCTCCCGTCAGGATATTGATGCGGTGCTGGATACGCTGCACAACGGTAACTATCCCGAACTGCGCTACATCCTGTGCGGACGCGACAGCGCCTACTACTTTGAAGGCCTCGATGAAAAGTGGCTGGTGAAAATGCGTCACTATTGCCATCGCCTGAAGGCTATTCGCAGCCTCGATGAAGTGGCGGGCGATAAGCTGTTCAAGTTCGCGCTGAATCTGTCAGATGATTATGTGGAACCGCTGATGGCGGACATTGAGCGTCTGCATCAGGGGGCGGCGGCCGCCACGTCCAGCGGGCACGGATCGGTGGATTTGATTGTGCCGGGCAACCATAAAGGTCACGGCCTCGATCTGCTGGGCAAACGCTGGGGCATCGAACGCAGTGAAATTCTGGTGTTTGGCGACGGCGGTAACGATCTCGAAATGCTGCAGCAATCTGGCTTCAGCTTTGCCATGGCGAACGCACCGCAGAAGGTCAAAGATGCGGCGCGCTTTGAAGCGCCGAGTAATAACGACGAGGGCGTTTTACAGGTGATTGAGCAGATGCTGGCCGGCAAACCGCCGTTTGTCATCTGATCGTCATTTATAGCTGAATTTATTCTTTGCTTTGCCGATATTCGATTGTGACGGAACGCACAATTCGCCGCTGAGCGGCACTTCTTATCTCAATCGTTAATGCAGTCGGTTAGAAAGGATAAATTATGTTGCCAACCCGTTTGGCTACCCGCATGACGCTGGGTGGCCTGCTATTACTGTGCGTCACAACCGCAGTGGTGTTCTCCGTTCTGTTGTTGCGCGGTCAGCCGCGCGTCATCGAAGCCAGCCATACGCTGATTGAGCAGGCCGGTAGCAATCTGGTCAGCCAATTAAATCAGCAGCTGGTGCGCATTGAAGGCGAAGCCGTCAGCATGGCGCGCCTTGCTGAAGTGTTGCCGCACGATGCCACGCTATGGCAGCAAAGTTTCCCACAAATCATCAATAGCAGCGGCAATAAAACCATTGCCGGCGGCGGCGTGTGGCCGGAACCCGATGCTTTTAGCGCCGGTGTGCAGCGTCGCAGCTTCTTCTGGGCGCGGCAAAGTGATGGCTCGCTGGCTTATTCCGATGACTACAACCTGCCTGCGGGCAACGGCTATCAACAGGAAAGCTGGTACAGCGCGGTGCGCAATGGAGCGCGCGATCGTTGCGGCTGGTCGGAGGTTTATCAGGATCCGGTCTCCGGCGTGAAAATGGTGACCTGCAGCGTGCCGTACGCGGCGGGCGATCGGTTTGCCGGTGTAGCGACGCTGGATGTGCAACTGGATAATCTCGCGGGCTTTATGCAGCAGAAAGGGCTGGTGACGGGCGGTTACGCCTTTGCCCTCGATAGCGCGGGCAATCTGCTCTATTACCCAGGCCAGGATATGAAATCGCTCACCACCTTGAGCAGCCTGGCGGAAAAATCCAGCTGGCTGGCGCCGCTGGCCGCACGTATCGCCCAGTTGAAAGGCGATGGCGATGTATTACAACTGTCGGATTTTGAAGACGGCTACTTGCACAACAGCGCGCAGGTGACGCTGTTCCGCATGCCCGGCACCGGTTGGGTGATTGGCCTCGTAACGCCAGAAAGTGCCGTCAGCGGCCTGGCGCGTACCATGATGCGCGACATCTTCACCTTCCTGATTCCGGCGATGATCGTGCTGCTGCTGTTAACCTGGGCGTTTACCAAACGCATTGGCCAACGTCTGAAGGCCACGCACGCGGCGCTGGATGAAATTGCCAATGGCGATGGCGATTTAACCCGCCGTCTGACCAAAAGTGGGCGCGATGAGCTGGCGGATATCGCCGGAGCGTTCAACAGCTTTGTCGATAAGATCGCTGGCGTGATTACCCGCGTGCAGGGAAGCGGTGAAACGGTGGCGGCCAACGCAGCGGGATTGGCGCACAGCAACACGGCGCTGTCGGAGAAAATCGCCGAGCAGGCTGCGGCGCTGGAGCAGAGTGCGGCGGCGATGGAGCAGCTCAACGCGACTGTGCAGCAAAATGCCGAAAATACCCGACTAGCCGATGCTGCCGCCGAACAGACCGCGCAAATTGCCCGCAGCAGTAGCGAAGTGATGGGCGAAGTGGTGAGCACCATGGGCGCTATTCAATCCTCGTCGCGCCGCGTGGCGGAGATTCTGACGGTGATCGACAGCATCGCGTTTCAAACCAACATCCTTGCGCTGAATGCGGCGGTGGAAGCGGCACGCGCCGGTGAGCAAGGTCGCGGTTTTGCGGTAGTGGCATCTGAAGTGCGCGCCTTAGCCCAGCGCAGCGCCACGGCGGCGCAGGAGATCAAAGCGCTGATTGCCGATTCCGACAGCAACGTGCTGGCCGGCAGTAAACTGGTGGAAGGCGCGGGGCAGCAGCTTTCGCAGCTGGTCACCGACGTGCATAAAGTGAAGCAGGTAGTAAGCGAGATGCGCGTGGCCGGTGATGAGCAGAGTAAAGGTATCGCGGAGGTGACGCTGGCGGTGTCGCAGATGGAGCGCGGTATTCAGCAAAACCTGATGCTGGTGACGCAAACCGCCGAAAATACCCAGGCGCTGCGTGATGAAGCGGCGCAGCTGGCGCAAGAGATGGCGATGTTTAAAGTGGCTGAGCAGTAAAAAATCGGGCAGCGTCGGCTGCCCGTTATCATTTAGACGATGCGCCAGGCGGCGGCGATCATCTCGGTTAACGTCGGTGCATCGTAGCTGACCCAACCGTTTTTGCTGTTGGCGCGCGACACAATCCAGTCAACGTCGGTGGCTGACAGCGATGGGCCATCTAACCAGAACGGCACGATCGCCTGCTGCTGGATCCATGCTTTCAGCGCCAGCGCGGGCGGCGCGGGATCGTCCGGCAGCAGCTGTTGGCCGAGCTGCGCCATCAAACGTTGCTGTTCAGCATGCTCGGTTTCCGCCAGCACATCGAGGAACGGGAACAGTAAACGTCCGCACACTTCACCGTGATGGAACGGCTTGATCGCCCCCAGCTCACCGGCAATGCCATGGATCACGCCCAATCCGGCGCTGCTCAGACACACGCCACCCAACCATGACGCCATCATCATCGCTTCTCGCGCGGCATCTCCGCGTTCGTCGTCACGGTTTAAATCCGGCCAGGCTTTGAAGAACAGTCGCAGCCCATTAAGCGCGGTTTGCTGGGTAAACAGATTGCCTTTGCGGGACAAATAGGCTTCGAAAAGATGGGTGAAGGCATCGATGGCGCAGGTGGCCAGCACGCTGTCGGGCGCGCCTTTGAGCAGATCGGGATCGAGAATCGCGACCTGCGGCACAAACACCGGGTGGCGCAACGAGGCTTTGACCTGAATGTGCTGCTGATCGGTCACCACCGCATTTTGCGTGGCTTCGCTGCCGGTGCCGGCCGTGGTGGGAATGGCAATCAGCGGCAAGGTTACCGCTTGCACTGGCGTATCACCGACTTTCTCCAGATAGCGTGCGGTATTCAGCGGGTGCTGCATCATCGCGCTGAAGGCTTTGGCCGCATCCAGCACGCTGCCGCCACCAATCGCCACCACGCGATCAACATGGCCGCGCCAGCGTCGCACCCAGCCATCAATCTCATCCGGCGAGGCTTCATGGCTGACGATCTCGTAACCGATGATGTGATCGTTGAGCGCGGCACCTAAACGCGCCCAGGCCGGACCATTGAGGAATGAGCGGCCGCAAAACAGCAGCGTCGGCTGGGTATTAGCCGCCAGCAGCGGAATCAGCTGGTCAACGCTGCCGCGCCCAAACAGGGTTTGTTGATTACTGTACAACTCGATCAGATTCTCACTCACCTGCATGTCCTTCTTATTTGGCTCAAAGACCTAAGTGTAACCAAAAGCCGTGACCTTCCCGCTGCAAACATTCTGATAACCCGCAGGCAAAAAGTTGATCACCTTCGCAAAACAGAAATTCCGCCGCTGCGCCAGGTGCTTTGTACGCAATGTTACCCTTAACATGATACCCGTAACATTGCTCGGCAGGATGTTTCCTGCAGCGCACGCTGTTGATTCTCATGTCCTCTGGGATAACCAAAATAAACCGCTGCCGGTCACTTACCGTGCGCAAAAGTGGAGAAAAATTATGCCATTACTCTATGTGGCGATTGGCGTAGCGTTACTGCTGTTGCTGATGATTCGCTTCAAACTGAACGGATTTATTGCGCTGATTCTGGTGGCGCTGGCCGTTGGCATGATGCAGGGCATGCCGGTCAACAAAGTTATCGTTTCGATTAAAACCGGTGTCGGCGGCACGTTGGGCAGCCTCGCGCTGATCATGGGCTTCGGCGCGATGCTGGGTAAACTGCTGGCGGATTGCGGCGGGGCGCAGCGAATCGCTACCACGTTAATTGCTAAATTTGGCGAGAAGCATATTCAGTGGGCGCTGGTGCTGACCGGCTTCACCGTCGGCTTTGCGTTGTTCTATGAAGTGGGCTTTGTGCTGATGCTGCCGCTGGTGTTCAGCATCGCTGCCTCCGCGCGCGTACCGCTGCTGTACGTGGGTGTGCCGATGGCGGCCGCGCTCTCCGTCACACACGGTTTCCTGCCACCGCATCCGGGCCCAACTGCGATCGCCACGCTGTTCAACGCCGATATGGGTAAAACGCTGCTGTACGGTACGCTGCTGGGGATTCCAACCGTTATCCTTGCCGGTCCGGTTTATGCCCGCTTCCTGAAAGGCATTGATAAGCCGATCCCGGAAGGCTTGTGGAACCCGAAAACCTTTACCGAAGCGGAGATGCCTGGCTTTGGCGTCAGCGTCTGGACGGCGTTGGTGCCGGTGGTGCTGATGGCGTTGCGTGCAGTGGCGGAAATGTTGCTGCCGAAAGGTCACGTGTTGTTGCCGTATGCCGAGTTCTTTGGTGACCCAATCATGGCAACCTTGATTGCGGTACTGATTGCCATCTTCACCTTCGGTCTGAACCGTGGCCGCAGCATGGATGAAGTGATGGGCACCATCACCGATTCGATCAAGATCATCGCGATGATGCTGCTAGTAATTGGCGGTGGCGGGGCGTTCAAACAGGTGCTGGTGGACAGCGGCGTCGATAAATATATCGCCAGCATGATGCATGAAACCAATCTGTCGCCGATCTTCATGGCGTGGTCGATTGCTGCGGTGCTGCGTATTGCGCTGGGTTCCGCTACCGTGGCGGCGATTACGGCAGGCGGGATTGTCGCACCGTTGATCATCACCAGCGGCGCCAGTCCGGAACTGATGGTGATTGCAGTTGGCTCCGGCAGCGTGATTTTCTCTCACGTTAACGATCCAGGCTTCTGGCTGTTTAAGGAGTATTTCAACCTGACCATCGGCGAAACTTTCCGCTCATGGTCGGCGCTGGAAACCATCATTTCGGTGTGCGGTTTGCTGGGTTGTTTACTGCTCGCCAGCATTATCTAAGCATCAAGGCTGAGGCACTGCGCCTCAGCCGCTTGCGATTTACTGCGTTAAGGCGCGGAAAGCCGCGAGTTCCTCTTGCGGCATTCCCGCCTGCAACGCCGCGTCACAGATTTGCTCCCAGCTGTTGCTGTCCAGTGGAATGCCGTCGCGTTGGCGTGCCACGCGGTTTTGCTCTTCCCACTCGCCTGGCACCTGAATCGGTGCATCGCCACTTTGCGGCGACTGTTTCACCCAGTCCAGAAATGACTCCGCTTCTTCCTGCATCGCGGGCGCATCAAACGCATCCGGATTAACGATGATGGTGGTCATGCAGTTGAAAATGGCATCGTGGCTGGTGACCAGCGTCTCATCATGTGTGGTGCGTCCGCCCGACAGCGCGCCGCCGAGGATTTCGCACATGGTCGCCAGCGCGTAACCTTTGTGGAGACCAAACGGCATCAGCGAACCATACGGCGTCTGATGCATTACGCCCGGTTCGGTGGTTGGCTGGCCTTGATGATCAATCAGATAACCTGGCGCGACCTGCTGGTCTTTGTTCCACGCCACTCGCGTTTTACCAAAGGCGATGCCGCTGGTGGCGAAATCAAGCAATAGCGGCTTGGCATTGCGACGCGGGAAAATGGCGCAGAAAGGATTGGTGCCGAAGCGACGATCGCTACCGTTAAACGGCGCGACCATCGGATCGCCCATCACGTTAACGAAGTGGAACGAGACAAAACCGGCGGCTGCGCACTGTTCCGCCCAATGGCCGATGCGACCAATGTGGTGTGAATGGTGTAAACCGACCGCCGCAATACCTAACTTCGCTGCGCGCTCAATGCCGAGCTGCATCGCCTCAAAGGCCGCGACCTGACCAAAACCATTGTTTCCGTGCAGCGTCAGCACCGCGCCGGCGTCTTTTGCAATGCTGGCATGTTGGTTGAGTTGTAGAAAACCCTGCGTCAGCGAATTCATGTAACTCGGAATCATGCCAACGCCGTGCGAATCATGGCCCGCCAGATTCGCGGCCACCAAGTGGTCGGCGACCAGGCGCGCTTCTTCGGCGCTGCTGCCAGCATGTAACCAGATGGATTGAACAAACTGATGAAGGCGGGAAGGGGCAATAAGATGCAGAGTACTCACGCGGTCAATCTCCTTATCATGAACAATTATGCATCCTGCGATGAAACCAGTAATAACCGCAAGTCAGTGATAGGAAGTAAAGGGCCACAAGGTGTGGCCCAAAAACTCAGTGCGGCTGTTCAAAGCCCGCTTTGACCATCTGATCGCGCAGCGCGCGGGTAATTTCACGGTTTCCGCCGGTGATCGGATAAATGACATTGTTGACGACATCGTCAAGATAGTGCTCTTCAAACTCCTGCATGGTGAGTTGCGTGCCACCTTCATCGTTAATCGCAATACTGCCGCTGATGTGGTTGCCGTAATCCTTTGCCTTAAGGCTGTAACGCCCCATGCTGGTATTAATCGTGCTCATAAGAATCTCCTTGTTACGTAGGCATTGATAACAATTGAGGCCTCTTCAGGCGCTGTAAGTTTAGACTGCGGACAGGCGCTGAGTGCGGAATCAAGGAGAAGGAAAATCGAAGGCTGCGACCCGTCTCGCAGAATTAAATCTGCATCAAGCGAAACGATAGCAAAGGGTTGTGACCACTCTCGCAGCGCCCAGCGAAAGCAGAATGATCATCTATACTGGTTAGCAGACACGTTATTTTTCATACTTGAAGGAGCGAACAATGAAAATAATTCTGTGGGTCATCGCCATCATCTTCATCGTTGGATTATTGACAATTACCGGCGTCTTTAAACTGATTTTCTGACAAGTACAGGCACCTGCGGGTGCCTGAATTTTTTATTCAGCATAGGATTTTTCGCTGTCTTTAAAAGATGCAATCGGCAGGATGATATCGCGCAGCGTGAGCGGTTTCTGACATTGCGCGCAGCAGGCGCCATGATGATTTGTCGAATCGACCTTTTCGCAGTCGGATAAGGTGTAAAAAAATTTAGCGCAACCGCAGCGGCTACAACGAATAGTCATGTCAGTTTTTTCCCCATCTCCGTCCTGGAGTATCGAGATTTATCTTATTCGTCGGATGAGTTCAATTGATAAATTTTGTTAATTTATTCCATGCGTGAATAGTTGACGCTAAGTCACTGAAAGCTATCTTGTTGCTTAGCGTTATCATCACAGCATGATTGCACTTTGTGTACATCCCCCGGTAATGCCTTTCCGTTTATCCGGCGTTTCAATTTCGCCTCCAGCATGAGGTAAAATTCACCAGCAACCAAGAATTAGCCTGGAGATATTAAGCGTGCTTTTTAATATCCTTTTGGCAATTACTTTAGGAACGCGTCGTACAAGAATCTGAAAAATTTGCCTCCGGGTAATGCATTTTTTCAGCATGACTTAACAGGAAATTACGTTGTGAATCGGCACTTTTCTGCAGCTTTGTTAGGCTGCATTTTGACCTCATCGGTCTCGTTTTCAGCATCAGCGGTAACAACTTCACAAGCCCTCAAATCAGGCTGGAACACCTTTAGCGACAACGTGTCGCAAACCTGGTCGCAACCGCAGAGTTATGATTTTTATCTGCCGGCGATTACCTGGCACAACCGTTGGACTTACGACGATGAACACATCGATAAGTACAATGAGCGTCCGTGGGGCGCAGGTGCGGGCGTTTCGCGCTGGGATGAGAAAGGTAACTGGCACGGTTTGTACCTGATGGCGTTTAAGGACTCCTTTAACAAATGGGAACCGATTGGCGGTTACGGTTGGGAAGCGACCTGGCGACCGCTTAGCGATCAGAACTTTCATTTGGGCGCCGGTTATACGGCGGGCGTAACGGCAAGGGATAACTGGCGCTACATTCCGGTTCCGCTGATATTGCCTTTAGCATCAATTGGATATGGTCCAGCCACTTTCCAAATGACTTATATTCCCGGCACTTACAATAACGGCAACGTTTACTTTGCCTGGCTGAGATTTGAGTTTTAAGCGTTAGCGTCGAGCAGAAAGTGTGATCGGCATGCAAAAAATCAATATTTATCACTTTTTCATCAAATCGCACTGGACAAATGTCACCGCAATTGCTGTACTAGACGTCGACACAGTTTAGTGTCCTTTTTTCATGTAAAGGTAATATAGATGTCTAAGATCAAAGGTAACGTAAAGTGGTTTAATGAGTCGAAAGGCTTCGGTTTCATTACTCCAGAAGATGGCAGCAAAGATGTATTCGTACACTTCTCTGCAATCAACAGCAACGGTTTCAAAACTCTGGCTGAAGGTCAACGCGTTGAGTTCGAAATCACTGACGGTGCTAAAGGCCCATCAGCTGCTAACGTTATCGCACTGTAATTTAACAGTTCGAATTCTGAAAACCCGCCTTCTGGCGGGTTTTTTTTATTCTATTTTAAGCTCGCCACCAAATAATCATCCAGCTCGCTACGGCAAGCATGCTGATGCTCAGTGCCATTAACTCATCGAAAGTGTGTGGAATAAGGTTCTTCATTTCGCCTGCCTCAGAAATAGATTTCCCTCAGCATGCCAACGCCAGATTAAGCCAGCCTTAAGCCGTTATGACATTCTCGTGACAAGGCAGATTCTGCGGCACATCTCACAGATAACTTCCGTAACATAGCCACAACAATGCTTACTTGCAGATTTTTGTCCGGCAACGCTATATAACTGCTCAGGGAAAATGAGGAGGCAGGATGAACATACGTCAGGCACAGGCAAAAGACAGTTTTGCGTTGAGCGCTTTGCTAACCGAATTAGGTTATAGCGCGACGGAAGGATTTATCGACACGCGTTTGGCGCAGCTTATTCATCATCCCGATGAAGTTTTGTTGGTCGCTGAACATGGTAATCAGGTGCTGGGTTTTCTCTCGTTGCACTTTATTCCGCAGCTGGCATTGGCCGGCGATTTTGCCCGCATCAGCTACTTCTGTATTGCCGAAGGCGAGCGTAGCAAAGGCAGCGGGCAGCAGTTATTGAACCACGCCGAACAGCTGGCGCGGTCACGCGGTTGCGACCGTATGGAAGTGCACTGCCACTCATCGCGCCTCAAAGCCAACCAGTTCTATGCGCGCGAAGACTATGTGGAATCACCGCGCTATCACATTAAAGCTCTGAGTTAAGATTGAGCTCGCGTCCGCTGGCTATCACGATGGCATCAGCGATGCTGTCGAGTTGTGCAACAGGCAGCAGCGCCGCGCTGACGCGAATGAATTGCCGACTGCTAATGCTACAGCGTTCACCGGGCAGCACGGCGATACCGCGCGCGGCCAGCGTGATCATCGCGTACTGCTCCGATTCGACCGGAATCCACACGCTCAATCCATCGCGCTCTTCAAGCACCAGACCGCGTTTCGCCAGTGCGGCCAGTAACTGCTGACGCCGCTGCGCATAGGTGGCTTTGGCCTGCTGAATCCGCTGCTGAGTCTCTTCATCGTTGAGCATCCACGCCACGGCATCCTGCAAAATACGGCTGGTCCAGCTCACGCCAAAGTTACGCCACGCTTGCAGGCGCTTCACCATTTCCGCGGTGCCTGATAACACCGCCAGCCGCAAATCCGGCCCATAAGCTTTGGAAAACGAGTGCACATGCAGCACGCGTTCGGGATAGTGGCAGCCGAGGCTGAATACCGGCCAGCGCGACAGATCGCCAATGCCATCATCTTCCACAATGATGGTGCTGCTGTTCGCCAGCACGCGCGCCAGCTCTGCACTGCGACGCTGGCTCACGCTATGTCCGGTGGCGGAATGGGTACGCGGCTGATAGATAAACATCGCCGGAGATTTCTGCATTAGCGTGGTCAACGCCGAGGGAATTGGACCTTGTTCATCGCACGGTAATGGCAGAATTTCAGCGCCTATGTTGTCTAAAATATCCAGTAATCGCGTGGCGGTAGGATCTTCGATCACCACACGATCACCCGGTGACAGCAACGTCTGCACGATCAGGTTCATGGCATCGAAGCCGCCGTCGGTTGCGAGCCAGGCTTCAGCGGGATAGGGCCAGCGCGGCGTCACGGCATCCTGCAATTGCGGTGAAATCGCCTCGCGCTGATAGCTATTCAGTTGCGGCGACGCAATGCCAGCCAGCATCGCCTGACGCAGATCCGGCAACAAGGTTGGATCCGGTGCGGCCATCGCCAGTGACGCCTGAACATTCTCGCCGTAATTGCCGATCTTCTCGAAACGAATCGGACGCGGCATAACGCTGTTGCCGCTCACCCACACGCCGCTGCGACCTTTCCCCGCCAGCACTTTCTGCTTCTTCAGTTGCGCCCAGGCTGCGGAAACGGTTGCCGGACTCACGCCCAACCGCTCAGCCAACTCGCGCACCGCCGGCATTTGCATGCCCACCGCAATCTGCCCATCGCGAATCAGCGTGGATGCCGCATGCGTAATGCCTTTCACCGAAGCATCCGTGATCTGCTGGCTAAGCCACTCCAAATCCACACTTTGCGTCATAAGAAAATCCTTTGTTCAGTAACAAATAATAGATTGTTCAGATTAGTATTCGCGATTTAGACTCAAATTCAAGCACTATTTGCTGCATAAATAATCACAGCCGCAGGGCTGGCAGAACAGACGGGGAAGGCAAAACTATGGTAACCATCAGACTGGCGGTACGTGACTGGGATTACTTCACACCGCTGGCACTTGGCGATATCAAGCCGGAAGGGTTCACGCTTGAGATCGATCGCGTTGGCACGCTGGTGGATAACCTCGCCACCAGCGATAAATACGATGCCGGTGAAGTGTCGTTTAGCCGCTTTGCTCAGGCTCGGGCAAAAGGTGACACTTCGCTGCTGGGCCTGCCACACTTCCTGATGCGTGGTTTCCGCCAGCGCTGCATCATCACGCGCAGCGACAGTCCGATTACCACGCCAGCTCAGCTGAAAGGTAAAAAGATCGGCGTTACCGGCTGGCAGGATTCGGGCAACACCTGGACGCGCACCGTGCTGCGTGAAGCGGGCGTGGAGATTGATGATGCGTACTGGTTTGCCGGTCGTTTGACCGAGGATCACCCGATTGTCGATCGTCTGGCCGGTTTTGGTCGTCCGGGGCGTATTGAACCGGCGCCCGGTGAACGTCCACTGATCGAGCTGCTGAAAGCGGGCGAGCTGGATGCTGTCTTTACCCCTTTTATGCCGGAAGGTTTTTTCCTCGCCGATTCGGGTCTGCGCCAGCTGCAGGTGGATTTTGCCGCTGCCGAGCGTGACTACTTTAATCGCGTCGGTTATGTGCCGGGCATTCACTTACTGGCAATGAAGCCCGCCTTAGCCGAGGCGCATCCGTGGCTGCCTCAGGCGCTGAGCGACATCATCGATCGTTCATACCAGATGTGGATGAAGAAGCGCGAGAAATACGCCGACACCACGCCGTGGTTGCTGGACGATTTGCGGCGTACCGCGCAGGAATTACCCGCCAACTGGAATCAGAACGGATTTTCCGTTAACAAAAAGATGATTGCCGACTTTGCGAATGAGCTTTTCCAGCAAGGCCTAACCCAAACATTGCTGACGCCGGAAGCGATTTTCCCGGCTGTGGCGCAAGGAGAATAACCATGAAAGTAGCAATGGGACAATTTGCCGTTAGCCGCGAATGGCAGGAAAACACCGATATCTGCATCGGACTGATGAACCAGGCATTGGCGGGCGGCGCCGATCTGCTGGTGCTGCCGGAAGGCGTGCTGGCGCGTGATATCGCCGATCCGGATCTGGTGCTGAAAGCGGCGCAGCCGCTTGATGGTCCTTTCGTCACGCAGCTGCTGGCGGTGAGCAAAGGCAACAACCTGACCACCATGATGAGCGTGCACGTGCCAACAGAAGGGCAGAAGGCACTCAACGTGCTGATCGCCATTCGCAACGGCGAAATCATCGCTGAGTACGTGAAGCTGCACCTTTACGATGCCTTCGCCATGCAGGAGTCGCAGCGCGTGAATCCGGGGCGCGAGATTCCAGCGCTGGTTGACGTGGCGGGCATGAAAGTCGGGTTAATGACCTGCTACGACGTGCGCTTCCCGGAGCTGGCGCGTCGCTTAGTGCTCGACGGCGCCGATGTGCTGGTGCTACCGGCGGCGTGGGTGAAAGGTCCGTTGAAAGAGATGCACTGGGAATTGCTGACCACCGCGCGTGCGCTGGAAAACACATGCTACATGGTGGCGGTGGGCGAATGCGGGCCGCGCAATATCGGCAACAGTCTGGTGATCGATCCGCTGGGCGTGGCGATTGCCAAAGCGCCGGAATCGGCCGCGCTGGTGTTTGCCGATCTCGATCCGCAGCGCATCGCCTATGCGCGCAGCGTACTGCCGGTGCTGGAAAATCGCTGTTTTGCTCGTCCCGAACTTAAACCACTTTGATCGCTGGGGAATCTGACTGATGAAAACTATTGCTACCGCCATCGCGCTGTCATTGGGCCTGACGGCCTGTTTCGCTCAGGCGGCTGACGCTATTCCTACGCAAAAAGTGGATCAGGCACTGCACGATCGTCTGCCAGCAGAAATCAAAAGCAGCGGCAAAATGATCTCGGTAAACAACGGCTCTTTTCCTCCGTATGAGATCGTTAACGGTCCGCACTCAATGGATGGCGCCTCCGCCGATCTCACCGCAGCGCTGGCACAGTTGCTGGGTGTGAATATTGAACATGCCACCGTCAGCGGTTTATCGGGCGTGCTCACCGGCATTAATTCTGGTCGCTACCAGATGGCGATTGGGCCGATTGGGGATTATCCGGACCGGCAGCAGAAGGTCGATTTTATCGACTTCGTGCAGGAGTTCGTGGTGTTTGGCGTGCAGAAAGGCAATCCCTCGAAGATTAACGGTCTGGAAGATACCTGCGGTAAACGCATTGCGGTGATGGCGGCAGGTTCGGCGGAACAGGTGATTCGCAAGCAGTCCGATGACTGTGTCGCGGCGGGTAAACCGGCGGTGGTGGTGCAATCCTTTACCGATCAGCCATCGTCGATCTTAGCCGTGCGCTCAAAACGTTCCGATGCCTTCTTCTCCTCGCAGGCGCCGCTGACTTACTTCATCGAACAGGCCAATGGTCAATTGGAGCTGTCGGGCAAAGGCAAGAAAAACGGCTTTGGCGACATTTTCCAGGGCACCGTGGTACCGAAGGGTTCTGAACTCGGCAACGTGGTGCTGGATGCGTACAAAGAGCTGTTCAGTAACGGTACTTACGCGGCCATCATGAAGAAGTGGAAGTTAGACGGCAACGTGCTGCAGCAACCGGGACGTAACCTGGCGCAAGGGGCAGCAAAATGAGTCCGGTCACCAACAATTCGCGAGCCAGGGATAAGGCCGACGTGCAGCAGCGCGATGTGGCTTTTGCCCGCAGTGCGCCCACTTATGGGCGCTGGATCTCATGGATTTTGGTGCTGGTTATTGCCGCGAACTTCCTCTGGCTGGTGGCGACCAACCCCAATTTCGAGTGGAACGTGGTGCTGCAGTGGTTCACCGAAGGTTCGGTGATGAAAGGCTTACAGGTCACGCTCGGCTTGACGGTGGTGTCGATGATTCTCGGCACGCTGCTTGGGCTGTTGCTGGGCGTGTGGCGTCTCTCGGAAAACAAATTGCTCAGTGGCTTATCGTCGCTCTACATCTGGTTTTTCCGTGGTACGCCGCTGCTGGTGCAGCTGATCTTTTGGTATAACCTGTCGACGCTGTTTCCCACGATCGCGATCACTATTCCGTGGACGGATATCACTTTTGCCAGCTGGAATACCAACGATCTGATTACGCCACTGACCGCAGCGATTGCCGGACTGGCGCTCAATGAAGCCGCCTATATGGCCGAGATCATTCGCGCCGGCTTGCTGTCAGTGGATAACGGTCAGGTCGAAACCACCCAGGCGTTTGGCATGAGCCGCAGTCGTGCGCTGCGCCGCGTGATCATTCCACAGGCGATGCGTTCGATCATTCCGCCTACCGGCAACCAGCTGATCAGCATGATCAAAGCGACCTCGCTGGTGAGTGTGATCGCTATGGGCGATCTGTTGTACTCGGTGCAGGCCGTTTATAACCGCACCTTTGAAATTATCCCGATGCTGATGGTCGCGGTGATCTGGTATCTGCTTATCACCTCGATTCTCAACGTGGGTCAGTCCGCCATCGAGCGTTACTACGCACGCGGCACCACCCGCACGGTGGTGAACAAACGTCGCGTTGCCGCTAACGAAGCCGCGCCAGCCGTCGCGCACCGTCTGAAGGAGGATGTATGAGTGAAGTTCAGCCGCTGGTGCGTGCGCGTAATGTGCAGAAGAGTTATGGCGACAATGAAGTGCTGAAAGGCATCGATCTCGATGTGTTTCCCGGTGAAGTAGTGGTGATTCTCGGGCCATCAGGTTCGGGTAAATCCACCTTTTTACGCTGCATCAACCATCTGGAAGACATGAACGCCGGTTCGATTATGGTGGGTGACGATCAGATCGGTTATGAACTGAAACGCGGTATTCTGCATCGCCTGTCGGCACGTAAAATTGCTCATCAGCGCCAGAAAATCGGCATGGTGTTTCAGCAGTTCAATCTTTATCCGCACATGACGGTGCTGCAAAACATCATTGAAGCGCCGATCGGTGTGCACAAGTTTGCGCGGCATGACGCGCTCAAGCATGCGCGTGAACTGCTGGCGACCGTGGGATTGAGTGACAAAGCCGATGCCTGGCCGCGTCATCTGTCTGGTGGTCAGCAGCAGCGTGTGGCGATTGCGCGTGCGCTGGCGATTAAACCGGCGCTGATGCTGTTCGATGAACCCACTTCGGCACTCGATCCGGAGTTAGTCGGCGAAGTGCTGGCCACCATGCGCACCTTAGCCGATCAAGGTCTCACCATGATTGTCGTCACCCATGAAATTGGTTTCGCACGTGAGGCGGCCGATCGCGTAGTGTTTATGGATGGCGGCGTGGTAGTGGAGCAGGGCAGTCCGGAGCAGGTGATTGGTAACCCGCAACATCCGCGCACGCAGGCGTTTCTCAGCCGCTTTATCTGAGCAGGCGGTCTCACTCTGTTACAGATTGCAGTTGAGGCCGTCTATAAACTGCGCGTTAATAGTCAGGTCCGTTTTTCACATTGGTTGAAAGGTAAATTATGGAAGGTATCAGTATTGCCAAACTGCTGATCATCGGTGCGCTCATCGTACTGCTTTTTGGCACCAATAAGTTACGTTCACTGGGTGGCGATCTGGGTTCCGCAATCAAGGGCTTCAAAAAAGCCATGAAAGATGATGAATCCGGCGCATCCAAAAGCAGCGCTGAAGAAGTGCCTGCTGAACGTGTCAGCCACAAAGAGTAATCTCTGCGCCGAACGTCAATAAGTGTAAATATTTATTACGTTGATAAAAAACCAGACTGTTGCCAGTCTGGTTTTTGTTTTTTTGCATCTTAGTGCCAGGCAATGCTGGCAACATCCTGTTCGTGTAATTCAAACAAGTTGGTGTGACCCACTGCGGGATACACGCTGATGCCATCCTGGGTTTGCCAGTCATCGAACATCAGGTCTGTTAAGACCAGCGGCAATAGCGACACTGGCGTTTCATCCGCTGGAGCGACCCAGTCGATTAACGCCACATCAATCATATCCAGTGCACTGTCTTCGATTGGCAGCAGAATGATGCTCGGTTTGGGTTCGACGATAAATACCCAATCGACTTTGCTGCCAGCAACACCCTGCACACTGATGGGCATGGCACTGAAGGTATGCTGAGCGGCGGGTAAATCCGCCGGCAGTGTAAATTGCCATTGGCCGTTATCCGCTATCTCCTGGCTACCAACCAGCACATCGTCAATGTAAAAACGCAACGTTGAACCGGCAGGCGCGTCACCATTGAATACGGCAGTGCCGTTTTCATCCTGGGTATCGCCATTCATGGTTATCTCGCTCTCGGCTGCCGCAATCGTCGTGATCGTGACCACCGATGACGGTTGGCTGGCAGGCTGTTCAGGCAATGCCAACAGCTCATGTATCGCCACATCAACAGGTTGTGGGTTGGATTCTGCTGCCCAGCTTGATGAAACGGGCATCGCAAAATCCGCTTCCAGCAGCTCGAAGTTCCATTGGTTTTCTGCATCATCTGCAATCAATGAATGCGTCATGTGCAGGGGTGGGAGCGGCTCGCTGGCTGGCGAGATCGCCGCTGGCGGCTGAGCCAGCGGCGCTTCCGCGTTAACCCACGCCTTTTCAGAAAGCGGCAGTTGCAGATGCATCTCGTCGTAACGATGCTCAATGCTGATGGCGGTAGCGATAAACGCATTCGCACAGGACGCGTGCGATGACGTATAGGGATTGGTGATGTCTTTCGGCGTGGTGCGCGTTTTTAGCGCCTCCAGGCTCTCTTCTGAAGCGCTATAGTGCCGCGCCCCGGAGGATGGACCTGACACATCCGGTGCTCGTAATACATCGAGCGCCTCTCTATGAAAGGAAGTTTGCATGATCTGACCTTCAAAAAAATACACTGAGAAAAAGCGAAATAGGCTCTTATGGCCTCAGCGGTTAAAGCGTCAGGTTTGCGGTAAAGATTAAGCTGCTGCGGGGGATTTTTGCGATTGCGCCCGGATAAGCGCGCAATCGCGAAGAATATTACTTAACTTCCAGACCTTTAGCCTGCATATCGGCGTGATAAGAAGAGCGTACAAACGGGCCACAGGCGGCATGGGTGAAGCCCATCGCCATCGCTTCTTCTTTCATTTCGTCAAACTCGGCCGGGCTAACGTAGCGCTGAACCGGCAAGTGGTGACGACTCGGCTGCAAATACTGTCCCAGCGTCAGCATGGTGACGCCGTGGCGACGCAGATCGCGCATCACTTCAACGATTTCCGCGTTGGTTTCACCCAGACCGACCATCAAACCCGATTTGGTTGGGATATCCGGATGCGCTTCTTTGAAACGCTCCAGCAGCTTCAGTGACCAATCGTAGTTGGCGCCCGGACGAACCTGACGGTAAACGCGCGGCACGTTTTCCAGATTGTGGTTAAACACATCCGGTGGCGTTGCGGTAAGGATCTCCAGCGCGCGATCCATACGACCACGGAAGTCCGGCACCAGCGTTTCAATTTTGATGGTTGGGCTTTTTTCGCGAATCGCGCTGATGCAGTCGGCAAAGTGCTGAGCACCGCCGTCGCGCAGGTCATCGCGGTCCACAGAAGTAATGACCACATAACGCAGCGCCATATCGGCGATGGTTTGTGCCAGTTTCAGCGGTTCGTTAGCGTCAGGCATATTCGGACGGCCGTGCGCCACGTCGCAGAATGGGCAGCGACGGGTACAGATCGCGCCGAGGATCATAAAGGTCGCGGTACCGTGGTTAAAACACTCTGCGAGGTTAGGGCAGGAAGCTTCTTCACACACCGAGTGCAGACCGTTTTTACGCATCGCAGCTTTGATGCCCTGAATACGGCTGGAGTCCGCAGGCAGTTTGATCTTCATCCATTCCGGCTTACGCAGAATTTCTTCACGCTCAACCATCACGGTTTTCACCGGGATCAGCGCCATTTTGTCGGCATCGCGATACTTGACGCCACGTTCCATCTGAATTGGTTTACTCATAAATCTGCAGGTTCCGGTCGGGATTGCGATTTGAAAGCTTCCTCACTCAAACTGAGAACCAGGCTTTCAACTTTTTTTGAAAATATGGCAAAAATTATATCATCTCGTCTGCCCATAAGCAGCCGATTCGCCGGTGCAAAAGTTACAATTTTGTAAATAGGCACGTACAGTCAAGGTCAGACCGCGGCATCATTTTGCCATTCCAGTTGGGTAAATCCGCTTAAACGGGCGAAATGCTGCACCAGGCGCGGCTGCACATCTGCCGGCGTGACACCCGGCTGCAGCTGGCTGAGCTGTGTCATTTGCATCCCGGCATAACCGCACGGATTGATGCGCAGGAACGGCGCGAGATCCATCGCCACATTCAGCGCCAGGCCGTGAAACGAGCAACCTTTACGAATGCGCAGTCCCAGCGAACAAATCTTGTCATCGCCAACGTACACGCCTGGCGCATCCGGTCGCGCACGCGCGCTGATGTCATAGTCGGCCAGCGTGGCGATCACCGTTTCTTCTAACGCCGTCACCAACTCGCGCACGCCCATCTTGCGGCGTTTCACGTCGATAAGCACATACATCACCTGTTGGCCGGGGCCGTGATAGGTTACCTGGCCGCCGCGATCGCTTTGTACCACCGGAATATCGCCCGGCATCAGCAGATGTTCGGCTTTGCCTGCCTGGCCTTGGGTAAACACTGGATGATGTTCCACCAGCCAGATTTCATCGGCAGTGCTGCTGTCGCGTTGATCGGTAAAGTGATGCATCGCATCGGAGATGGGTTGCCAATCGCGCTGGCCGAGTTGACGAACAAGAAGCGTATTAGCTGACAAAGCAGAGATCCGGTAAAGAGTGGAAGGCAGAGTATAACGCTGGCAAAGCGGACTTTGCCAGCGCCAGAATTACAGCACCATACGCACGATGTCGATGTTGCCCAGCTCTTCGTACAGGGTTTCAACCTGCTCAATGTGGGTGGCGATGATGGTAATGGAAACAGAGTGATAGTTGCCTTTGCTGCTTGGCTTGATGTCCGGTTTGTAATCGCCTGGCGCGTGGCGCTGCACCACTTCAACCACTTGATCAACCAGCTCCGGTTGCGCCAAACCCATCACTTTATAAGTGAAAGGCGTAGGGAATTCGAGCAGTTCATTCAATTTGGTTTTCATACATTGACTCCGGTGCTTAAAAAACAGGCTCCCGCCGAGGCGGGAGCAAAGATAGTAACTTATTTGGGGGCAAATTGGCGTTTTTTCAAGCGCGCCTTAGCCGAACCAGTGGTGGAACATCAGTTTGATGTAATCGATGATGCGACCGAAGAAACCACCTTCTTTCACTTCGTTCAGCACCACCAGTGGACGCTGTTCAACCGTTTTGCCGTCGAGCTGGAAGTTGATGCTGCCCACTACCTGATTTTTCTGCAGCGGTGCGTGCAGTTCAGTATTGTTCAGCACATAGCTGGCTTTGAGGTCTTTCATGCGGCCACGCGGGATAGTCAGAAAGGCATCTTTCTCCACGCCCAGCTGAACACGATCGCTGTCACCGAACCACACTGGCTCAGAAGCAAACTCTTTGCCCGCTTTCAGCGGTGCTACGGTTTCGAAGAAACGGAAGCCCCACGTCAGCAATTTCTTACTCTCGGTTTCACGGCCTTTGTAGGTACGACCGCCCATCACCGCTGAGATCAAACGCATCTGGCCTTCTGTTGCCGAGGCGACCAGGTTGTAGCCTGCTGCGTCTGTGTGACCGGTTTTGATGCCATCCACGTTCAGGCTGGTATCCCACAGCAAACCGTTACGGTTGGTCTGCTTGATGTTATTAAAGGTGAAATCTTTTTCACGGTAAACCGCGTACTCATCGGGTACGTCACGGATCAGCGCCTGGCCGATCAACGCCATATCGCGCGGCGAGCTGTATTGGCCTTCGGCATCCAAACCGTGCACGGTCTGGAAGTGGGTGTTTTTCAGACCCAGCGCGCCAACGTAGTTGTTCATCAGATTTACGAACGCGTCCTGGCTGCCGGCAACGTAATCCGCCATCGCCACACACGCGTCGTTACCTGATTGCAGCACGATACCGCGCGTCAGCTGAGAAACCGGTACACGATCGCCAGGCTTCAGGAACATCAAGGATGAACCTTTGAATACCGGATTACCGGTTGCCCAGGCATCTTTACCCACGGTCACGATGTCATCGTTATGGATTTTGCCCGCTTTGACCGCCTGACCAATCACGTAGCTGGTCATCATTTTGGTCAGGCTTGCCGGATCGCGGCGTGCATCCGCGTTCTTTTCGGCCAGCACTTTGCCGGAGTTATAGTCGATCAGCACATAAGCTTCAGCATCAATGTCCGGTACGCCCGGAATCATAGTCTTAAGATTAACATCGTCCGCAAAAGCGGCATGGCTGAGAGAAAGGGCGACCAGTGATCCCACTGTCAGGCGTTTCAGAAAACGAGAAGGTTTCAGCGTATTCATGTTCAGGACTACAACATCCGTGGGTTTAGAGTGAAAAAAGTGCCTAACTATAGCAAACGCCCGATCGGGCGACATCTTGCTTTGCTAATCAGTTTCAGCAGGAAATGTCACTGTCCGTTACATCGATGGACGGGCAGTGGTAATAAATGAGCTCATTTGCGCTTCAGTGTTCAGACGCTGCTGCAAGGCGGCGGCTTCGGCACGGCTTTTATAGCCACCTAACTGAATGCGATAGACGTTGCCATTAGCTTCAACCGCGCCTGGCACGCCAAAGCGTTTACCCAGGCTTTCGGCCAGCTGACGCGCACGCGCCGGATCGTTAATCGCGCCAACCTGAACCACATAACCGCTGCCGGCATGGGCATTCTGGCTGGCAGCAGGTGCGGCGGCTGGCGCAGAAGACGTTGTTGGTGCTGGCGCGGCAACCGACTCGTTGCCTTCCAGCACGCCCGTGGCTAACGGCTGTGGCGCACCGAGAAAACCGCTGCTCTGGACGGGCGCACCCATGCTGTCATTGCTTTGCAAGGTGCTGTTATCAACAGCGCGGACGTCTTGCGATGCAGGCGCTGGCGCTGCATTGGCGCTGCCGCCCATCATCACCATGCCGCCGCCAAGATCGGGACGCGCAGGCAGGGCGTAACTCTGTTTGGCGACGGTGGTACCGATGGTGCCGGGACCGGAAACAGAACCATCCGGTGCCACTTTGATGTAATCAACGCGCACGCGGGTGTTGTTTGAGATATTCAGGCGATCGCCCGCTGCTCGTGACAGGTCGATAATGCGGCCTGGCGTATAAGGGCCACGATCGTTGACGCGCACCACGATTTGGCGGCCGTTGGCGAGGTTAGTAACGCGCACATAGCTCGGCAGCGGCAAGGTAGGATGCGCGGCGGTCATGCCTTCCGGATCGTAAGATTCACCGATAGCGGTGCGATTCCCCTGCGCTTCGTCACCGTACCAGGTGGCTAAACCCACTTCGCTGTAGTTCGAGGGATCTTTGATCACGCGGTAGTTTTTACCGTTGACGCTGTAATCCTGGCTGGTGGAAGGATTGATCGGTTCATAGCGTGGTTCCACGCCAGGAATTTCCACTACCGGGCCGTTATAGGCCGGTTGCGGTGGCGCAGTATTATTCTGCGGTTCCGGTGTGGAACAGGCAGCCAGTACCAATGATGCCAGTGCAACCCCAAGCCAGTCCTTACGCATGTGCAGCCTCTTAAACGCTTTTAGATAACATTTTTCGATGAGTATGGATCGACATCACGATGCCAAATCCAGCCATTAACACAATCAATGCCGATCCGCCGTAGCTCACCAGCGGCAGCGGTACGCCAACCACCGGTAAGATACCACTTACCATGCCAATGTTAACGAAAACATAAACGAATAAAATCAGCATCAAACCGCCTGCCATCACGCGACCAAAGGTGGTTTGCGCGCGCGCAGCGATAATCAGTCCGCGCATAATCAGCAACAAATAGAGTACCAGCAGTAACAACACGCCAACCAGGCCGAGTTCTTCCGCCAGCACGGCAAAAATAAAGTCGGTATGGCGTTCAGGCAGGAACTCCAGCTGCGATTGGGTGCCGTGCAGCCAGCCTTTGCCGCGCAGGCCACCGGAACCGATAGCAATCTTCGACTGAATGATGTGATAACCGGCGCCAAGCGGATCGCTTTCCGGGTCCAGTAGCATCATCACGCGCGCGCGCTGGTAATCATGCATCAGGAAGAACCACAAAATCGGGATAAAGGCGGCGACCAGCAATACCGCAATACCAATCAACTTCCAGCTCATACCGGATAAGAACAGCACAAACAGGCCGGAAGCGGCGATGAGAATCGAGGTGCCGAGATCGGGCTGTGCCGCCACCAGCAGCGTTGGCATGAAAATCAGAATCAGCGCGATACCGGTGTTTTTCAGCGTCGGCGGACAGACATCGCGGTTAATAAAGCGCGCCACCATCAGCGGCACGGCAATCTTGGCGATCTCCGAGGGCTGAAAACGCACGAAGCCAAGATCGAGCCAGCGCTGTGCGCCTTTACTGATGTGACCAAACGCATCTACCGCTATCAGCAATATCACGCAGACAATGTAGAGATAGGGCGCCCAGCTTTCATAGACGCGCGGCGGCACCTGCGCCAGCACCAGCATAACGATGATGCCCATGGCAATTTGCCCGAACTTACGCTCGGTCATGCCCGGATCCTGTCCGCTGGCGCTCCAGATGACGATGGCGCTGTAGGTCAGCAAGCTGAGAATGATCAGCATAAACAGGGGATCGATATGGATGCGCGTCCAGATCGATCTTTTCTGCGGACTATCGTTCATGGACATTGTTATTCACCTTCGTAGCCGGGTGGCGTCGGTGCGGCTTCGGGCAGCACGGTATTGTTGTCGCCTAACATAATGTGGTCGAGAATCTGGCGCATCACGGTGCCGACAGCCGGGCCTGCGCCGCCGTTTTCCAGAATCATGGTGACGGCCACGCGCGGTTTATCGTAAGGCGCGTAGGCGGTCATTAATTTATGGTCACGCAGACGCTCGGCAATCTTGTGTGCGTTATAGACTTCATTTTCTTTCAGTCCGTAAACCTGCGCGGTACCAGATTTGGCGGCGATTTTGTAGGGCGCATCGGCAAAGCTTTTGTGTGCGGTACCGTTGGCGCGGTTGGCTACGCCATACATGCCGTCTTTAGCGATTTCCCAGTAGCCTGAATGGATATCACCAATCGGTGCATCCGGCGGCTGGCGATACGGCACCATGGCCTGGCCTTCACGGGTGGCGCGCAGTAAGTGCGGCACTTTGATCACACCGTCGTTGATCAGAATCATCATCGCTTTGTTCATCTGAATCGGCGTCGCGGTCCAGTAACCCTGGCCGATACCAACAGGAATGGTGTCACCCTGATACCACGGCTTTTTAAAACGCTTCAGCTTCCATTCGCGCGTGGGCATGTTACCCGCGCTCTCCTGCGGCAGGTCAATGCCGGTGCGATGGCCGTAGCCAAACTTGGTCATCCACTCTGACAGGCGATCGATGCCCATATCGTAGGCGACCTGATAGAAGAAGGTATCCGCCGATTCTTCCAGCGATTTGGTGACGTTCAGGCGACCGTGGCCCCATTTTTTCCAGTCACGATAGCGCTTTTCTGAGCCTGGCAGTTGCCACCAGCCGGGATCGAACAGGCTGGTATTGCGGTTGATCACGCCTGCGCTCAGCGCCGACACGGCCACGAAAGGTTTCACCGTAGACGCCGGTGGATAGGAGGCTTGCAACGCACGGTTATACAGCGGACGGTTTTCGTCGCTTAACAGCGCTTTGTAATCTTTGCTCGAGATGCCATCGACAAACAGGTTCGGGTCGTAGCTGGGCGTAGACACCAACGCCAGGATTTCGCCGGTGCGCGGATCGGTCACCACCACCGCTGCGCGGCTGCCGGTCAGCAAGGTCTCGATATACTGCTGCAGCTTGAGGTCCACCGTCAGATAGATATCGCGTCCAGCCTGCGGAGATTGCTCGTGCAGCTGACGGATAACGCGGCCACGGTTGTTAACTTCAACCTCTTCATAACCGGTTTTACCGTGCAGCACATCTTCGTAATAGTTTTCGATGCCGAGCTTGCCGATATCATGCGTAGCCGCATAGTTCGGCCATTTGCCTTCCTGATCGAGGCGCGTGACGTCGCGATCGTTGATTTTGGAGACGTAGCCCACTACATGCGTCAGCGTCTGGCCGTAAGGATAGTAGCGGCGCTGATAGCCTTTCACTTCCACGCCGGGAAAACGGTATTGATTGACGGCGAAGCGCGCCACCTGTACTTCGTTTAAACCGATTTTGACCGGAATCGAGGTAAAGCGGCGTGAGCGTTTGCGCTCTTTGTCAAACGCATCGAGGTCGTCGTCGGTTAGATCCAGTACCGGACGCAGATCCTGCAAGGTCTGCTTAAGGTTTTCGACCTTTTCCGGCATCAGTTCGGCCTGATAGATGGTGCGGTTTACCGCCAGCGGTACGCCAGTACGATCGAAAATAATGCCGCGGCTCGGTGCCACCGGCACCAGCTTGATGCGGTTTTCGTTCGAACGGGTGCTGTAGTCGTCAAAGCGCAGAATTTGCAGGTGGTACATATTGACCACCAGAATGCTGGAGAGCAGCAGAATGCCAACAAAAGCCACCAATGCTCGGCGGACAAAAAGTTTCTGTTCGGCAGTGTAATCGCGAAAGGCGTTGCTCTGTAATTTCATCCGCTACATTTATTGTCTGGGGTTGTCAGGCGTTTATTCACGATGATAAGGATGATTCGTGGTGATGCTCCACGCACGATACAGGCTTTCCGCTACCAGCACACGCACCAGCGGATGTGGCAACGTGAGCGCTGACAGTGACCAGCTTTGTTCAGCAGCGGCCTTGCACGCGGGCGCCAGTCCTTCCGGACCGCCGATAAACAGGCTGACATCGCGGCCATCCAGTTTCCAGCGTTCAAGCTGCTGCGCCAGCTGTGGGGTTTCCCACGGCTGTCCGGGGATATCCAGCGTGACAATACGATTGCCTTTACCCACGGCGGCCAGCATCGCTTCACCTTCTTTTTCCAGAATGCGTTTGATGTCAGCGTTCTTGCCGCGTTTGCCGGCAGTCACTTCGATCAGTTCAAACGGCATATCTTTCGGGAAGCGGCGCAGATATTCCATGAAACCGGTCTGAACCCAGTCGGGCATTTTGGTGCCGACGGCCACAAGCTGCAGTTTCACGTCTTAGCTCCAGAGTTTTTCCAGCTCGTACAGCTGGCGGCTCTCTGCTTCCATCACGTGCACAATCACGTCACCCAGGTCAACGACCACCCAATCGGAGGCGGTTTTACTGTCAACACCCAGCGGCTTAAGACCCGCAGTGCGCGATTCCTGCACCACATGATCGGCGATAGAAGCGACGTGACGTGATGAAGTGCCGGTGCAAATGATCATGCAATCGGTGATGCTGGATTTGCCCTGAACATCGATAGCAATAATGTTCTGGCCTTTGAGATCATCAATCTTATCAATAACGAACTCTTGGAGTGCTTTACCTTGCAAAAGGTTCCCCTTAAAAACAGGTGATTACGGACGGGCTAACGATGCGAGAAAGGTAGCCGAAAATGAAGCGGCGCAGTATAGCATGCTGCCTTTAGCTGCGATATAAGCCAACGCTATCGATGTAGCCGATCACTGCCTCTGGCAGTAAATCCGCGCAGGAGATGCCTGCATGGCGGCGCTGGCGGATTTCGGTGGCGGAAATGTCGAGCAGCGGCGTATCCGCCAGCCAGATGTGTCCCGCCGGCGCGTGATGGAGCTGCTGCACCTCATCGGCGAGATGCTCATCAAGCCACTGCTGCATCTCTGGCGTCTCCATCTGCGTGGCGTATCCTGGACGCTTACACACCAGCAAATGACACAGCGACAATAGATCCTGCCAGCGATGCCATTTGGCTAACGTTAGCAGAGAATCCTGACCAATGATAAACCCGAGGGGCTGTTCTGGGCCGCGTTCCGCACGCAGTGCTTCCAGCGTGGCGACCGTCCAGGACGGCGTTGCACGATCCAGTTCGCGCGTATCGATATCAAACAGCGGGCGATAGGCAATAGCACAGCGCAGCATCTCCACGCGCTGTTGCGCACTGGCTTCCGGCTGCGGGCGATGCGGCGGCACGTTGTTCGGCAGCAGCGTGACCTTTTTCAAACCCACTTGCTGTGCCAGCGCTTCAACCGGGCGCAAATGGCCGTAGTGAATCGGATCGAAGGTGCCGCCAAACAGGGCGTAGAGTTTAGACATCGGTAAAGCTCAGTGGGAAATCGCGGTGACACAGCAGCAGCGACAGCGTTTCCAGCTGCGGCCACAGGTTTTGTCCGTAATCCTGCTTCATGCTGAGTTCCAGCTCTGCCAGCAAATGCACCGCGCGCTGTAAACGCTGTGCATCAAGGCGCTGCAAGGCTTCGGTAAACAGCGCGCGGCGGTTTTGCCAGATACGTTGCTGATCCATCAGCGTGCGCAGCGCTTGTTTCGCCTGATTCCGTTGCAGGTGCAGTAGCGTGAGCAAATCGCGTTGCAGGGTGCGCAGCAGAATCACCGCTTCGCTGTCCTCTTTCTCCAGCTGATGCAGGATGTGCAGGGCGCGTTTACTTTTCCCCGCCAGCAGCGCATCCACCCAATGGAACGGGGTAAAGTGCGCGGCATCGTTGACGGCGGCTTCAACGCGCGGCAGCGTCAATTTGCCATCCGGCCACAACAGCGATAAGCGTTCCAGCGCCTGCGACAGCGCCAGCAGATTCCCTTCGTAGCAGTAGCAAAGCAGCTGAATCGCCGCATCATCCACGCTGAGTTTCATCGCTTTAGCGCGACTCGCCACCCAGCGCGGCAGCTGTGCCTGTTCAGGCGTCTGGCACGGGACCAGCACCGCCTGCGCACTCAGCGCTTTAAACCAGGCGCTGTTCTCCTGCGCTTTGGTCAGTTTCGCCATGCGCAGCACCAGCAAAATATCGCTGTGCAGCAGCGTGGAGAGTTTCACTAACTGCTCGGCGATAGCGGCATTGGGGCCGTTTTCTGGCAATTGCAGCGTCAGGGTTTGGCGTTGGGTAAACAGGCTGAGCGATTGGCAGCTAACGAAGATCGCATCCCAATCGGTTTGCGCATCGATGGTGACGCTGAAGTGCTCTTCAAATCCCTGTGCGGTGGCGGTAGCACGGATTGCATCCGCGCTTTCCTGAATCAGCAGAGGTTCATTACCGGTGAGAAAATAACAGGCGCGCAGCCCCTCTCGAAGCTGCGCGCTCAGTTGTTCAGGATAAATCCTGATCATTGCAGACTGGTGGCTGACGAAGAGGACACTTCCGGTGAGTTCTGTCCCGGTTCAATCGTCTCAGGCTGCGGCAAAGTATCTTTGTTGCTTTCCTGTGCGGCATGCACGGTCAGCAGTTTACGTACTAACTGCTCGGACGCGCGCTGACGCATCTCCTGCACGATCATATCCTGCTCGGCATCCTTCGCCAGTGCGGCGTTCGGGTTGTCGAAGAAAGAGCGATACACGGTAGTGCTAATCGGGTAGATACCTTTACCCGGCAGCAGAACCTGTGCGGTGACCGTCATCACCAGCGAGTATTCCGCGGTGGTACCGCTGATAAACACCGATGCGGTATCACGTCCCTGGCCTTCAGCACCCAGACGCAGCGTTGGGTATTTGGCGCTGGCCGCTTTGCTGTCTTCAATGATGGTGACATTGTTGATGCGCAGCTGCTGGCGCACGGCACGCGACAGTGGGCCATAGGGATCGCCGCTCTGGACGATAAGGGTTTTCATCTCACTCGGCACCGAGGTGGTGCCGCGCGGGTGGAAACCACAGCCTGCGGTAATCACTACCGCAAGCAGAACAAACAGCCTGATAATCAGTTGTCGCACAGTTCCTCCTGAACTTAACCTACGACCAGGTTAAGCAGTTTGCCAGGGACATAAATCACTTTACGAATGGTGACGCCATCCAGATATTTCGCCACCAAATGCTCCTGCGCAGCACGCGCCTGCACCTGCTCCTGCGTGGCATCCGGCGCAACGGTAATCTTGCCGCGCACTTTGCCATTCACCTGCACCACCACCAGCAGCGAATCTTCCACCATGGCTGCTTCATCGGCTACCGGCCAGCTGGCTTCGTCAATGCTGCCTTCGCCGCCCAGCGCTTGCCACAATACATAGCTGGCGTGCGGGGTGAACGGATAGAGCAGACGCGTCACCGCGACCAGCGCTTCCTGCAGCAGCGCACGATCTTGCTCGCTCTCCTGCGGGGCACGGATCAGCTTGTTCATCAGCTCCATGATGGCAGCGATGGCGGTGTTGAACGTCTGACGACGACCAACATCATCAGCCACTTTGGCGATGGTTTTGTGCAGATCGCGACGCAGCGCTTTCTGGTCGTCATTCAGGCTGTTGACGTCCAGCGCCACGGTTGCGCCTTTCGCAATGTGTTCGTAAGCCAGTTTCCATACGCGCTTCAGGAAGCGGTTGGCACCTTCAACGCCCGATTCCTGCCACTCCAGCGTCATCTCTGCTGGCGAAGCAAACATCATGAACAGACGAACGGTATCTGCACCGTAACGCTCAACCATCAGCTGTGGATCGATGCCGTTGTTTTTCGACTTCGACATTTTGCTCATGCCGGCGTAAACCACTTCACGGCCTTCGTTGTCGATGGCTTTAGTAATGCGGCCTTTCTCGTCGCGCTCTACGGTCACGTCAACCGGAGAAACCCAATTACGCTCGCCGTTCACGCCGAGGTAGTAGAACGCATCAGCCAGCACCATGCCCTGACACAGCAGGCGTTTGGCTGGCTCATCAGAGTTCACCAGGCCAGCATCACGCAGCAGCTTGTGATAGAAGCGGAAATACATCAGGTGCATGATGGCGTGTTCGATACCGCCAACATACTGATCGACCGGCAGCCAGTAGTTCGCCGCCGCCGGATCCAGCATGCCTTCGTGATAGTTGGCGCAGGTATAGCGCGCGTAATACCAGGATGACTCCATGAAGGTGTCAAAGGTGTCGGTTTCACGCAGCGCCGGTTGGCCGTTAACGGTGGTTTTGGCCCACTCAGGATCGGCTTTGATTGGGCTGGTGATACCGTCCATCACCACGTCTTCTGGCAGGATGACCGGCAACTGATCTTCTGGCGTTGGCATTACGGTGCCATCTTCCAGCGTCACCATTGGGATTGGTGCGCCCCAGTAACGCTGACGGGAAACGCCCCAGTCGCGCAGACGGTAATTCACTTTACGCACGCCCACGCCTTTGGCAGCCAGCGCGTCGGCGATGGCGTTGAAGCCCGCCTGATGATCCAGACCGTTGTATTCACCCGAGTTGAACAGCGCGCCTTTTTCGGTCATCGCGGCAGCACTCAGATCCGGTTCTGAACCGTCGAGATTCAGGATCACTGGCTTGATGTTCAGGTTGTACTTGGTGGCGAACTCCCAGTCACGCTGATCGTGGCCTGGAACAGCCATTACCGCGCCGGTGCCGTATTCCATCAGCACGAAGTTCGCGACCCAAACCGGAATCTCTTCACCGGTCAGCGGATGAATAGCGAACAGGCCGGTGGCCACGCCTTTCTTCTCCATCGTCGCCATGTCAGCTTCGGCGACTTTGGTGGTACGGCATTCGTCGATGAATTCAGCCAGCGCAGGATTAGTGGCAGCAGCTTGCTGCGCCAGTGGATGACCTGCAGCAACCGCCACATAGGTCGCACCCATAAAGGTGTCTGGACGGGTGGTGTAAACGGTCAGCTTCTCGGCGCTGTTGGCAACGTCAAAGGTGATTTCCACGCCTTCAGAACGGCCAATCCAGTTGCGCTGCATGGTTTTGACCTGCTCCGGCCAATCTTCCAGCTTATCGAGATCGTTGAGCAGCTCTTCCGCATAGGCGGTGATTTTGACGAACCACTGTGGGATCTCTTTACGCTCAACTTTGGTGTCGCAGCGCCAGCAGCAGCCGTCGATAACCTGCTCGTTGGCCAGCACGGTCTGATCGTTCGGGCACCAGTTCACCGCAGAGGTCTTTTTATAGACCATGTCTTTTTCATACAGCTTGGTGAAGAACCACTGTTCCCAGCGATAGTATTCTGGCTGGCAGGTCGCCAGTTCGCGGCTCCAGTCGTAGCCAAAACCCAGCAATTTCAGCTGGTTCTTCATGTAAGCTATGTTGTCGTACGTCCACGGCGCAGGCGCGGTGTTGTTTTTCACCGCAGCGCCCTCGGCTGGCAGACCAAACGCATCCCAGCCAATTGGCTGCAGGACGTTTTTGCCGAGCATACGCTGGTAGCGCGCAATCACATCGCCAATGGTGTAGTTACGCACGTGACCCATGTGCAGGCGGCCAGAAGGATAGGGCAGCATCGAAAGGCAGTAATATTTCTCTTTGCCTTCCTGCTCGGTCACTTTAAAGGTTTCGTTTTCGTCCCAGTGTTGTTGGACGCGGGATTCTATCTCTTCCGGGCGGTATTGCTCTTGCATGGCTGCCTGTGGTCCTTTGTGAAAATCGCTAAGCATACTTTTAGATCCGCATAGCATACCCATAAGGCTGCGCATCAACAACTTTTCACGCCCTCGCTGGCCGGATTTCTGCCGAATGCGCCGCCGCTTTCACCCTTTTGTGATTTCTCCGCTTGCTGCCCATGCAATTGTGACAAAACCGCTAAACTTAACAGCAGTATCCGCAGCGGAAAGGAGAACAAAATGAATAACGTGGCGCAGGAATACCGTGCAACGATTGAAGTATTATCCCAACGATTGGATCATGGCGAGCGCGATGTGGATGCGCTGGTGGCCGAGGCGCGGCAAGGTTTGCTGGCGAAAAAAACGCTGTCGCCCGCCGAGGTCAATGAAGTGATGCGCGCCGTGCGCCGCGATTTACACGAGTTTGCGCTGAGCTATCAGGAGTCTTCCGATGTGGTCGGCGACTCGGTGTTTTTGCGCGTGATTCGTGAAAGCCTGTGGAAGGAACTGGCGGATATCACCGATAAAAGTCAGCTCGAGTGGCGTGAAGTGTTTCAGGATTTGCGCCATCACGGCGTCTACCAGAGCGGTGAAGTGGTGGGGCTGGGGAATTTAGTCTGTGAGAAGTGCAGCTTCACGCGGGCGATTTATACGCCAGAGAGCCTAACGCGCTGCCCGGAGTGTGGGCACGATCAGTTCCAGCGCCAGCCGTTTGAACCCTGATTTTATGAATGAATAACCCCGCGCGATGAATCGCGCCGCTACGGGTGCGAGCACATATCGTAGCGGCGCAATTTATTGCGCTAATCAGTGCAGGATCTTCGCCAGGAAGTCTTTCGCACGATCGGATTGCGGGTTGTTAAAGAAGTCATCCTTGTTGGTGTCTTCGATAATTTTCCCTTCATCCATAAAGATCACGCGGTTGGCGACTTTGCGCGCAAAGCCCATTTCATGCGTCACCACCATCATAGTCATGCCTTCATTCGCCAGCTCAACCATCACGTCCAACACTTCGTTAATCATTTCAGGATCGAGCGCCGACGTCGGCTCATCAAACAGCATCGCCACCGGATCCATGCACAACGCACGCGCGATTGCCACGCGCTGCTGCTGACCGCCGGAAAGCTGGCCAGGGAATTTATCCGCGTGCGCCGTTAGCCCAACGCGTTTCAGCAGGCTCTGCGCTTTTTCACGCGAGGCCGCTTTATCACGCTTCAGCACTTTGACCTGCGCCAGCGTCAGGTTCTCGATGATGCTGAGATGCGGGAACAGCTCGAAGTGCTGGAACACCATGCCGACTTTGCTGCGCAGTTGAGCAAGGTTGGTTTTTTTGTTGTTCACTTCGGTGCCGGTCACCTGAATGCTGCCCTTTTGAATCGGCTCCAGGCCGTTCACGGTTTTAATCAGCGTTGATTTACCTGAGCCAGACGGACCGCAGACCACCACCACTTCACCTTTTTTCACTTCGGTGGAGCAGTCGGTCAGCACCTGAAAGTGCCCATACCACTTTGAAACATTTTTCAGGCTAATCATTTAAACCGTCCTCTTTCTTTTCAGATAGGTAACCAACAGCGAAGCGCTCAGGCTGATCACAAAGTAGACCAGACCAGCAAACAAAATCATTTCAACCTGGGTTCCGTCACGCTCACCAATGGTTGAGGCGGTACGGAAGAAATCGGCCAGGCTCAGTACGTACACCAGCGAGGTATCCTGGAACAGCACGATGCCCTGCGTCAGCAGCAGCGGCACCATGGCGCGGAACGCCTGCGGCAGCACGATCAGTTTCATCGATTGCCAGTGCGTCATGCCGAGCGCCAGCGCAGCATTGGATTGCCCGCGTGAGATGCTCTGAATACCGGCACGGATGATTTCTGAATAGTACGCAGCCTCAAATAGCGCGAATGCCACCATGGCGGAAATCAGGCGGATATCCGATTTAGGCGATAAGCCCAGCACCTGTTGCAGGAACGCGGGCACCACCAAATAGAACCACAGCAGCACCATCACCAAGGGTACGGAGCGGAACAGGTTGACGTACAGCTTGGCAAACCAGCGCACCGGCGCAATCGGCGATAAGCGCATCACCGCCAAAATCGTGCCCCAGATAATGCCAAACACCACGGCAATCGCGGTGATCTTGAAGGTAATGATCAACCCATTCCACAAGTAAGGCAGGCTGGGAACAATCGAACTCCAGTCAAACTCGTACATTATTTGCCTCCCATATTGCCAGGCAGGCGAATTTTGCGTTCTACCACACTCATAATCAGCATGATCACCAGGTTAATGCCGACGTACGCCAGAGTGATGGCGGTAAAGGATTCATAGGCATGCGCGGAGTAATCCAGCAGCTTGCCGGCCTGCGCCGCCATGTCCACCAGGCCGATGGTTGAGGCGATCGCCGAGTTCTTCACCAGGTTAAGCATTTCCGACGTCATCGGCGGCACAATCACGCGATAGGCATTCGGCAGCAGCACATAGCGATAGGTTTGCGGCAGCGTCAGGCCCATCGCTAAGCCGGCGTTTTTCTGACCGCGTGGCAGCGACTGAATCGCCGCGCGCACCTGTTCACAGACGCGCGCAGCGGTGAACAAGCCAAGGCAAATCGTAGAGGAAACGAAGAACTGGATGTTGGGATCCAGCTCCGACTTAAACCACATGCCCAGCTTTTCGCCCACCAGTTCTGGCGCCACCAGATACCAGAAGAAGAACTGCACAATCAGCGGGATATTACGGAACAGCTCCACGTAGCAGGTGCCAATCGCCGCCAGCAGGCGGTTGGGCACGGTACGCAGAATGCCAAATAAGGAACCTACCAGGAAGGCGATAATCCAGGCGCAGCAGGACACCGCAATGGTGACCTGAAAACCGGACCACAGCCAGCCGAGGTAAGTCGTATTGCCGAACGGGGCCTGTTCAAGAAAAATGCCCCAGTTCCAATCGATACCCATAACGAGCTCCGGTAAAAAAAGGGTAGCGAGGCTACCCATAAGATTGTTGAGCGGTGTCTTGCATCCTGCTTCAGGGGAACGGCCTGTTACAGTCTGTCTGTCCGCACCGCATGTTCAGCAATCGAGAGGGCAGCGGGGCTGCCCTTGTTGTCGTTGTTAATTCAGAGTGCTTTGTCGTTCGGTGCTTTGAACAGGGCTTGCATATCGCTTGAGAGTTCGAAGTTCAGGTTCAGATTCTTCGGTGGAATCGGTTGTTTGAACCAGGTTTCAAACCATTTTGATGCTTCGCCGGAGGTTTGCGCTTTGGCAATGGTTTCATCCATCAGCTGTTTGAACTGTGGATCCTGATTGCGCAGCATACAGCCGTAAGCTTCTTTCGATTGCGGCGTACCTACGATGTCCCAGTTGTCTGGCTTCTTGGCTTTCGCACGTTCACCTGCCAGCAGCGCGTCATCCATCATGAAGGCCACAGCACGACCGGTTTCCAGCGTACGGAAAGAATCGCCATGGTCTTTCGCGCTGATGATGCGCATATCCATTTTCTGCTCGTCGTTCAGCTTGTGCAGCAGAACTTCTGAGGTGGTACCGGAGGTCACGACAACGGTTTTACCCTTCAGATCAGGGAAATCTTTGATGTCGCCGCCTTTTTTCACCAACAGACGCGTACCGATGATAAACACGGTGTCAGAGAATGCCGCTTGCTTCTGGCGCTCCAGGTTGTTGGTAGTAGAGCCGCACTCAAAATCGTAAGTCCCGTTCTGCAACAGCGGAATACGGTTCTGCGAGGTAATTGGCAGCATTTTGATCTGCAAATCAGGCTTATTCAGTTTGGCTTTGATAGCCGCGATGATGGCGTTTGAATAATCCTGTGAATAGCCAACCACTTTTTGCTGGTTGTCATAGTAAGAAAAGGGAACTGATGATTCACGATGCCCAACGACGATCACGCCGCTATCATTGATTTTTTTCAGGGTACCGGTGAGATCTTCCGCCTGGGCCACTCCCGCTGCTGCTCCCAACAGCAAAAGAGATAATGCCACTTTGCGTATCTGCATGTTCCAACTCCTTCGTATGGATGTCGCGCAGAACATAAACTGCGCAGATTGTGATGTTGTGTGTATTTCGTGCTGCTTTTTTAGTTATCCCATAGCGCAACTGCACGCAGGATAGTGATTAACATAGCGAATTGTTAACGCAATGAAACAAAAAAGTTTCTTTTTTGCGAGCCGCTCCGCACCAATAAAAGGCAAAAATTCACCGATGCGCTAATAGAGTGCGCATCATTGCCATAAATTAGTGCGTAAAGGTTGCACTACGCTGACAAAAGCCGATGTTTGCGAAAATCACTGAAATAAATAGCAATGATCGTGCCAGCACGATGAATAAGTGTAAAAAGCCAGCAGAGAATCGGGGAAAGCACAACGGAAGGAAGAGAAAGCAGCGCATAAAAAAGGCGAAGTATTCACTTCGCCTGTTTGCATAGCAGCCTGAACTAGTGGCGACGGCGCAGAATAGCCACAACGATGCCAATCAGCGTCAGCAGCCACACCGGCCAGATGCCCGCTTTGGCATACGGTGTTTCGCCCGTTGTCGGCGTTACTTTGGCTTCCAGCACATCACGGGTGAACTGCGGCAGCTCGTTCTCCACCTCACCGTTGGCATTCACTACTGCGGTAACACCGTTATTGGTGGAGCGCAGTAACGGACGTCCCAGCTCCAGCGCACGCATGCGCGCCATCTGGAAATGCTGCCACGGTCCGATGGAGTGACCAAACCAGGCATCGTTGGAGACGGTCAGCAGGAAGTTGGTATCGGGACGGAAGTTGGCGCGCACTTGCTCACCCAGCACGATTTCATAGCAGATGGCGCTGGTCAGGTTATATCCCGACACTTTCAGCTGCGGCTGCACATAGGCACCGCGGCTGAAAGAGGACATCGGCAAATCGAAGAACGGCGCCAGCGGACGCAGCAGCGCTTCCAGCGGTACAAACTCACCAAACGGCACCAGGTGATTCTTCTGATAGCGGTTCTGGCTTTGATAGCTGTAAGGCTGCTCGCCACCCAGCACAATCACCGAGTTGTAGTCGTGATAGCGATTATCGCCTTCCACGCGTGAGTCGACGATACCGGTAATCAGTGAGCTGCCGCGCGCGCGCAGGTCAGCATCCAGCGCCCGCAGGAACGGCTGCTGGTTGCTTTCCAGATCGGTAATCGCTGATTCGGGCCAGATGATGATCGGCGCTTTGCCGATAAACGGCTGGCTGTAGGAGGTGTAAACGCGCAGCGTGTTCAGCAGTTGCTGCGGATCCCACTTCATCGATTGCGGAATATTGCCTTGCACCATCGCAACATCAACGCTGCGTTCCGGCAGCGGCTGATACCACTGCAGCATGCGCAGTGGCCACGGCAGTAACAGCAGGAGCGCGGCGGCAATCAAGCTTTTCACCGTACGATGATGCAGCGCGTGCACCAGCAAGCCTGCGATCACCATCAACAGGAAGGTAATGGTTTCCACACCGGCCAGCGGCGCGAGGCCTTTTAGCGGACCGTCAATCTGGCTGTAGCCAAACTGCAGCCACGGAAAACCGGTGAGCACCCAGCCGCGCAGGAATTCGCTAATCTGCCACAGCGCGGGTGCCGCTAAAGCCAAACGCCAGATTGTGGGGCGCGGCCAGAAACGGTTGAGCAGGATGGCAAACAGCATCGGATAGAGCGACAGATAAGCCGCCAGCAGAATCACCAGGAAGATGTTCACCGGGCCGGGCATGCCGCCAAAGGTGGCGATGCTGACGTAAACCCAATTGATGCCGCTGCCAAACAGCCCAAAGCCCCAAACGAAGCCGATCGCCGCTGCCTGCGCAGTGCGACGTTCCAGCAGCAGCAGTTGCAGACCACACAGCGAAATTAACGCCGCAGGCCAGAAATCGTAGGGGGAAAAGGAAAGGGTGCCAATGGCACCCGTAATTAACGCCAGCAGCAGGCGAACCCGCTGCTGCGAGTAAAGAGAGGCTAAAGCCATAAAGTTATTCGTCTTCCAGTTGCGGTTGTGGTGAGTCTTCCGGAATTTTTACATGCACCTGGATGATACGGCGGCTGTCAGCCATGGCGACTTTGAACTGATAGCCATCAATGACAATACTTTCGCCGCGAGCGGGAAGGTGGCCGAATCCCTGCATGACCAATCCGCCAATGGTATCGACTTCGTCATCGCTGAAATCGGTGCCAAAGACCTCATTAAAATCTTCAATTTGCGTTAAGGCGCGCATGGTATAGGTGTAACGATTGAGCTGGCGGATATCACGATCTTCTTCATCGTCATACTCATCTTCAATTTCGCCAACTATCAGCTCAAGAATATCTTCAATGGTCACCAGACCAGAGACGCCACCAAATTCATCAATGACAATCGCCATGTGATAACGCTGCGAGCGGAACTCCTTCAGCATGCGATCGACGCGCTTACTTTCGGGTACCACCACGGCGGTGCGCAGCACTTTTTCCATGCTAAACGGCTCGGACGCGCTGGCCATAAACGGCAGCAGGTCTTTGGCCATCAAAATGCCTTCAACGTGGTCTTTGTCTTCGCTGATCACCGGGAAGCGTGAGTGTGCGGATTCAATAATCACCGCAAGGCACTCTTCCAGAGTCTGGTTGCGTTTCAGGGTGATCATCTGCGAGCGGGGGATCATGATGTCGCGTACGCGCTGTTCGGCAATGTCCAGCACCCCTTCGAGCATGTCGCGGGTGTCCTGATCAATCAGCTCTTTTTGCTCAGAATCGCGGATTAACCCCAGCAGTTCATCACGGTTTTTCGGTTCACCGTGAAACAGTTGGTTGATTAACAGGGAGAAAAATCCCTTTTTACTACTGGGTGCGTCGCTGTTTTGAGAATGGTCGTCGCTCATGGCGTTTTTATTTAGTTCTCTCTAATGAGGGATTGGGGCTGCTGGCATCCGCGCCAGCAACGCAATAACCTGAACCAGCGGCTCAGGCGTCTTCTTTCTCCGAAATGTACGGATCAGGATAACCAAGAGCAAGCATTATCTCGGTCTCCAGCGCCTCCATCTCTTCGGCTTCTTCATCTTCGATATGGTCGTAACCCAGCAGATGCAGAGTACCGTGCACCACCATATGCGCCCAGTGGGCTTCAACGGTTTTGCCTTGTTCAGCAGCCTCTTGCTCAACAACCTGACGGCAAATAATCAGATCGCCGAGCAACGGCAGTTCAATTCCCGGCGGTGCTTCAAACGGGAATGACAGCACGTTGGTCGGCTTATCTTTGCCACGATAAGTCAGATTAAGCTCATTACTCTCGGCTTCATCCACCAGACGTATTGTGACTTCGCTTTCTGGTTGAAACGGCGTTACCGCCGCCTCCAGCCAGCGTTGAAAATCACTCTCCGCCGGCAGATGGTTTTCATCGGCGCAGGCCAGTTGTAAATCAAGAATCACCGCGCTCATGAACGCTCCTGCGGGCTGGTTTGGCTGGCAAGCTGAGCCGCGATAGCTTCGCGTTTGCGCTCTTCTGCCTGTTGATCACGGCGTTTCTGGTCGGCGGTTTCCCAGGCTTCATAAGCATTCACGATGCGTGCGACAACCGGATGACGCACCACGTCTTCGCTGTGGAAAAAGTTAAAGCTAATCTCATCGACTTCTGCCAGCACTTCAATGGCATGGCGCAGGCCGGATTTGGTGCTGCGCGGCAAGTCAATCTGCGTGATGTCGCCGGTAATGACCGCTTTCGAATTGAAGCCGATACGCGTCAGGAACATCTTCATCTGTTCGATGGTGGTGTTCTGGCTCTCATCGAGAATCACAAAGGCGTCGTTCAGCGTACGTCCGCGCATGTAGGCCAGCGGAGCCACTTCAATCACGTTGCGCTCAATCAGCTTCTCTACACGCTCAAAGCCGAGCATTTCGAACAGCGCGTCGTACAGCGGACGCAGATAGGGATCGACCTTCTGGCTGAGATCGCCGGGCAGGAAGCCGAGCTTCTCACCCGCTTCAACCGCCGGACGCGTCAGCAGAATACGGCGAATCTCCTGACGCTCCAGCGCATCCACTGCGGCAGCGACCGCCAGATAGGTTTTACCGGTACCGGCCGGGCCGATACCAAAGGTAATGTCGTGGGAGAAGATATTGGCGATGTACTGCGCCTGGTTAGGCGTACGCGGTTTGATCACGCCGCGCTTGGTCTTGATGTTCACCGCTTTGCCGAATTCCGGCACGCTTTCAGCGCTCTGTTCCAGCACGCGGCTCTCTTTGATCGCCAGGTGAATCTGGTCCGGTTCAATATCTTTAATCTGACCGCGCATCGGGGCGGTATCAACATACAGCGTGCGCAGGATATTGACGGCGGCGTCCACGCACAGCGAGCGGCCAGTGAGCGTGAATTGGTTGTCGCGGCGTTTGATTTCAAGGCCCAAACGGCGCTCCAGCTGTTTCACATTGTCATCCATCGGACCGCACAAGCTCATCAGTCGTTGGTTATCTGCCGGTTCAAGGGCGATTTCACGCGTTTCGATATTCAAATGAATCCTTAAGGTCACTCAGGGCCAGTTGAAAAGGTGTGCCGGATGCTGAAGAGCAATCTCTCAACATCTTTATGGAATTATTTATGGCGCTGCGCAGTGGCGCAAGCTTCAGAGTCGATATTTGGGCAGCACTTGTGGAAAGCAAGGGCTTTGGGATGAAACAGGCGACAGCGCTTTGTGCGCTGTCGCTCAACGTTCGAGGTTTCAAGGCTGGAACTGTCCGACGCCGATGTCGTTCTCTTTGCGGGTACGAGCAATCACCGACTCTGGGCTTTCGGCCACACGGAGCGCCATTTGATCTTCGGTGCGCACCAGCACGCCGCGCAGGGAGCTGGCATACACATCAACAATTTCGACATCAACAAACTTACCGATCATTTCAACCGGCGCTTCAAAGTTCACCACACGGTTATTATCGGTGCGGCCGGTCAGTTCCATTACATTCTTACGCGAAATGCCTTCCACCAGCACGCGTTGCGTGGTGCCCAGCATGCGACGGCTCCACGCCATCACCTGCTGATTGATGCGGTCCTGCAGGATGAAAAGACGCTGCTTTTTCTCCTCTTCTGTCACATCGTCGGGCAGATCGGCGGCCGGGGTGCCTGGACGCATCGAGTAGATAAAGCTGAAGCTGACATCGAAATTCACTTCGCCAACCAGCTTCATGGTCTGCTCAAAATCCTGCTGCGTTTCGCCGGGGAAACCGATGATGAAATCCGAGCTCAGCTGAATGTCGGGACGCGCGGCTTTCAGCTTGCGGATAATCGCTTTGTACTCGAGGGCGGTGTGCGCGCGCTTCATCAGCGTCAGGATGCGATCTGATCCGCTCTGAACCGGCAGGTGCAGGAAACTCGCCAGCTCTGGCGTATCGCGGTAAACCTCGATGATGTCATCGGTAAATTCAATTGGATGGCTGGTGGTGAAGCGAATACGGTCAATGCCGTCGATCGCCGCCACTAAGCGCAGCAACTCAGCAAAAGTGCAGATGTCGCCATCAAAGGTGGCGCCGCGATAGGCGTTGACGTTCTGGCCCAGCAGGTTGACTTCACGCACGCCCTGAGCGGCAAGCTGGGCGATCTCCAGCAGAATATCGTCGCTTGGACGGCTAACTTCCTCGCCGCGCGTGTAAGGCACCACGCAGAAAGTACAATATTTGTTGCAGCCTTCCATAATCGACACAAAGGCGGTTGGGCCATCGGCGCGCGGTTCTGGCAGGCGATCAAACTTCTCAATTTCTGGGAAGCTGATGTCAACAACCGGGCTTTTACTGCCGCGCACGGTGTTGATCATCTCCGGCAGACGATGCAGCGTCTGCGGGCCAAAGACGATATCGACGTAACTGGCGCGCTGGCGCAGGCGTTCACCTTCTTGTGAGGCAACGCAGCCACCCACGCCGATGATCAGATCGGGATTGGTCGCTTTCAGCTTTTTCCAACGGCCTAGCAGAGCAAAAACCTTCTCCTGCGCCTTTTCACGGATAGAGCAGGTGTTGAGCAGCAGAACGTCCGCCTCTTCAGCTTCCTCGGTAAGGGTATAGCCGTGCGTACTGTTCAGCAGATCGGCCATCTTCGATGAATCGTATTCATTCATCTGACAGCCCCAGGTTTTGATGTGCAGTTTTTTGGTCATCGAACTAGCCATTGATTCAAGCGAAGTGCAGGGCGCGTATTGTAATGCTTCGACGCTGTTGTTACCAGGCTTCACGCATCTGCATCGCATCGCGCGGCTAATTTCCGGTACACTTTAGCTATCATCGTGATGCTGTAAGGCCTCACGGCAAAAAGAAGGATTAAAGTCGATGCAGGATTCACATTTTGATGTGGTGATCGTGGGCGGTGGCATGGTCGGTGCGGCGCTGGCGTGTGGCCTGGCGCAGCAGCAGTTTCGCGTGGCGGTGATTGAACGGGCGGAACCGGCAAGCTTTGATGCCAGCAGCGAGCCGGATGTGCGTATCTCCGCCATTGGTGCGTCGTCGGTGGCGCTGCTGCAGCAACTGGATGTCTGGCAGCGTGTGCAGGCGATGCGCTGTGCGCCCTATCGCCAGCTGGAAACCTGGGAGTGGCAAAACGCGCATGTGAAGTTTGATGCGGCGTCGCTTGGGCTGCCCGAGCTGGGATTCATGGTGGAAAACAGCGTGTTGCAGCGTGCGCTGTGGGAAAAAATGCAGCAAGAGGGCATCACGCTGATGTGCCCGGCGAGCTTGCAGGGTTTACAGCCGCACAACGCCGGCTGGCAGGTGCAACTCGATAATGGCCAAACGCTGGATGCGCGTTTAGTGGTCGGCGCAGATGGTGCTAATTCGCGTGTGCGTCAGTTAGCGGGCATTGGCGTACGTGGCTGGAACTATGCGCAATCCTGCATGCTAATCAGCGTGGAGTGCGAACAGGAGGTGGGCGATTCCACCTGGCAGCAGTTTACGCCGCAAGGGCCGCGCGCTTTCCTGCCGCTGTTTGATCGTCGCGCTTCGCTGGTGTGGTACGACGCACCCGCGCGTATCCGTCAGCTGCAAAGTTTGCCGCTCCAGCAACTGGAGAAAGAGATTTATGCTCACTTCCCGGCACGCGTTGGGCGTATTCGGGTCAAAAACGCGGCCTCTTTCCCGCTGGTGCGACGTCATGCCACTCGGTATGTGATGCCGGGATTGGCGCTGGTAGGTGATGCGGCGCACACCATCAATCCGCTGGCCGGGCAGGGCGTTAATTTGGGCTATCGGGATGTGGATGCGTTGATCACTACGCTGGTCGAGGCGCGCAACCAGGCTGAGCTCTGGTCATCGGACGCTGTGCTGCAGCGTTATCATCGTCAGCGTTACAAAGATAATTTACTGATGCAGGGCGGGATGGATTTGTTCTACTTCGCCTTCAGCAATAAACTGCCGCCGCTGCGCTTTGCGCGAAACCTGGCGCTGAATGCGGCGGAGAATGCCGGAGCGTTGAAACGCAAGGTGCTGCGTTACGCATTAGGTTTGTGATTGTAGGGAGCGCATTTACGCGCTCCTGGTTAAAAGTGTGCTCACCACTTTGCCAAACGCAGAAAACAATAAAGCCCGCATAAGCGGGCTTTATTGTGCAATTTGGCTGGGGTGCAGGGATTCGAACCCCGGAATGCTGGTATCAGAAACCAGTGCCTTACCGCTTGGCGACACCCCAATAGGTGTTTTATCAAATTGTCTTTTTATGGCTGGGGTGCAGGGATTCGAACCCCGGAATGCTGGTATCAGAAACCAGAGCCTTACCGCTTGGCGACACCCCAATAATTTGGTGGCTACGACGGGATTTGAACCTGTGACCCCATCATTATGAGTGATGTGCTCTAACCAGCTGAGCTACGTAGCCTTTGTACTGCTTACTGCGTCCGACGATGGCTGGGATACCTGGATTCGAACCAGGGAATGCCGGTATCAAAAACCGGTGCCTTACCGCTTGGCGATATCCCATTCGTCGACTTTGTATCCACAACATAATCCGGATTGGCTGGGGTACCAGGATTCGAACCTGGGAATGCTGGTATCAAAAACCAGTGCCTTACCGCTTGGCGATACCCCATCCGGCTGCCGAAGACTGAAATGGTGCGGGAGGCGAGACTTGAACTCGCACACCTTGCGGCGCTAGAACCTAAATCTAGTGCGTCTACCAATTTCGCCACTCCCGCAAAAAGATGGTGGCTACGACGGGATTTGAACCTGTGACCCCATCATTATGAGTGATGTGCTCTAACCAGCTGAGCTACGTAGCCATCTTTTTCGCGTAACCTTCATCGGCGTTGCGGGGCGCATTATGCGTATTGAGTCTTGTAGCGTCAACAATTTTTTTGCCGTTTTTCGCCTTAAAACGCCTGTTTGTCTGGCTTGTAACCAGGCTGGTGATTTATTCGGCAAATTTCAAAGGTTGTACGATAGATTGCATAAAAAAGGGGCTCAAATGAGCCCCATATCTTGTTGAGTAAAAACCTTATTTATACGCGGACTGATGCACACCAACGGCACGACCTGAAGGGTCATCCATGGATTTAAAGGCTTCATCCCACTCGATCGCTTTAGCCGAAGAACAGGCCACTGATGGACCGCCTGGCACACACTCTGCGGCGCTGGCGATCGGGAACAATTCCTCAAAGATCTCGCGATACAGATACGCTTCTTTCGAGTTCGGCGTGTTGTACGGGAAGCGGAAGTGCGCAGTCGACAGCTGTTGGTCGGTGATTTGCTTCGCCGCCACTTCTTTCAGCGTATCGATCCAGCTGTAGCCAACGCCGTCAGAGAACTGCTCTTTTTGACGCCACGCCACGCTCTCCGGCAGGTAAGAAGAGAAGCATTCGCGCAGGATGTGTTTTTCCATCTTGCCGTTGCTGCCGCACAGTTTATCTGCCGGGTTGATGCGCATCGCCACGTCGAGGAATTTCTTGTCGAGGAACGGCACACGCGCTTCCACGCCCCATGCGGACATCGCTTTGTTGGCGCGAGCACAGTCAAACATGTGCAGAGCCAGCAGTTTACGCACGTTCTCTTCGTGGAATTCTTTGGCGTTTGGCGCCTTATGGAAATAGAGGTAGCCGCCAAAGACTTCATCCGCACCTTCACCGGACAGCACCATTTTGATGCCCATCGCTTTGATCTTACGCGACATTAAATACATCGGCGTAGAGGCGCGAATGGTGGTTACATCATAGGTTTCGATGTGGTAAATCACGTCACGAATCGCATCCAGGCCTTCCTGCACGGTGAAATGGATTTCGTGGTGCACGGTGCCAAGGTGTTCTGCGACTGATTTCGCTGCTTTCAGGTCTGGAGAACCTTCCAGGCCAACCGCGAAGGAGTGCAGTTGCGGCCACCATGCATCGCTCTTGTCCGCATCTTCTACGCGTTTCGCTGCAAAGCGTTTGGTCACGGCAGAGATGATGGATGAGTCCAGGCCGCCAGACAGCAGCACGCCGTAAGGCACGTCAGACATCAGGTGACTTTTTACTGACTCTTCCAGCGCATGTTTTAGCTCGGCGGCATCCGTGGTGTTGTGCTCAACGGCGGAATATTCCATCCAGTCACGCTGCCAGTAACGACGGATTTCACCATCGGCGCTCGACATGTAGCTTCCCGGCGGGAACTCTTTGATGCTGCGGCACACCGGCACCAGCGCTTTCATCTCAGAAGCGACATACAGGTTGCCGTGCTCGTCGTTGCCCATATACAGCGGGATAATGCCGATATGGTCGCGACCAATCAGATATTGTTGCTTCACGCTGTCCCACAGGATGAAGGCGAACATGCCTTGCAGTTCGTCGAGGAAATCGACGCCTTTTTCCTGATACAGCGCGAGGATCACTTCACAGTCAGAACCGGTCTGGAAAGCGTAACGATCGCTCAACTCAGCACGCAGCGCCTGATGGTTGTAAATTTCGCCGTTAACAGCCAGTACGTGGGTGTGGTCAGCGTTATACAGCGGCTGCGCGCCGTTGTTAACGTCAACAATCGACAGACGCTCATGCACCAGAATGGCTTTATCATCCGCATAAACACCTGACCAATCCGGGCCGCGGTGACGCATCAGACGAGAAGATTCCAGCGCTTTCTTGCGCAGCTCAATAGGATCGCTTTTCAGATCCAGCACACCAAAAATTGAACACATAACTGACTCCTGATCTCACCTTGTGGCGAAGTTATTTCTACGTTTGTCCGGCAGCCTTGACTGCGTGATGTATAAGAAAATGCGCTAAATGGTGGTGTTAGTGCAAGTAAAATTGCGATTCTTTGATAAAAAGAATGTTAATGGGCGAGTAATGTTGAATATTATTCAATTAATGTGTGTTTATTTTAGATGCCATCTAATGAAACTGTGTTATCGTTCGTTTTGTGAGCATATTGCGAGCGGCAAAGAGAGGCTTAACCACAGAAAAAACAAAAGCCCCGCATGAGCAGGGCTATAAGAAGAGGTGATGGCTGGATTCAGAACAGGTCGATATCGGCGACCGATGGATAAATCCAATCCGGGCGGAAAGGCATCGCATCAATATCACTCAGCGTGGATACGCCAGACAGCACCAGAATGGTTTCCAGACCCGCCTGGAAGCCTGCCAGAATGTCTGTGCGCAGGTTATCGCCGACAATGACCGTCTCTTCCGAATGCGCATGCATTTTGTTTAACGCCGCGCGCATGATGTACGGACTCGGCTTGCCGACATAAAACGGTTTACGGCCGGAGATGGTTTCGATGCCGGCGCAGAGCGCACCGCAGGCCGGAACAAAGCCGCGCGCGTGCGTATCAGGGTTGGTGGCGATAAAGCGGGCGCCATTGGCTACAAAGAAGGCGGCTTTATGCATCATCTCCCAGTTGAAGGAACGCGTTTCACCGACGATAACGAAATCGGGATTGACGTCGGTGATGGTGAAGCCAGCTTTATACAGCTCATGAATCAGCGCACCTTCGCCAATCACGTAGGCTTTTTTGCCTTCCTGGCGGCGCAGGAAGTCAGCAGTAGCCATCGCCGAGGTGTAAAACACCGAATCCGGTACGTCAATGCCAGCGTTGGCAAAGCGGTTCGCCAGATCCAGCGCGGTTTGCGAAGGATAGTTGGTCAACACCACCAACGGCATATCCTTCGCCAGAATGCGCTGCAGAAATTCGTTCGCGCCGGGAACGGCGGTATTGTCGTGCATCAACACACCGTCGATGTCACAGATTACGCTTTTAATCGTCATAGATTGCATCCGGTCGGGCCTGCTTAACAGCAGGCTGGTGATTACTCTTCCAGCAGATGTTGCAGCAAAATGCCATTCAGCATAGCGCGTTTTGCCAGCGCAAAGGCGCCAATCGCCGAGCGATGATCGAGCTCGGAACGCACCACCGGCAGATTTTTACGGAAGGCAGGCAGCGTCTGCGTATTGATACACCCTTCAATGGCAGGAAACAGCACTTTATCGGCTTCGGTGATTTCACCGGCCAACACCACTTTTTGTGGATTGAACAAGTTGATGGCGATAGCAATCGCCTTGCCTAAATAGCGGCCGACATACTCAATCACTTCGCACGCCAGCGCGTCGCCATGATTAGCGGCGCGGCAAATCTGCGGCATCAGGCAATCATTCAAGGTTAATGAGCTGGGATAGCCTTGATTCAGCAGGTGACGCACGCGGTTTTCAATCGCGCCATTAGCCGCAATGGTTTCCAGGCAGCCAAAGTTGCCGCAGTGACAACGTTCACCCAACGGATCAACCTGAATATGGCCAATCTCGCCAACGTTGCCGTTACTGCCGAGGAAAATATGGCCGTTAGCGATGATTCCGGCACCGGTACCGCGATGCAAACGCACCAGAATGGAGTCTGCGCAATCGCGACTTGCACCGAAGTAGTGCTCGGCCAGCGCCAGGCTGCGGATATCATGACCAACAAAGCTGGTGACGTTAAAACGTTTTTTCAGGCTGGAAACCAGCGGCCAGTGACTTACCGCGATATGCGGCATGTAGCGAATGATGCCGTTAATGGGATCAACCAAACCGGGCAAAATCACCGAGATAGCAATCAGCTCATGAATCTTACGCTGATGCGCGGCGATAAAGGCGCTGATAGCATTGAACAGCGCATTCTCCAGCGTTTCCTGCGTGCGCTCGGGCAGCGGATAATCTTCCTGCGCCAGCGATTTCCCGCTCAGATCAAACAGCGTCAACGTCGCGTCATTACGCCCTAAGCGCACGCCGATAGTATGAAAATGACGGGTTTCAGTGATGATGGAGATCGCGCGGCGCCCACCGGTGGAGGCTTGTTGCTCCACCTCTTTGATGAGGCCGCGCTCGATGAGCTGGCGGGTAATCTTAGTGACACTGGCGGGCGCAAGCTGACTGTGTTCGGCAATCTGAATGCGCGAAATCGGCCCTTGTTGATCGATTAGCCGATAAACGGCTGCACTATTAAGTTGTTTAACAAGATCAACATTTCCTATTTGAGACTGGCCGCCAGTGGTCATTCAATGCTTACTCGCTGAGGACGTTGTCTCCGTTGACGAACGTCTTAGTGATTTGATAATCGCGGGTAAAGACAGTCAGGTTGGCGACTTTTCCTGCTTCGACCGTGCCTAACTGCTTCTCCACACCCATCGCCTGCGCCGGATAGAGCGTCGCCATACGCAGCGCTTCATCAAGAGCGATACCGCAATGTTCAACGCTGTTCTGCACTGCTTCAATCATGGTCAAGGCAGAACCGCTGAGCGTACCGTTCTCGTCAACGCACAGGCCATCGCGATAGTATATTGTTTTGCCTGCAAAAATGAATTGATCAATCGACGCGCCCGCCGGTGCTGTGGCATCCGTCACTAACACCAGTTTGTCGCCTTTAATGCGTTTTGCATTGCGCACATTAGCGTAATGGACATGTAAACCATCCGCAATGATGCCGCAGTATACATCAGGCGAATCAAACAGCGCACCGATCAGACCTGGCTCACGTCCAGCGAAGGTTGGCATGGCATTATAAAGATGCGTAGCAAAACTGATGCCCGCGCTGAAGCCAATTTTTGCTTCTTCATAGGTCGCGTTGGAGTGACCGGCTGACACGATAATGCCGGCATCACGCAGCTTGCGAATCACTTCGCTACCTGCATTTTCAGGTGCCAGCGTGACTTTAGTAATGACGTCGGCATTGGCGCAGAGGAAGTCCACCAGCTCGGCATCCGGCAGGCGAATCAACTCAGGATTGTGCGTGCCTTTCTTGGCTTTATTCAGCCACGGACCTTCCAGATGCAGGCCGATTGCCTGATTCTGATGCTTCGCCAGATAGGCGCGCATGGTTTCGACGGCGCGTTTCATCAGCGCATCGGTACTGGTAATGAGCGTTGGCAAATAGCTGGTGCAGCCTGATTTCTCGTTGGCGCGCTGCATGATCTCCAGCGTCTCAACGCTTAACGCATTGATGTCATCATTGAACTGCACGCCGCCGCAGCCGTTGAGCTGCAAATCAATAAAACCAGGAGCGATAAACGCACCAGCCACATCCTGCTGTGCAATTGCCGCGTCCAGGGCATCACGCGGACACACGCGCTCAATCAGGCCATCCGCAATCACAACTGCATGATTGTCCAGAATTTCATGACCGGTAAAAATCCGGCCGTTCACTAATGCGTACATCGTTTCTCTCTCCCGGCTAAGCCTGCTGCCTGAAAGCAGCAGGTTTTGTTACAACGTGTTTTCACACACCTTTCATATTTTCCGCTTCCATTTCGCGGAAATATTTCACGGTTTTCACTTTCAGTTCCATGGTGGCGGGTTCGTCACAGACCACGACAGATTTTGCATGCAGCTGCAGGCAGCTGATGGTCCACATGTGGTTGACGTTACCTTCAACCGCAGCCTGCAGCGCTTGCGCTTTCAGATGGCCGGTAACCAGAATCATCACTTCTTCTGCATCCAGCAGCGTACCGACACCAACCGTCAGGGCGTATTTCGGCACCTGATCCACATCACCGTTAAAGAAACGTGAGTTTGCAATGCGCGTATCGTGCGTCAGGGTTTTGATGCGGGTACGTGAGGAGAGGGAAGAAGCCGGTTCGTTGAAGGCGATGTGACCATCGTTGCCCACGCCGCCCATAAACAGGTTAATTTTACCGTAAGCGCGGATCTTCTCTTCGTATTGACGACATTCTGCGTCAATATCTTCGGCATTGCCATTCAGAAGATTGATATTTTGCTGTTGAATATCAACATGATCGAAAAAGTTACGGTACATGAAGCTGTGGTAACTTTCCGGATGCTCTTTTGGCAGGCCAACGTACTCATCCATGTTGAAGGTGACAACGTGCTTGAAACTAACCTGGCCCGCTTTGTGCATGTCGATCAGGTGCTTGTAAGCTTCCAGTGGTGTTCCACCGGTTGGTAGACCCAGCACGAAGGGACGTTCTGCGCTAGGCTTAAACGCATTAATGCGGTTAACAATGTGGCGTGCAGCCCATTTACCCACTTGGGTCGGTGTGGCCAAAGGGATCAGTCTCATGTCTTCACCTCAATTAAGATTGGAAATGTGGAGTTGCCGTTTCTCTGACAGTTTTCTGCCTTTAAGCGTAATGCGTTTAAGCGTAGCCATCCGGGAAAAGTGCGACTCGATATTTTTCATCATAAAATAAGTTTGTGGTGCTGGCTAGCATTTCGCATTATCAAACCACCATTTTGGTGATTAAAGTCACAGTTGTAGTGGTTTTAATTTGCGAGGCGAATTAATTTGTCTTTACACTGCGCCTCGTGGTGAAAAGTGTCATCAAGGTACCGGGCGACGGGATAATAAAATCAACCTGCGCCACGGCAAAACGCCAGTCTCATAGGGGGAGAATAAGGTGAGTATTCTAGGATATCTGCAAAAGGTCGGCCGCGCGCTTATGGTGCCGGTAGCGACTCTGCCGGCAGCGGCAATCTTGATGGGCGTTGGATATTGGATCGATCCAGATAGCTGGGGCGCAGGCAATGCGCTGGCGGCACTGTTGATCAAATCCGGTTCAGCGATCATCGACAACATGTCCGTGCTGTTTGCCATTGGTGTGGCGTACGGTATGTCAAAAGATAAAGACGGTGCAGCAGCGTTAACCGGCTTCGTCGGTTTCCTGGTGGTGACCACACTCTGTTCACCGGCTGCGGTCGCGATGATTCAGAAAATACCGGTGGAGCAGGTACCTGCCGCCTTCGGTAAAATCAATAACCAGTTTGTTGGTATCCTGGTGGGTATTCTCTCTGCTGAGGTTTATAACCGCTTCAGCCATGTTGAGTTGCCAAAAGCGCTGTCGTTCTTCAGCGGCCGTCGTCTGGTGCCGATCCTTGTCTCCTTCCTGATGATTGTCGTCGCCTTCGTACTGATGTATGTCTGGCCGATCATTTTCGGTGGACTGGTGAGCTTTGGTGAGCACATCCAGAAAATGGGCTCAATCGGTGCGGGCGTCTACGCCTTCTTTAACCGCCTGCTGATTCCTGTTGGTCTGCATCACGCGTTGAACTCAGTATTCTGGTTCGACGTTGCCGGTATCAACGATATTCCTAAATTCCTCGGCGGCGCGCAGTCTATCGCTGAAGGTACAGGTATTCCAGGTATCACCGGTCGTTATCAGGCGGGCTTCTTCCCAATCATGATGTTCGGTCTTCCAGGCGCAGCGCTGGCAATTTACCACTGCGCACGCCCGGAAAACCGCGCCAAAGTCGGCGGTATCATGCTGGCAGCGGCCTTTGCCGCCTTCTTTACGGGTATCACCGAACCGCTGGAGTTCTCCTTCATGTTCGTGGCGCCGGTGCTGTATGTGATTCACGCGGCACTGACCGGTCTTTCTGTGTTCATCGCCGCGAGTATGCAGTGGATTGCCGGTTTCGGCTTCAGTGCGGGTCTGGTGGATATGGTGCTGTCAACGCGTAACCCGCTGGCAGTGCACTGGTGGATGCTGATCCCACAAGGTCTGGTGTTCTTCGTTATCTACTACGCGGTGTTCCGCTTCACCATCCAGAAATTCAACCTGATGACGCCGGGCCGCGAACTCTCTGCGGGCGATGAAACCGATGGTTATGACGTAAATGTCGATAACAGCGGTAACGGTGAAAGCCAAACTGAATCTCTGGCGCGTCGTTACATTGCGGCGGTAGGTGGCTCAGAAAACCTGACCAACATTGATGCCTGTATCACGCGTCTGCGTCTGAACGTTAAAGACTCGGCGCAGGTTAATGAAGGTGTCGCTAAACGTCTCGGTGCTTCAGGTGTGATTCGCCTGAACAAGCAGAGCGTGCAGGTTATCGTCGGTACTCAGGCCGAAAGCATCGCAACAGCAATGAAAACCGTGCTGAGCAAAGGTCCGGTTGCGGCATCTGCCGCGGCATCAACGCCAGCGCCAGCGCCTGCTGCTGCAGTAAAACCGCAGGCGGTGCTGAACAGCGAAAAAGCCGTGATTGCTACGCTGCTGGCGCCAGTAACCGGTGACATTGTTGCGCTGGAAAATGTGCCTGACGAAGCGTTCGCCAGCAAAGCAGTCGGCGATGGTCTGGCCATCAAGCCAACCGGCAAAACCGTGGTTGCGCCAACCGCCGGAACCGTAGTGAAGATCTTTAATACCAACCATGCATTCTGTCTTGAAGCGGAAAACGGTGTCGAGATCGTGGTTCACATGGGGCTGGATACGGTGGCGCTGGAAGGTAAAGGCTTCACGCGTTTGGTTGAAGAGGGCGCAACGGTCACTGCAGGTCAGCCAATCCTGGAAATGGATCTGGACTTCCTCAATGCCAACGCCCGCTCGATGATCAGTCCAGTTGTGGTCAGCAATAGCGATGATTTCGCTGGTCTGAATTTACTGGCAACCGGTTCAGTGGTTGCAGGCCAAACCCCGCTGTACGAGGTTAAAGGCTAAGTCCTTGTGATTGAGCCAGAAGGCAGGAAGCGATTCCTGCCTTTTTTGTTTTAAAACGACCAACAAACGGTTGTTTCCCTCCTGCGCTTTGTGGATCATACTCCGTTACTTCGTGGTACAAATCACCCGTTATAGTTTTTGAGGATTTTGAGATGAGTGAGGCTGAAGCCCGCCCAACGAACTTTATTCGTCAGATCATCGACGAAGATTTGGCGAGCGGTAAGCACAACAGTGTGCATACCCGTTTCCCGCCTGAGCCCAATGGTTATCTGCATATTGGCCATGCGAAATCTATCTGCCTGAACTTTGGTATCGCGCAAGACTACCAAGGTCAGTGCAATCTGCGTTTCGACGACACTAACCCAGTAAAAGAAGATCTGGAGTTTGTCGAATCCATTAAGCGTGACGTGCAATGGCTGGGCTTTGAGTGGAGCGGCAACATTCGTTACTCCTCAGACTACTTCGACCAACTGTTCAACTATGCGGTTGAGCTGATCAATAAAGGTCTGGCTTACGTTGATGAGCTGTCGGCGGATGAGATCCGTGAGTATCGCGGTTCCCTGACGGCGCCGGGCAAACACAGCCCATATCGCGATCGCAGCGTGGAAGAAAACCTGGCGCTGTTCCAGAAGATGCGCGATGGCGGTTTCGAAGAGGGCAAAGCCTGTCTGCGTGCCAAAATCGACATGGCGTCCAGCTTCATCGTGATGCGCGATCCGGTGCTGTACCGCATTAAGTTTGCCGATCATCATCAGACTGGCAGCAAGTGGTGCATTTACCCGATGTACGACTTCACCCATTGCATTTCGGATGCGATTGAAGGCATTACGCACTCTCTCTGCACGCTGGAGTTCCAGGATAACCGTCGTTTGTACGATTGGGTGCTGGATAACATCACCATTCCGGTCCATCCGCGTCAGTATGAGTTCTCACGCCTGAATCTGGAATACGCGGTGATGTCGAAGCGTAAACTGACTCAGCTGGTAAGCGAGAAAGTTGTAGAAGGCTGGGACGATCCGCGCATGCTGACCGTTTCGGGTCTGCGTCGCCGTGGTTACAGCGCCGCTTCTATCCGTGAATTCTGCCGCCGCATTGGCGTGACTAAGCAGGACAATATCGTAGAGATGGCTTCACTGGAGTCGTGTATTCGTGACGATCTCAATGAAAACGCGCCACGTGCGATGGCGGTGATGGAACCGTTGAAGGTGGTGATTGAAAACCTGCCTGCCGGTTATGAAGAGATCATCACCATGCCAAATCATCCGAACAATCCGGAGATGGGCACGCGTGAAGTGCCATTCAGCCGTGAAGTGTGGATCGATCGCGCAGATTTCCGTGAAGAAGCCAATAAGCAATACAAGCGTCTGGTGCTGGGTAAAGAAGTCCGTCTGCGTAACGCCTATGTGATCCGTGCCGAGCGCGTGGCAAAGGATGATGAAGGTAATATTACCTGCATTTACTGTACCTGCGACGTCGATACGCTGAGCAAAGATCCAGCTGATGGACGTAAAGTGAAGGGCGTGATCCACTGGGTTTCCGCTATTCACGCACTGCCGGCGGAATTTCGTCTCTACGATCGTCTGTTTAGCGTGCCAAATCCGGGCGCGGCTGAGGATTTCCTCACCACCATCAACCCGAACTCACTGGAAATCAAACAGGGCTTCGTTGAGCCAGGTTTGCGTGCAGCGGATCCGATGGCGCCGTACCAGTTCGAACGCGAAGGCTATTTCTGTGCTGATAGCGTCTATTCACAGCCAGCCAAACTGGTGTTTAACCGCACCGTGGGTTTGCGTGATACCTGGGCAAAAATCGGCGATTAATAGTTTTAGTCGCTAGCACGATAAGATCATGAAAGGGCGAGCAATCGCCCTTTTTTATTATCTCTATTTGGCAAGATACGACCTTTTATGCTGCCCGCCTCAATCCGCCTTTAATTCCCTATTTGCGACTATTCTGACTTTAGAAAAATTAACCCATTTGCCAGTGTGAAAAACTTTTTTTCAGGTAGGCTATGCGCTCTCAGACGTTGCTCCGCGGCTTATCTAAGGAAAAAAAATGACAAGTCTCGCCCAGGAAGCCAGGCATAGCGTGGTGGTTTTACATCAGCTTATCGAACGTATTTTCAATCAGGCAGAAGGCAGCGATGACAGTATTGATCTGTTTTTGTCGCACTTTCATCCCGAGTTCAAAATGGTCACGCCGCAAGGCAAACGATTGGATCTCAATGAAATGGAAGTGCTGTTTCGCCAGTTGCAGGGGCAGCGCGAAGGGATGCGCATTGCTACCAGTGAGCACGCCATCATCTCGCAGCAAAGCGAGGAAGTGACGATTCAGTATCGTGAATTACAGATGATGAACGGCATCAATCAGAGCCGTATTTCACTGGCGGTACTGGATTGCAGCACCGCCATTCCGCGTTGGCGCTACTTACAAGAAACGCTCGTTGCCTGATTTCAGGCATAAAAAAACCGGCTCAAGCGCCGGTTTTTTTATACTGCATAGCACACTTAATTACTTATCGTGGAGCGTATCGTCTTCGCGGCAGTCTCCCAGAGCACAGTGACCATACAGGTACAGGCTGTGGTTGCTGAGTTTGATACCGTGGCGAGTGGCAATTTCACGCTGACGCGTTTCGATTGATTCATCGCTGAATTCGATAACTTTGCCACAATCCAGGCAGATCAAGTGATCGTGGTGATGCTGCTGAGTCAGTTCGAAGACAGATTTACCGCCTTCAAAGTTGTGACGGGTTACAATGCCCGCGTCGTCAAACTGGTTAAGAACGCGATACACCGTTGCCAGACCAATCTCTTCGCCCATATCAATCAGGCGCTTATACAAATCTTCCGCACTGACGTGATGGGACTCGGGGCCGGGTCCCTGAAGCACTTCCAGAATTTTCAGTCTGGGTAGCGTGACTTTCAGGCCAGCCTTCTTCAATGCGGAGTTGTTGTCAGTCATGCGGATATTGTCCTGTTACTTTGCTAGTCACTTGCGGCGCAGGGGCCTTGAATGTTTAGGTCAACGCGCATTCTCATTTGCGTCTCATTATAGAACTCAAGCAGTGAAATGAAAACCAAGGCAACGTCCTTAATCACCAAAGGTTGTAAGGATATCGTCACTAACGTCTTCAAGACGCTTGGGTTTTGGATTCCATTTCACTCAGCCTCATTCTACTGCCAGAGGAATAAGCGGATGACCATTGCGGGTATTCTACAGATTTGCGGGGAAAAGTTAAAAAACCGTAGCTATTATTTTTATAGGAAATTCCGTTGCCCGATGTGAGGCAGTGTGCACATCGGGCAGAGCAGGGAATTAAGCTTCAATAATCTCTTTCAGCTGCAGCTCGTCGAAGATCTGCTTCACCCACTTCTCAACGCGTTCGTTGGTCAATTCTGGCTGACGATCTTCGTCAATGGCCAGACCAAGGAAGTTTTTGTCATCGGCCAGGCCTTTAGAGGCTTCGAAGTGATAGCCTTCGGTTGGCCAGTGACCAACGATCACCGCACCGTTCGGTTCGATGATGTCACGGATGGTGCCCATCGCGTCACAGAAGTACTCGGCGTAATCTTCCTGATCGCCACAACCAAACAGCGCTACCAGCTTGCCATTGAAATCAATCTCTTCCAGCGTCGGGAAGAAATCATCCCAGTCACACTGCGCTTCGCCGTAATACCAGGTTGGAATGCCCAGCAGCAGGATGTCGAACGCATCGAGATCTTCTTTGGTGCTCTTAGCAATGTCATGCACTTCGGCGACATCTTTACCCAGTTGTTTCTGGATCATCTTTGCAATGTTTTCAGTGTTGCCGGTATCGCTGCCGAAGAAAATGCCTACGATTGCCATGGGTTAGGTAACCTCTTGAATCCTGATTGTGAAAGTAAGTCAGTTGACTGCACAGTTATGCGAATAATAGCAGACCGGTAAAAAGTGCGGAACTTGTAAAGCCGTGACTTTGTGTTCCAGCGTGCGGTCTTCGCGCGTTACGACAGTTTGAGCTGTGCCAGCAGCATTTGTTCAATCAATTCGCTGCGACTGATGTTCTGCTGATCGGCCAGCGTGCTGAGCGCGTCAACCGCCTCGCTCGACATCTTCAGCTCAACACGACGCAGCCCACGCACTTTATCGCGCTTGAGCTGATTACGTTTGTTGATGCGTAACTGTTCATCACGCGTCAGCGGGCTGGTTTTCGGGCGACCAGGACGCCGCTCGTCTGCGAAGAGATCAAGCGTAGTGCGGTCTGTCTGTTCTTTTGCCATGGTTTGTAAAACTGAGTGGGCGCGAACGGCGGAAAGGCGCTGCGCGATTAAAACATTATCGGCCCGACCACGGCGAAAAAATATCCGTGGCAAATTTTTAGCGCGACATCATACTCCAGCGCCTTCCCTGACGCCAACCCTAAAGCGCAAGCGGCAAGCTTTTGCTTTTACAGGTTAAAAAAACGCCGAACGGCGCGTAGCACCGCATCGGGTTTCTCGGCGTGCACCCAATGTCCAGCGCCGCTGATCACATGTGCATGCGCCTGTGGGAACTGACGCAGCAGCGCATCGCGATGCTGATTATCCAGATAAGGCGAATCGCCGCCGCGGATAAACAGTGCCGGATGCGGCCACGCAGGAATCTCTTCCCAGCCGGAAATGGTGCTGTAATTATCCCACAGCACCGGCACATTAAAGCGCCATTCGCCCTCTGCGAAAGACTTGAGGATGAACTGGATCACGCCTTCTTGATCAATATGCTGACGCATCACTTCAGCGGCTTCGCTGCGGCGCGTGACGCCCGCGGCGCTCACGGCGCGAATAGCGGCAAAAATTTCGTCATGGCGGCGCGTTTGGTAATCAACGGGCGCGATATCGATCATCACCATTTTTTCGATACGTTCCGGCGCGATGGCACTGAGCGCCATGGCGATTTTGCCGCCCATTGAGTGGCCAATCACACCCGCGCGATCGATATGGTGCGCATCCAGCGTTTCGACGATGTCCTGCGCCATTACGTGATAATTCATCTCATCGCTACGCGCCGACAAGCCGTGGTTACGCACATCCACCTGCAGCGTCGGACGTGCATCACGCACCCCACGCGCCAGCACGGCAAGGTTATCAAGGCTGCCAAAAAGACCATGGATTAACAGAATCGGTGTGGCATCGGGGGCAGATTGTTCAGTTTGCAGACGGGCGTTCAAAATCATGGCTAAAGTTCTTACGGTTGTGACCTTGGCTTAGGTTATCATGGATTCACCTGTCCAGCAGTCAGGCCGATGGGCATTAGGGCATATTCCGACTTTTGCCCCGAAACGTTGCCAACGCTATCGGCTGCCACGGATTTAACTTTATAATCCTTATGTTAGAACCCGCTCACGTTTTGCACGACTGGATTTTGCTAAGGCCGTTGCAATAATGCGTGGTTCTGTCATTTGCCAGAATCGTACGGAAAAAGATGAAAACGATTGAAGTTGACGAAGAACTCTACCGTTATATTGCCAGCCACACGCAGCACATTGGTGAAAGCGCCTCAGATATTTTGCGCCGCATGTTGAAGTTCACCGCCGGACAGAGCGCACCTGCTGCGCCCGCCGCTGGTGCATCAGTGAAAGAAGCGCAACCTGCCAGCCGTGAAGCGCGTCCTCAGGATCGCGTCCGTGCGGTACGTGAGCTGCTGCTTTCCGATGAATATGCCGAGCAGAATAAGGCGGTTAACCGCTTCATGTTGGTACTGTCAACGCTCTATCGTCTTGATCCGGCTGCGTTTGCTGAAGCTACTGCCTCGCTGCAGGGCCGTACCCGCGTCTACTTTGCGGGCGACGAGCACACGCTGCTGCAAAATGGCACCCATACCAAGCCGAAGCACGTTCCCGGCACGCCGTACTGGGTGATCACGAACACCAATACAGGTCGCAAATGCAGCATGGTGGAACACATCATGCTGGCTATGCAGTTCCCACAGGAACTGACAGAGAAAGTTCGCGGCACCATTTAACTGAAGCGTCAGGGAGAAGCGCCAATGGCCAATCACCCCCGTGCCGGGCAGCCTGCCCAGCAGAGCGATTTGATTAACGTTGCACAATTAACCTCGCAGTATTACGTCCTGAAGCCCGATGTGGCGAATCCGGATCATGCGGTGAAATTTGGCACTTCAGGCCACCGCGGCAGCGCGGGACGCCAAAGCTTCAATGAACAGCACATTTTGGCGATCGCGCAGGCGATTGCTGAAGAACGTAAAAAGAATGGCATCACCGGTCCGTGCTACGTCGGTAAAGACACGCATGCGCTGTCAGAGCCGGCGATTCTGTCGGTGCTGGAAGTGCTGGCCGCTAACGGCGTGGACGTGATTGTGCAGCAGGACAACGGCTATACGCCAACGCCTGCCATCTCTAACGCGATTCTTGAGCACAACAAACGCGGCGGCGCGCAGGCGGACGGCATCGTTATCACGCCTTCGCACAACCCACCGGAAGATGGCGGTATCAAATACAATCCGCCCAACGGTGGCCCGGCTGATACCAACGTCACCAAAGTGGTGGAAGATCGCGCTAACCAGCTGATCAAGGGCGAACTGAAAGACGTGAAACGTCTGCCGCTGGATCAGGCATGGGCGAGCGGTCACATCGTTGAGCAGGATCTGATTCAGCCGTACGTTGAAGGTTTGGCACAGGTGATTGACTTCGCCGCCATTCAGAAAGCTGGCCTGAAAATTGGCGTCGATCCGTTAGGCGGTTCCGGTATTGCTTACTGGCAGCGCATTGCTGAGCACTACCAGCTGGATCTGACCATCGTGAACGATGCGATCGATCAGACTTTCCGCTTCATGCATCTGGATAAAGATGGCGTGGTGCGTATGGACTGCTCATCTGAGTGCGCGATGGCCGGTTTACTGGCGTACAAAGACAAATTCGACCTGGCCTTTGGTAACGATCCTGATTACGACCGTCACGGCATCGTCACGCCTGCGGGTCTGATGAATCCGAACCACTATCTGGCGGTGGCGATCAACTACCTGTTCCAGCATCGCCCACAATGGGGCAAAGATGTTGCTGTGGGTAAAACCCTGGTTTCCAGCGCGATGATCGACCGCGTCGTCAACGACATTGGCCGCAAGCTGGTGGAAGTACCGGTTGGTTTCAAATGGTTCGTTGATGGTCTGTTCGATGGCAGCTTCGGTTTCGGCGGTGAAGAGAGCGCGGGCGCATCCTTCCTGCGCTTCGATGGCTCAGCCTGGTCAACCGATAAAGACGGCATCATTATGTGCCTGCTGGCCGCTGAAATCACGGCGGTAACCGGCAAGAACCCGCAGCAGCATTATGACGAGCTGGCAGAGCGCTTTGGTGCGCCAAGCTATAACCGTCTGCAGGCTCAAGCGACTTCTGCACAGAAAGCGGCGCTGTCTAAGCTGTCACCAGAAATGGTAAGCGCTGATACGCTGGCGGGTGATCCGATCACCGCACGCCTGACAGCCGCGCCGGGTAACGGTGCGTCAATCGGCGGTCTGAAAGTGATGACGGAAAACGGCTGGTTTGCCGCGCGTCCATCAGGTACCGAAGACGCTTACAAAATCTACTGCGAAAGCTTCCTTGGTGCTGAACATCGTCAGCAAATCGAGAAAGAAGCGGTTGAGATTGTTAGCGAAGTACTGAAAAACGCGTAATCGTACCCATCATCAGAGGCGGCCTTTTGGCCGCCTCTTTTATGGCATAAATCGATAACCGATACCGGTTTCGGTCAGTAAATGGCTGGGCTGCGTGGGATTCGCTTCCAGCTTTTGCCGCAAGTGGCCCATATAGATGCGCAAATAGTGGCTGTGTTCCACCGCATTTGGCCCCCAAACCTGATTCAGCAACTGACGCTGAGTCAGCACTTTGCCGGCATTATTCAGCAGCAAACTCAGCAGACGAAATTCGGTTGGCGTCAGATGCACTTCCTGTTGGTTGCGCAGCACGCGGCGCGCCGCCAAATCGACGCTCACTTCACCAAATTTCACTATCGGTTCTGGCTGGCTGCTTTGATGGCGACGCAGCGCCACGCGTACGCGCGCCAGCAGTTCACCAATGCCAAACGGCTTAGTGAGATAATCATCCGCACCGGCGTCCAGCGCATCAATCTTATCCTGCTCATCGGTGCGTGCCGACAGCACAATCACCGGCATGCTGCTCCACTGACGCACTTCACGGATAAAATCATTGCCATCACCATCCGGCAAGCCAAGATCGAGGATCACCAGATCGGGCTTACGCGTCGCTGCTTCAATCAGGCCGCGCTGCAGTTGCTCCGCTTCCACAATTTTCAGGCCTTCGCTCTCCAGCGCCAGGCGCACGAAACGGCGAATCTCTTTTTCATCTTCCACTATCAAGATGGTCGTCACGCTGCCTCCAGCGGCAAAAAAGTTAACGCATCACTTTAGCAATAAAGCGGCCCGGCGTCCGTCACGAAGTTTTTAACTTGAAGGAATCGTTTAATTCACAATCTTGTAACTAACTTTCATCACCACACAAATTGCTGAAAAAAAGCGCAAGTATAGTGGTCGGATGAGTAGTAAAATTACACAACAACGGGTAATATCTGAACCAGATCACATTTCAACGCAATGTTTACCACAAGGGGGCCAAAGATGGATCGCGCATATCCACTGTATAAAATCGTACTGCGCCGCGTGCTGGTGGTAGCAATCGGTTTGCTGGCGCTGCCAGTGATGTTATTCCGCTCAGATCGCGCGCGTTTGTACAGTTACCTGCATCGTATGTGGTGCAAAACCAGCACGAAACCCGTCTGGCTGGCGCAGTCGGAAGCGGCTGCTGGCATTCACTGGTAACCAGTTTCAGCGCAGTATTAACCCGGCGACTTCCCGTGAAGCGCCGGGTTTTTTTATCGATAATTTTCACGCCCACCGCGCGTTCCCGCTGTTATCCCCGCGCATTTCAGCTACACTTAAAACCTCTACAAGATTTCTGAGGTTGTACAAGTATGAGCGAGAAAATTCCTGTTGGTATCAGCGCTTGCCTGCTCGGGGATAACGTCCGATTTGATGGCGGCCACAAACGTTTTGCTTTCGCCACGGACGAACTCGTGCCATTTGTGCGCTTTGAACCTGTCTGTCCCGAAATGGCGATTGGCTTACCGACGCCGCGTCCGGCTTTGCGCCTGGTAAAAGAGAGCGATGAAAACATCCATCTCTGTTTCAGCAAAGATGGCGGCGAAGAGGTGACGGAAGAGATGCAGCGCTGGTCCGCCGAGCGGGTGAAGTCGCTACATCATCTGTGCGGCTACATTCTCTGTGCTAAATCGCCTAGCTGTGGGCTGGAACGCGTCCGCGTTTACGAGCCTGAAACTAATAACAATCGCAAAGCGGGCACCGGCATGTTTACCGCCTTTCTGCAGAAAGAGATGCCGTGGCTGCCGCTGGAAGAGGATGGTCGTCTGCATGATGACGCTATCCGAGAAAACTTTATCGGCCGCGTCTATGCGCTGCACGAATTCAACGAAATGTGGCGCAGCGGATTATCGCGCCACAAGCTGATGGCCTTCCACAGCCGCTATAAATTGCTGCTGCTTTCTCATGCGCAGGATGAGTACCGCGATATGGGCCGTTTTGTCGCGGCGATGGATCAGTGGGATTCGCTGGAGGATTACGCCGTTGAGTACCGCAATCGTCTGATGCACCTGATGTCACATCAGGCATCACGACGCAATCACACTAACGTGCTGATGCATGTACAAGGCTACTTCCGTCCACAGCTGAGCTCGCCGCAGCGTCAGGAGCTGGCGCAACTGATTGATCGCTATCGTCTTGGCGTGCAGCCGCTGTTAGCCCCGATCACCATGCTGAAACACTACATGGCGGAATATCCGCATCCGTGGCTGGCACAACAGCGCTACTTTGATCCTTATCCGGAAGCGCTGCGTTTGCGCTACGGACAATAATTTCGGGGCTTTATGACCACCCATTTAGTTTGGTTGCGTAACGATCTGCGCATTAATGACAACATGGCGCTGGCCGCTGCCTGCCGCGATAGCCAGGCCAAAGTGATTGCGCTGTTTATCGCCACACCGCAGCAGTGGCAGCAGCATCAGATGGCGCCAAAGCAGGCGGCGTTCATCCAGCAAAATCTCAGCTTGTTGCAACAGTCGCTGGCTGAACGCGGCATTCCTCTGAATTTCCATCAGTGTGATGATTTTGCCGCTTCGATTGATTACCTGGCGGAATTTTGCCAGCAGCAGCGGGTGGATGCGCTGTTCTACAACTACCAGTACGAAATCAACGAGCGTGAACGCGATGCGCAGGCGGAGAAACGTCTGGATGCGCAGGGCGTAATTTGTCAGGGATTCGACGACAGCCTGCTGTTTCCGCCGGGCAGTGTGCAAACCGGCAGCAACACCATGTTCAAGGTGTTCACTCCGTTTAGCAGAGCCTTTGTTCGACGTCTGCATCAGGGCTTGCCGGAGTGTTATCACGCACCGAAAGCGCGTGATGGCGCGCCCATCAGCATCGAAAACAACATCCCCACCTTTGATTATCCCTGTGAAGCCTTTGATGACAGCTGGTTCCCGGCGGGTGAAGAGGCGGCGTTGAAACAGCTGCGCCACTTCGCCAAACAGGCGGTGCAACATTACCCGGATCAGCGTGATTTACCGGCCATCGATGGTACCAGCCGTTTATCGGCCTATCTGGCGATTGGCGTGCTGTCGCCGCGTCAGTGTTTGCATCGCGTATTAAAAGAGCATCCTGATGCGCTCAATGAAGGCAAGGCTTTTACCTGGCTGAACGAACTGATCTGGCGCGAGTTCTATCGTCATCTGATGGTGGCGTTTCCAGCGCTGTGTAAGCATCAGCCGTTTGTCGACTGGACGCGCAACGTCGATTGGCAGCAAAACGACGTACATCTCAAAGCCTGGCAACAGGGCAAAACCGGCTATCCGATTGTTGATGCGGCGATGCGCCAGCTCAACACGCTCGGCTGGATGCATAATCGCTTGCGCATGATTACCGCCAGTTTCCTGGTGAAGGATCTGTTGATCGACTGGCGTGAAGGCGAGCGTTATTTCATGCAACAGCTGATCGATGGCGATCTGGCCGCCAACAACGGCGGTTGGCAATGGGCCGCGTCAACCGGCACCGATGCCGCGCCCTATTTTCGTATCTTCAATCCCACCACGCAGGGCGAGCGCTTCGATAAACAGGGCGAGTTTATACGCCAGTGGCTGCCGGAACTCAGCGAAGTGCCTGACAGCGATATCCATCAGCCGCAGGTGTGGGCACAGAAAAATAACAAGAAACTCGATTATCCAGCGCCAATCGTGGAACATAAGGACGCACGTAAAAAGACACTAGACGCCTTTGAGCGCGCTCGCAGCGCGGCTTGAGGCGGTCAGGGAGCCGTAATGAATAATGTCGAGTTAGAACAGATCGTTAACCAGCAGCTGAATAACAGCGCCTTCAGCGATTATGCGCCGAACGGTTTGCAGGTGGAAGGGCGCGCCGAGGTGAAAACCATCATTACCGGCGTAACCGCTTGTCAGGCGCTGCTGGATGAAGCGGTGAAACGCAACGCCGATGCGGTGCTGGTGCATCACGGATACTTCTGGAAAAGCGAAGCGCCGGTAATTAAAGGCATGAAGCGCCAGCGTCTGCGCACGCTGCTGGCCAATGATATCAACCTGTATGGCTGGCATTTGCCGCTGGACGCGCATCCCGAGTTGGGTAATAACGCGCAGCTGGCGCGTCTGTTTGATATTGAAGTGAAAGGCGAGATTCAGCCGCTGGTGCCGTGGGGCGAGTTAGCAGAACCACTAAGTGGCGCGGCGCTGGCGGAAAAAATTGCCCAGCGTTTAGGCCGCACACCGCTGCACTGCGGTGATAACGCGCCGGCATTGATCAAGCGCGTTGCCTGGTGCAGCGGCGGCGGTCAGGGCTTTATCGATAGCGCGGCAGCCTTTGGCGTCGATGCCTTTATTACCGGCGAAGTTTCTGAGCAAACCATCCACAGCGCGCGCGAACAAGGTTTGCACTTTTTTGCCGCCGGACACCACGCGACCGAACGCGGCGGCATCAAGGCGCTGGGCGAGTGGTTAGCCGCCCATCATGGCCTTGATGTGACCTTTATCGACATCGACAATCCTGCCTGATTTCTCCACTCTCACGCCCTTAACCTGCGTTAAGGGCGCAAATCTGTTGACACATCTCTGTCACTTTCGCATAACGTATTGCCTTTACGCATAAACGAGACACGCGGTCGCCATGAATGACGACCCTACGTAATGTTTTGACTTTTACCAGGAGGTTGTTTTTGCAACGAGCACGTTGTTATCTGCTAGGTGAGCGCGCGGTGGTGCTGGAACTGGAACCGCCGGTTTCGTTGACCAGCCAGCAGCGTATCTGGGGATTGTGTCAGCGACTGCAGCAGAACGAGCAGGTAGAGGAAGTGATTCCTGGAATGAACAACCTGACGTTGCTGCTGCGCGATCCTCAGTTGAATGCGTTGGATGCCATTGAGCGTTTGCAGCGCTGGTGGGAAGAGAGCGAAGCGCAGCTGCCGGAATCGCGCCGCGTCGAGATTCCTGTCGTGTACGGCGGCGCAGGCGGGCCGGATCTGCAGGAGGTCGCGGAGCGCGCCAACATGACGGTCAGGCAAGCGGTAGAACTGCACAGCAGCATCGATTACGTGGTCTATTTCATCGGCTTCCAGCCTGGTTTCCCTTATCTCGGCGGCCTGGATGAGCGTTTACACACGCCGCGCCGCGCTGAACCGCGCGTGCTGGTACCGAGCGGCTCGGTGGGCATCGGCGGCAGCCAAACCGGCATCTATCCATTAGCCGCGCCCGGCGGCTGGCAACTGATTGGTCACACGCCGCTTAGCCTGTTCGACCCGCTTCAGCATCCACCGACACTGTTACGTCCCGGCGATAGCGTGCGTTTTGTGCCGCAGCAGGAGGGCGTATGTTAAAAATTCTCCGCGCGGGCATGATGACCTCGCTGCAAGACCACGGCCGCACCGGCTTCCGCCAATATGGCATCAGCGTGGGCGGCGCGCTCGATCAACCGGCGATGCGTACCGCCAACATGTTGGTGGGCAATCCCGAGCACAGTGCCGTATTGGAAATCGTGCTCGGCCAGTTCAAAGTGGAATTTAAGCGCGATGGCTGGTTCGCACTGACGGGCGCAGGCTGCAATGCCGATCTGGATGGCAAATCGGTGTGGACCGGCTGGCGCTTGCCGGTGAAAAAAGGGCAGGTGCTGACGCTGGCAACGCCAACGCGCGGCATGCGCAGTTATCTGGCGGTTAACGGTGGTTTTGCCGTGCCGGAAATGCTCGGTTCGGTCAGTACCGATCTCAAGGCGGCATTTGGCGGCTGGCAGGGACGTAAACTGCAGGATGGCGACGAGCTGCCGTTGGGCAAAGCGACGCGTGACTTCAAAGATAAAGCCGGCGTGCGTCAACTGCTGTGGGGCAACCGCATCCGCGCCTTAGCGGGTCCGGAATATAACGAGTTCTCGCGTGAGGCGCAGCAGGGTTTCTGGCGCAGCCCGTGGAAGCTCAGTCCGCAAAGTAACCGCATGGGTTATCGCCTGCAGGGCCGACAACTGCATCGCGATGCAACGCGCGATTTGCTGTCGCACGGTTTAGTGCCCGGCGTGGTGCAGGTGCCGCCCAATGGTCAGCCGATTGTGTTGATGGCGGACGCACAAACCACCGGCGGCTATCCGCGCATTGCCTGCATCATCGAAGCCGATCTCTATCATCTGGCGCAAATTCGCCTCGGCGAACCGATTCACTTTATCCACTGCACGCTGGAAGACGCGATTCACGCCAAACAGCATCAACAACGTTCCTTCGACCAAATAGCCTGGGGATTGGCCCATGAAGATTGATCTTAACGCCGATCTCGGCGAAGGCAGCGCCAGCGATCAGGAACTACTGACGCTGGTGAGTTCAGCCAATATCGCCTGCGGCTTCCACGCCGGTGATGCGCAAACCATGCTGCAATCGGTGCGCTGGGCGAAAGCGTCTGGCGTGGCGATTGGCGCGCATCCGAGTTTCCCCGATCGGGAAAACTTTGGCCGTACCGCCATGCAGCTGCCGCCGGAAACGGTGTATGCGCAGATGATCTACCAGATTGGTGCGCTGAAAAGCATTGCCGAGAGCGAAGGCGAACGGCTGGTACACGTCAAGCCGCACGGCATGCTGTACAACCAGGCGGCGGGCGATCCGCAACTGGCGGATGCCATCGCGCGCGCGGTAAAAGCCGTGGATAGCGGATTGATTCTGGTGGGATTAGCGGGCAGCGCGTCGATTGCGGCCGCGGCGCATCATGGTCTGTGCACCCGCGAAGAGGTGTTTGCCGATCGTGGCTATCTGGCGAGCGGGGCGTTAGTGCCACGCAGCCAGCCGCAAGCGATGATTGAAGATGCCGATCAGGCGCTGGCGCAAACGCTGGCGATGGTGCAGCAGCGTCAGGTGCAGAGCATCAGCGGAGAATGGGTCAAGGTTAACGCCGAAACCGTCTGTTTACACGGTGATGGCGCACACGCGCTGCAGTTCGCCCGCACGCTGCGCGCGGCATTTGCGACCAGTCAGATTGCAGTCACCAGCGCATAACGTTTTACTCATTGCCCGGCATCACGCCGGGCTTTGTCTTTTCACATAAGGGAACAACATGGATAACGTGGTAAACCTCTGGCCGCTGCTGGGCATTGCCGCCATCATTCTGGGTTTTGTGCTGCGCTTTAACCCGGTGCTGGTGGTGATTGTGGCGGGCTTCGTCACCGGGCTGGCGGCGCATCTGCCGCTGGCAGACATTCTGGAAAAGCTCGGCTCTGGCTTCCTCAATACGCGTAACCTGCCGCTGATTTTGCTGCTGCCGCTGGCTGTTATCGGTTTGCTGGAGCGTCATGGCCTGAAAGAGCGTGCGCAAAGCTGGATCGCGCAGATCAAAACCGCCACCGCCGGACGCTTACTGATCGTCTACCTGTTTGTGCGTGAAGCCACCGCCGCGCTGGGCTTAACCAGCCTGGGCGGCCATCCGCAAATGGTGCGTCCGCTGCTGGCGCCGATGGCCGAAGGTGCCACGGAGAACCGCTACGGTGACGTCCCACCAGAAGTGCGCCATCGTCTGCGCGCCATGTCTGCGGCGACCGATAACATCGGTCTGTTCTTTGGCGAGGATATCTTCGTTGCCTTTGGCGCGATTATCTTCATGCATAACTTTATGCAGGAATCTGCCGGTATCAGCACCGAACCGCTGCATATCGCGCTGTGGGGCATTCCTACCGCTCTCTGTGCTTTCCTCATTCATTCAGCTCGTCTGGTGCGTCTTGATCGCCAGTTGTCGCGTGAATTGGGCGCGTTGAACCAGCAGGCGCTGAACGCCAAAGGAGCGAAGTAATGTTCCAGCAACAATATTTGATGTGGCTGGCGGGGGTGATCCTGCTGGTGGTTGCCGTACTTTCCTGGCGTGACAGCGCTAACCCGCGCCGTTTTACCACCGGTCTGTTCTGGGCACTGTATGGCCTGATTTTCCTGATTGGCGACGGTGCTTATCAGCTGATGGGACAATGGGCGGGCGATGCCGAACTCGGCCGCCGCTGGTTGCATATCGGCGTGGGCGTGGCCGTGGTATTGATGGCGCTGATTGCCGGTTTCGGCGGCGTGCGTCTGGGTCGTTATCATCAGCGCAGCGATGAGCAGAAACAGGAAAGTGCTAAACGTCTGCATAACAAACTGTTCCTGCCAGCGCTGGCGATTCCACTGGTGACGGTGATTGGCGTGCTGGCGTTTAACCATATTCCCGGTTTGCAGGACAGGGTGTTTGGTCCCGGCAATCACTCCACGCTGGTGACGCTGTTCTCCATGATGATTGGCTGCCTGCTGGGCTGGCTGATTGCGTTGAAAATCACCCATGAAAAGCCGCTGCAGTCGATGCAGGAAACCCGTCGCCTGCTGGATGCGGTGGGTTGGGCGTTTATTCTGCCGCAGATTCTGGCCACGCTTGGCCTGCTGTTCACCAGCGCCGGTGTCGGCACGGCGATTTCACACCTCACTGAACAATATCTGGCGGTGGATAATCGCCTGATTGCCGTCGCGGTGTATGCGGGTGGCATGGCGTTGCTGACCATGGTGATGGGCAATGCGTTTGCTGCCTTCCCGATTGTCACCGCCGGGATTGGTATTCCGATTCTGGTGCTGCAACACGGCGGCAATCCGGCGGTCATGGCGGCGATTGGGATGTTCTCCGGCTATTGCGGCACGCTGATGACGCCGATGGCGGCCAACTTCAACATCGTGCCAGCGCGCCTGCTGGAACTGCCGGACCGCAACGCGGTGATCAAGGCTCAGGTGCCAACCGGTGTGCTACTTTTGATAGTGAATATTTTCCTGCTCTACTTCCTGATGTTCTTGTGAGGTTGCAATGAAAACGGTGTTAATGACGGCGTTTGAGCCCTTTGGTGGCGAAAACATCAACCCTTCGTGGGAAGCGGTGCGCACTTTTGACGGCAAAGAGATCGCCGGTGCACGCATTGTGGTTCGCCAGCTGCCGGTGGTGTTTGCCACCTGCGGTGAAGTGCTGACGCGCGCGCTGGAGGAGATTCAACCCGATCGCGTGCTGTGCGTCGGGCAAGCGGGCGGCCGCGCCGATATTACCGTTGAACGCGTCGCGATCAACGTGGATGACGCGCGCATTCCGGATAACAACCAGCAGCAACCGATCGATCAACCCATCGAGGCTGATGGCCCGGCGGCCTATTTCTCCACGCTGCCGATCAAAGCGATGGTTGCCGCGCTGCGTGAAGTGGGCGTGCCGGCTTCGGTATCGCAAACCGCCGGCACCTTCACCTGTAATCACGTGATGTACAGCCTGCTGCACTGGATCCACACCACCAACAGCAAGGCGCGCGGCGGATTTATTCACATCCCGTATATGCCGGAACAAGCGGCGCACCATCCCGGCGTGGCCAGCATGGCGACTTCGAGCGTGATTCAGGCGCTGGAAACCTCGCTGCAGGTGATCCTGAGTACCGAAAATGACATCCGCGTCGTCGGTGGTGCCACGCATTAACAGGAGTTGTTATGCCTGAGGGACCGGAGATCCGCCGCGCGGCGGATCAGCTGGCAGAGGCAATGGTCGGCAAACCACTCACCGATGTGTGGTTTGCCTTTCCACAGCTGAAAACCTACGAACCGGCGCTGATAGATGCCACCATCAACGCCTTCGAAACGCGCGGTAAAGCGCTGCTCACCCACTTCTCTAACGGTTTGACGCTCTACAGCCACAATCAGCTGTACGGCGTGTGGCGCGTGGTGCCAACCGGCACGCAGCCGAATACCACGCGTCAGCTGCGCGTGCGGCTCGCGACTGCGGATAAAACCATTTTGCTGTATAGCGCCTCGGATATTGAGCTGCTCAACGCCGATACCTTAGCGGCGCATCCGTTTTTGCAGCGCGTGGGCCCGGATGTGCTGGATGCCAGCTTAACGGTGGAAGAGGTGCGCGAGCGTTTGCTGTCGCCGCGTTTTCGTCGTCGCCAGTTCAGCGGCTTGCTGCTCGATCAGGCCTTTTTAGCCGGCCTCGGCAATTATCTGCGCGTGGAGATTTTGTGGCACGCCGGATTGCTGGCGTCGCATCGGGCGCAGGACCTCAGCGAGCAGCAGCTGACGGCGTTAAGTGAGGCGATGCTGGCGGTGCCGCGTTTGTCGTATCAGATGCGTGGCAGCATGAAGAAGTATCATGAAGATGCAGCGTTTCGCTTCGAGGTGTTTCATCGGCAGGGCAAAAAGTGTCGGCGATGTGGCGCGGTGATTGAGAAGGGCGTGCTGTCATCGCGGCCGTTTTACTGGTGTCCGGGATGCCAGATGTGAGAAGGGCGGGATAATCCCGCCCTTTTTTCTTATTTATCCAGCGCCGAGGTGAATGGGCGCTCGGTGTAACCGGTATACAGCTGACGCGGACGGGCGATTTTCATGCCTTCGTCGTGCATCTCTTTCCAGTGTGCAATCCAGCCCACGGTACGCGCCATCGCGAAGATAACGGTAAACATGGAAGACGGAATGCCCATCGCTTTCAGGATGATGCCTGAATAGAAATCGACGTTTGGATAGAGTTTACGCTCGATGAAGTACGGGTCGTTCAGCGCAATGTGTTCCAGCTCCATCGCCACTTCCAGCAGATCATCTTTCATGCCCAGTTCGTTCAGCACTTCATGGCAAGTGTCACGCATTACGGTAGCGCGCGGATCGTAGTTTTTATACACGCGGTGGCCGAATCCCATTAGACGGAACGAATCGTTCTTATCTTTCGCACGTTTCACAAACTCAGGGATGTGCTCAACGGTGCTGATCTCTTCCAGCATACGCAGCGTCGCTTCGTTGGCACCGCCATGCGCCGGTCCCCACAGTGAAGCGATACCGGCGGCGATACAGGCAAACGGGTTCGCGCCTGAAGAGCCTGCGGTACGCACGGTAGAGGTTGAGGCGTTCTGCTCATGGTCGGCGTGCAGAATCAGAATACGGTCCATGGCGCGTTCCAGCACCGGGTTTACTTTGTACTCTTCGCACGGCGTGGCAAACATCATATGCAGGAAGTTACCGGCATAAGAGAGATCGTTACGCGGATAAACAAACGGCTGGCCGATGGAGTATTTGTAGCACATCGCGGCCATGGTCGGCATTTTCGACAGCAGGCGGAACGCAGCGATTTCACGGTGACGTTCAATGTTGACGTCTAAAGAGTCGTGATAAAACGCCGCCAGCGCACCGGTCACACCACACATCACCGCCATTGGATGCGAATCGCGGCGGAAGCCATGGAACAGTCGGGTGATTTGCTCGTGGATCATGGTGTGGCGGGTAACGGTAGTGCGGAACTCTTCAAACTGGGCTTGGGTCGGGGCTTCGCCATTCAGCAAGATGTAACACACTTCGAGGTAGTTAGAGTGAGTCGCAAGCTGATCAATCGGGAAACCACGGTGTAACAGAATGCCTTCATCACCATCAATAAAGGTGATTTTGGATTCGCAGGACGCAGTAGAGGTGAAGCCGGGATCGAAGGTGAACAGGCCTTGTGAGCCAAGGGCGCGGACATCAACAACATCTTGTCCCAGCGTGCCTTGCATCACGTCCAGTTCAACAGACGTATTATCTTGTAGGGTTAGCGTCACTTTTTTATCTGTCATTATTTCGTCTCCATAGCGCCTTAAGGTAAGGATCTTAGACACCAGAATAGCCATGTTGTTACGTAAAACCACAATCTTCACAGCATCACTCTGCGGTAACGTGTGTCGTGCAGGGTTACAGAGTGAACGCTGAGCTGGGCCATTCGGTGGCGTCGGGGCATGACATGCTGCACATCGAGGATGTTAAAGTTCCTGTCACGACATAACTTCTTGGTAACCAATAACCTGATGCTTTATATAACTTGTATTGGCAATGTTACATAACTTGAGCTTAGGGGAAAGTGTATCCCCATAACTTTTGTGCATCATAGGGCTTTAATGCGATTGTTTGTAACTGAAATGTTGATTCTTTGTCAAATCAGATAATTAAAAATGTATAAATTGTGAAATTCGTGAAGGTGATCACTGTTCAGCCTAAATGTGACCAAAGAGATTGTAGGGGAATTGTAATCAGAATGTGATCCTCCTATACTGCGGCCAGGTCTCCGGAACACCCTGACACCAGGAGCCACCCAGCGTTTTACCCGCTTTATTTAACACTGGATGTTGCTATTTTGGTGGCGGTTGCAGTCTGAACACACGCTGTGTCTCTGATGCAACTCAGGACCGGAGGAAGCAAAATAAAAAAGAGCTGTGTGGGCAAAACCGTGAAAAAACAAAGACCTGTTAACTTGGATCTCTCGACGATCCGGTTTCCCGTTACTGCAATATCGTCCATTCTCCACCGCGTCTCCGGCGTGATCACCTTTGTCGCTCTCGGAATTCTGCTCTGGTTACTGGGTCTCTCCCTCTCTTCTCCTGAAGGCTTCCTGCAAGCGGCATCCATCATGGATAGCTTCTTCGCCAAATTCATCATGTGGGGCATTTTAACTGCGCTGGCGTATCACGTCGTGGGCGGTATTCGTCATATGTTGGCTGATTTTGGCTTTATGGAAGAAACCTTGCAGGTGGGAACCCGTTCCGCGCAAGCGGCTTTTGGTATCACTGTCGTGCTCTCAATTTTGGCTGGAGTCCTCGTATGGTAAGCAATGCTTCTGCATTAGGACGCAACGGTATCCATGACTGGCTGTTACTGCGTGCTGCTGCAATCTTAATGACGCTTTACATCATCTACATCCTCGGTTTTGTCGTGATGACAGGCACGCTGACGTATGACGTCTGGCACGGCTTCTTCTCGTCCGCCTTCACTAAAGTGTTCACCGTGTTAACGCTGTTCTCGATTCTGATCCACGGCTGGATTGGCATGTGGCAGGTATTAACCGATTACGTGAAACCGGTAGCAACCCGTTTGCTGCTGCAGTTTGTGATTGTGGTTGCGCTGTTGTCGTACGCTATTTATGGAATCGTTGTGGTGTGGGGTGTGTAAATGAGTTTGCCAGTCAGAGAATTTGATGCCGTGGTGATCGGCGCGGGTGGTGCAGGTATGCGCGCCGCCTTGCAAATCTCCCAATCGGGCCAAACGTGCGCCCTGTTATCCAAAGTTTTCCCAACCCGTTCTCATACCGTATCGGCGCAGGGCGGTATTACCGTTGCGCTGGGTAACACCCATGAAGATAACTGGGAATGGCACATGTACGACACCGTCAAAGGTTCCGACTTTATCGGCGACCAGGACGCGATCGAATATATGTGTCATGTCGGTCCAGAAGCGATTCTGGAACTGGAACATATGGGATTGCCTTTCTCCCGTCTTGATGATGGCCGCGTCTATCAGCGTCCGTTTGGTGGTCAGTCGAAGAATTTCGGCGGTGAGCAGGCGGCGCGTACTGCTGCAGCTGCCGACCGTACCGGCCACGCCTTGCTGCATACGCTGTATCAGCAGAACCTGAAAAACAAAACCACCATCTTCTCCGAATGGTATGCGCTGGATCTGGTGAAAAACGAAGACGGCGCGATTGTCGGCTGTACGGCAATCTGCATGGAAACCGGCGAAACCGTCTATTTCAAAGCCAAGGCCACCATTCTGGCGACCGGCGGCGCGGGCCGTATTTACCAATCCACCACTAACGCCCACATCAACACCGGTGACGGCGTTGGTATGGCGCTGCGCGCCGGCGTGCCGGTGCAGGATATGGAAATGTGGCAGTTCCACCCAACCGGTATTGCCGGTGCGGGCGTGCTGGTCACCGAAGGTTGTCGTGGTGAAGGTGGTTACCTGCTGAATAAGCACGGTGAACGCTTCATGGAGCGTTATGCGCCGAACGCCAAAGATCTGGCGGGTCGTGATGTAGTTGCGCGTTCGATGATGGTGGAAATCCGTGAAGGTCGCGGTTGCGATGGCCCTTGGGGTCCGCACATCAAACTGAAACTCGACCACCTCGGTGCCGAAGTGCTGGAGTCGCGTCTGCCGGGTATCCTTGAGCTGTCGCGTACCTTTGCCCACGTCGACCCAATCAAAGAACCGATTCCGGTGATCCCAACCTGCCACTACATGATGGGCGGCGTGCCGACCAAAGTGACTGGCCAGGCGCTGCGCGTGAACGAGCAGGGCGAAGATGTGGTGATTCCGGGTCTGTTTGCCGTTGGCGAAATCGCCTGCGTATCGGTACACGGCGCTAACCGCCTCGGCGGCAACTCGCTGCTCGATCTGGTGGTGTTCGGCCGCGCAGCCGGTGTGCATCTGCTGGAGTGTATTGAAGAGCAGGGCGAACTGCGTGAAGCCACGCAGGAAAATCTTGATGAAGCGATGGCGCGCTTCAACCGCTGGGAAAATAACACCACCGGTGAAGATCCTGTCGAAATCCGTAAAGCGCTGCAGCGCTGCATGCAGAACAACTTCTCGGTATTCCGCGATGGCGATGCGATGCGTGAAGGTCTGGAAGAGCTGAAAGTGATTCGTGAGCGTCTGAAATCGGCGCGTCTTGATGACCGTTCGCCAGACTTCAACACACAGCGTATCGAGTGCCTTGAGCTGGATAACCTGATGGAAACCGCTTACGCCACCGCTGTTGCCGCCAACTTCCGTACCGAAAGCCGTGGCGCGCATAGCCGCTTCGACTTCCCGGATCGCGATGATGAAAACTGGCTGTGCCACAGTCTCTATGTTCCGCAGACGGAAAGCATGACGCGCCGTGAGGTGAACATGCAACCGAAACTGCGTGCGGCCTTCCCGCCGAAAGCGCGTACCTACTAATTGCGGAGATCATCATGAGACTCGAATTTTCAATCTATCGTTACAACCCGGAAGTCGATGCCAAGCCGCGCATGCAGGAGTACACCCTGGAGTCGGAAGATGGTCGCGACATGATGCTGTTGGATGCGCTGATCCGTCTGAAAGAGAAAGACCCTACGTTGGCTTTCCGTCGCTCTTGCCGTGAAGGCGTGTGCGGTTCAGATGGTCTGAACATGAACGGTAAAAATGGTCTGGCGTGTATCACGCCGATCTCTGCGCTGGGCAACGGTTCGAAGAAAATTGTTATCCGTCCACTGCCCGGTTTGCCGGTGATCCGCGACCTCGTGGTAGACATGGGACAATTCTATGCACAGTATGAGAAGATTAAGCCTTTCCTGTTGAATAATGGGGAAAATCCACCGGCACGCGAGCATTTACAGAGCCCAGCCGAGCGTGAGCATCTGGACGGTTTGTATGAGTGTATTCTCTGCGCCTGCTGCTCAACGTCGTGCCCGTCGTTCTGGTGGAATCCGGACAAGTTTGTCGGTCCGGCTGGCCTGCTGGCCGCTTACCGTTTCCTGATCGACAGCCGCGACACTGAAACCAATGCGCGTCTCGACAATCTAAACGATGCTTTCAGTGTTTTCCGCTGTCACAGCATCATGAACTGTGTGAGCGTGTGCCCGAAAGGCCTAAACCCTACGCGCGCCATCGGCCATATTAAGTCGATGCTGCTGCAACGCGGGGCGTAACAGAAAGTCACTCTCCGGGAACTGAGGTTCCCGGATGTTTACGGAAGCCTCTATAAGCGCGGTGCTGACCACGCTTATAAAGGTTCCCTTACGAGCCAGGCGCCGGTAGCGCACAGGTTCGTATCGCTGAACTCACTACGGCAAGCCGCGTAAGCGGTAAAAAATGAAACCTCATAAAAAGCAGATTAATGCTTAAGGGATCACAATGCAGAACAGCGCGATGAAACCCTGGCTGGACTCCTCCTGGCTGGCCGGCGCGAACCAATCTTACATAGAGCAACTCTATGAGGATTTCCTGACCGATCCTGACTCAGTTGATGACATGTGGCGCGAGCTGTTCCAACAGCTGCCGGGCACTGGCGTGAAACCTGAGCAATTTCACTCCACCACGCGTGACTACTTCCGCCGCCTGGCTAAAGACGCCACGCGTTATACATCAACCGTGACCGATCCGGCGACCAACTCCAAACAGGTTAAAGTGCTGCAGCTGATTAATGCGTTCCGCTTCCGCGGCCATCAGCATGCAAACCTCGATCCGCTTGGCCTGTGGAAACAGGACACGGTAGCCGACCTCGATCCGGCTTATCACGATCTGACCGACGCCGATTTTCAGGAAAGCTTTAACGTAGGCTCTTTTGCTATCGGCAAAGAGACCATGAAGCTGGCCGATCTGTTTGCGGCGCTGCAGCAGACTTACTGTGGCTCGATTGGTGCTGAATACATGCACATCAACAACACCGACGAGAAGCGCTGGATTCAGCAGCGTCTGGAATCGGTGGTGGGCCACGCGTCTTTCAGCAGCGACGAGAAAAAAGGTTTCCTGAAAGAGCTGACCGCGGCAGAAGGCCTGGAAAAATATCTGGGCGCGAAATTCCCTGGCGCGAAGCGCTTCTCGCTGGAAGGCGGTGATGCGCTGGTGCCGATGCTGCGCGAGATGATTCGTCACGCTGGCAAAAGCGGTACGCGCGAAGTGGTGCTGGGTATGGCGCACCGTGGTCGTCTGAACGTACTGATCAACGTATTAGGTAAGAAGCCGCAGGATCTGTTCGACGAATTCTCCGGTAAGCACAAAGAACACCTTGGCACCGGCGACGTGAAGTACCACATGGGCTTCTCGTCTGACGTGGAAACCGAAGGCGGCCTGGTGCATCTGGCGCTGGCGTTCAACCCGTCGCATCTGGAAATTGTTAGCCCGGTGGTGATGGGTTCGGTGCGTGCGCGCCTGGATCGTCTGGCTGAGCCAAGCAGCAACAAAGTTCTGCCAATCACCATTCACGGTGATGCTGCAGTAATCGGTCAGGGCGTGGTGCAGGAAACCCTGAACATGTCGCAGGCGCGTGGCTACGAAGTGGGCGGTACCGTTCGCATCGTGATCAACAACCAGGTTGGTTTCACTACCTCCAACCCGAAAGATGCGCGTTCTACGCCGTACTGTACCGATATCGGCAAGATGGTGCTGGCACCGATTTTCCACGTTAACGCGGACGATCCGGAAGCAGTAGCCTTTGTGACTCGCCTGGCGCTGGATTATCGCAACACCTTTAAACGTGATGTCTTCATCGACCTGGTGTGCTATCGCCGTCACGGCCACAACGAAGCCGACGAGCCAAGTGCAACGCAGCCGTTGATGTACCAGAAAATCAAAAAGCATCCGACGCCGCGTAAACTCTATGCCGATCAGCTGGAAAGCGAAGGCGTAGCGACCAGCGAAGATGCCACCGAGATGGTCAATCTGTATCGCGACGCGCTGGATGAAGGCGAATGCGTGGTACCAGAGTGGCGTCCGATGAGCCTGCATTCATTCACCTGGTCGCCGTATCTGAACCACGAGTGGGATGAAAGCTACCCGGCAACCGTGGAACTGAAACGCCTGCAGGAACTGGCGCGCCGCATCAGCAGCGTACCGGAATCGGTAGAAGTGCAGTCTCGCGTTGCCAAGATTTACAACGATCGCAAAGAGATGGCCGAAGGCAACAAAGCGTTCGATTGGGGCGGTGCAGAAAACCTCGCCTATGCCACGCTGGTTGACGAAGGGATTCCGGTGCGTCTGTCCGGTGAAGATACCGGTCGCGGTACCTTCTTCCACCGTCATGCGGTGATCCACAACCAGACCAACGGCTCAACCTACACGCCGCTGCACCATGTCCATAACGGCCAGGGTCAGTTCAAAGTGTGGGATTCCGTGCTGTCTGAAGAGGCCGTACTGGCCTTCGAATACGGTTATGCCACCGCAGAGCCGCGCGTGCTGACCATCTGGGAAGCGCAGTTCGGTGACTTCGCCAACGGTGCGCAGGTCGTGATCGACCAGTTCATCAGCTCCGGCGAGCAGAAATGGGGCCGTATGTGTGGCCTGGTCATGTTGCTGCCGCACGGTTATGAAGGTCAGGGCCCTGAGCACTCCTCAGCGCGTCTGGAGCGTTATCTGCAACTCTGTGCTGAACAGAACATGCAGGTGTGCGTGCCTTCCACGCCTGCGCAGGTTTACCACATGCTGCGTCGTCAGGCACTGCGCGGTATGCGCCGTCCACTGATCGTCATGTCACCGAAATCACTGCTGCGTCATCCGCTGGCGATTTCCAGCCTGGAAGAGTTGGCCACTGGCAGTTTCCAGCCGGCGATTGGTGAAATCGACGATCTCGATCCGCAACAGGTAAAACGCGTTGTGCTGTGTTCGGGCAAGGTTTATTACGATCTGCTGGATCAGCGTCGTAAAAACGAGCAGACCGACGTGGCCATCGTGCGTATCGAACAACTCTATCCGTTCCCGCACAAAGTCGTGCAGGACGTATTGAAAAACTATGCTCATGTGCAGGATTTCGTGTGGTGTCAGGAAGAGCCGCTGAATCAGGGCGCATGGTATTGCAGTCAGCATCATTTCCGCGAAGTGGTTCCATTTGGTGCGTCACTGCGTTATGCAGGCCGTCCGGCTTCTGCTTCACCGGCCGTGGGCTACATGTCCGTACATCAAAAACAGCAGCAAGACCTGGTTAATGACGCGCTGAACCTTGGTTAATAAAAAGGAAAGAAAATGAGTAGCGTAGAAATTCTCGTTCCCGATTTGCCTGAATCCGTAGCGGACGCAACGGTTGCAACCTGGCACAAAAAACCTGGCGACTCTGTGAGCCGCGATGAAGTTCTGGTAGAAATTGAAACTGACAAAGTGGTGCTGGAAGTGCCTGCTTCAGCGGACGGCATTCTTGAAGCCGTGCTGGAAGATGAAGGCGCTACCGTGACTTCTCGTCAGATTCTGGGCCGCTTGAAAGAAGGCAACAGCGGCGGGAAAGAGACCACAGCGAAAGCGGAAAGCAACGAGTCTACTCCGGCACAGCGTCAGACTGCCTCACTGGAAGAAGAGAGCAACGATGCGCTCAGCCCAGCGGTACGTCGTCTGATTGCTGAAAACAACCTCGATGCCGCGCAGATCAAAGGCACCGGTGTTGGCGGTCGTTTGACGCGTGAAGATGTGGAAAAACATCTGGCGAAGAAAGCCGACGGCGGCAAAGCAGCACCAGCCCCAGCGGCGGCCGCAGCACCGCAAGCGGCTGTGGCAAACCGCAGCGAAAAACGCGTACCGATGACGCGTCTGCGTAAGCGTGTTGCCGAGCGTCTGCTGGAAGCGAAAAACAGCACCGCGATGTTGACCACGTTCAACGAAATCAACATGAAGCCAATCATGGATCTGCGCAAGCAGTACGGCGACGCGTTTGAGAAGCGTCACGGCGTGCGTCTGGGCTTCATGTCCTTCTACATCAAAGCGGTGGTTGAAGCGCTGAAACGCTTCCCGGAAGTGAACGCATCAATTGATGGCGAAGATGTGGTTTACCACAACTATTTCGATGTGAGCATTGCGGTTTCTACCCCGCGTGGTCTGGTTACGCCGGTGCTGAAAGATGTTGATGCACTGAGCATGGCTGACATTGAGAAGAAGATTAAAGAGCTGGCGGTGAAAGGCCGTGACGGCAAGTTGACGGTTGAAGAGCTGACCGGCGGTAACTTCACCATCACCAACGGTGGTGTGTTTGGTTCGCTGATGTCTACGCCAATCATCAACCCACCGCAGAGCGCGATTCTCGGCATGCACGCCATCAAAGAGCGCCCAATGGCGGTCAATGGTCAGGTTGTGATTCTGCCAATGATGTATCTGGCGCTCTCTTACGATCACCGTTTAATTGATGGTCGTGAATCCGTTGGCTATCTGGTCGCGGTGAAAGAGATGCTGGAAGATCCAGCTCGCCTGCTGCTGGACGTCTAATTTCGCCGGGCGCGCGGTGTGAAGGCGCGCCCAAACTCATACCTGAATGGATAGAACATCATGAATTTACATGAATACCAGGCGAAGCAGCTGTTTGCACGCTATGGCATGCCAGCACCGACAGGCTACGCCTGCACCACGCCACGTGAAGCTGAAGAAGCCGCGTCTAAAATTGGCGCAGGTCCGTGGGTCGTGAAATGTCAGGTTCATGCCGGTGGCCGCGGTAAAGCGGGCGGCGTGAAAGTGGTTAACAGCAAAGAAGACATTCGTGCTTTTGCTGAACATTGGCTGGGCAAACGTCTGGTGACCTATCAAACTGATGCGCACGGTCAGCCGGTAAACCAGATTCTGGTGGAAGCCGCGACTGATATCGATCAGGAGCTGTATCTGGGTGCGGTTGTTGACCGTGCTACCCGTCGCGTGATCTTCATGGCTTCGACAGAAGGCGGTGTTGAGATTGAGAAAGTGGCAGAAGAAACGCCACACTTGATCCACAAAATGGCGCTGGATCCATTAGCGGGTCCACAGCCGTATCAGGGCCGCGAGTTGGCGTTCAAACTCGGCCTGACCGGTAAGCAAGTTAGCCAGTTCACCAAAATCTTCATGGGTCTGGCGACCATGTTCCTCGAGCGCGATCTGGCGATGGTTGAGATCAACCCGCTGGTGATCACCAAGCAGGGCGATCTGATCTGCCTCGACGGCAAACTGGGCGCGGACGGTAACGCACTGTTCCGTCAGCCGGAACTGCGTGAAATGCGCGATCCGAGCCAGGAAGATCCACGTGAAGCACACGCTACGCAGTGGGAACTGAACTACGTTGCGCTGGATGGCAACATCGGCTGTATGGTGAACGGCGCCGGTCTGGCGATGGGCACCATGGACATCGTGAAACACCACGGTGGTGAGCCAGCCAACTTCCTGGACGTTGGTGGCGGCGCAACCAAAGAGCGCGTTACCGAAGCCTTCAAAATCATCCTGTCTGACGATGCGGTGAAAGCTGTGTTCGTTAACATCTTCGGCGGCATTGTGCGTTGCGACCTGATCGCAGACGGCATCATCGGTGCCGTAGCAGAAGTGGGTGTCAACGTGCCAGTTGTGGTTCGTCTGGAAGGTAACAACGCCGAGCTGGGCGCTAAGAAACTGGCGGACAGCGGTCTGAACATCATTGCAGCAACCAGCCTGACAGACGCTGCACAGCGTGTTGTAGCTGCAGCGGAGGGTAAATAATGTCCATTTTGATCGACAAAAACACCAAAGTCATTTGCCAGGGTTTCACCGGTGGTCAAGGGACGTTTCACTCTGAGCAGGCGCTGGCCTACGGTACGCAGCTGGTTGGCGGTGTAACGCCAGGCAAAGGCGGCACCACGCATCTCGGCCTGCCGGTGTTCAACACCGTGCGTGAAGCCGTAGAAGCGACCGGCGCAACTGCCACCGTAATCTACGTTCCAGCGCCGTTCTGCAAAGACGGTATCCTGGAAGCGATCGATGCGGGCATCAAACTGATTATCACCATCACCGAAGGTATCCCAACGCTGGATATGCTGACCGTGAAAGTGAAGCTGGATGAAGCTGGCGTGCGTATGATCGGCCCGAACTGCCCAGGCGTGATCACCCCAGGCGAATGTAAGATCGGTATCATGCCGGGCCACATTCATCAGCCAGGCCGCGTCGGTATCGTATCGCGTTCAGGTACGCTGACTTATGAAGCCGTTAAGCAGACCACTGACATCGGCTACGGCCAGTCAACCTGCGTAGGTATCGGTGGTGACCCGATCCCAGGCTCTAACTTCATCGATATCCTGAAATTGTTCCAGGAAGATCCACAGACTGAAGTGATCGTGATGATCGGTGAGATCGGTGGTAGCGCGGAAGAAGAAGCAGCGGCGTACATTAAAGCACACGTGACCAAGCCGGTTGTAGGCTATATCGCCGGTGTTACTGCACCGAAAGGCAAGCGTATGGGCCACGCAGGCGCCATCATTGCCGGTGGTAAAGGTACCGCTGATGAGAAATTTGCTGCGCTGGAAGCGGCCGGTGTGAAAACCGTACGCAGCCTGGCAGATATTGGCGACGCGGTTAAAGCAGTTCTGCCAATCAAATAAGCCGGTATTGACTGACATTGAAAAGCCACCTTCGGGTGGCTTTTTTTTTGGTAATTACCCGCCTAAAAGAGGGGCAAAAAGCGCAACGGTTTCAAAAACTGCGGCTATGCTTACTCTGTCATCAGGGTAAAGAAGGGAAAAGGCGCTGGATCTTTGTCAAACAATTAGCACGCGACTTTCCAAAACGAGGTTAAAAAATTGCGGAAAAGGTAATTATATTCTTAATTATATGATGATGTTGTGACATCTAATTAACAACCACTATAACACTACATATCTGGAAATTTATTGTCTTAATCCAGATCAATAAATAGCGACTTATAGGAAACTTTACCGCTAGCAAAACGCCGACTAACCGGTATAAATTGCGCTGCATCAATTCAGTCTTCGTCATAATTTATCAGGAGTTTGTGCCAGGCGTTGTTATATCAATTCTGCCGCCTCCTCGTTTCACTCCTGCTTTAAATTGACTGAAAAGATCGGTTTTTCGGGGAATTTTTATCACTGTTACTCGCTCTCTTCGGGCAACAGCTTTCTCTGTTCTATCAGTAACAAAACTGGAATCAATAATCAGTCGTTCCTGAATCTTATTCTGCGCGTCAATGTCTGTTGTTTGCCGTTGTCATCCGCAGGGGAAGTTCATGCGAGGAGCAAGGAGTCATCATGTTAGATATTGTCGAGCTGTCGCGTTTACAGTTTGCCCTGACGGCGATGTACCATTTCCTGTTCGTGCCATTAACGCTGGGTATGGCGTTTTTATTGGCGATCATGGAAACCGTATATGTCCTGACGGGGAAACAAATTTATAAAGATATGACCAAGTTCTGGGGCAAGTTGTTTGGTATCAACTTTGCACTCGGCGTGGCTACCGGCCTGACCATGGAATTCCAGTTCGGTACTAACTGGTCATATTACTCACACTACGTCGGCGATATCTTCGGTGCGCCGCTCGCCATTGAAGGTTTAATGGCGTTCTTCCTCGAATCCACCTTTGTTGGCCTGTTCTTCTTTGGCTGGGATCGTCTCGGCAAAGTGCAACACCTTGCGGTGACCTGGCTGGTGGCGCTCGGTTCGAACATGTCCGCGCTGTGGATTCTGGTGGCGAACGGCTGGATGCAAAACCCGATCGCATCGGAATTCAATTTCGAAACCATGCGTATGGAGATGTTGAGTTTCTCCGAGCTGGTGCTGAACCCGGTTGCGCAGGTGAAGTTTGTGCATACCGTGGCCGCCGGTTACACCACGGGTGCGATGTTCATCCTGGGTATCAGCGCATGGTATCTGCTGAAAGGGCGCGACATTGCTTTCGCTAAACGCTCTTTCGCCATCGCAGCCAGCTTCGGTATGGCGGCGATTCTGTCGGTGATCGTGCTGGGTGACGAATCCGGTTATGAAATCGGCGACGTGCAGAAAACCAAACTGGCGGCAATTGAAGCGGAATGGGAAACCCAACCGGCTCCGGCTGCGTTTACACTGTTTGGTATTCCGGATCAGGAGACGCAGGAGAACAAATATGCGATTCAGATTCCGTATCTGCTCGGCCTGATCGCCACGCGTTCAGTCGATACGCCAGTCACCGGTTTGAAAGATCTGCTGGCACAACATGAAGTGCGTATTCGTAACGGCATGAAAGCCTACGCGCTGCTGAACGAATTGCGCGGTGGCAGCAAAGATCCTGAGGTGCGCAGCCAGTTTGAAGCCAGCAAACAGGATCTCGGTTATGGCCTGCTGTTGAAGCGCTATACGCCGGATGTGGCCAACGCGACCGAAGCGCAGATCCAGGAAGCGACGAAAGACTCCATTCCACGCGTTGCACCGCTTTACTTCGCCTTCCGCATCATGGTGCTAGGCGGTGTGCTGATGCTGGGCATTATTGCGCTCTCCTTCTGGAGCGTGATTCGTAACCGCATCGGTAAGTCTCGCTGGTTACTGAAAGCCGCGTTGTATGGCATTCCGTTACCGTGGATTGCGATTGAAGCAGGTTGGTTTGTTGCCGAGTATGGTCGCCAACCGTGGGCAATTGGTGAGGTGCTGCCAACCGCGGTCGCTAACTCTTCATTGACCGTCGGCGATCTGCTGTTCTCAATGACGCTGATTTGCGGTCTCTACACCTTGTTCCTCGTGGCGGAAATGTACCTGATGTTCAAGTTCGCGCGCCTCGGTCCAAGCAGCCTGAAAACCGGCCGCTATCATCATGAAACGCTGAAGACATCATCTCAGCCGGCGCGTGGATAAGGAGAGCGACCATGTTTGATTACGAAGTATTGCGCTTTGTCTGGTGGCTGCTGATTGGCGTATTGCTGATCGGTTTCGCGGTCACCGATGGCTTTGATATGGGCGTCGGTATGCTAACCCGCATTCTGGGACGCACCGATACCGAACGTCGCATCATGATTAACAGCATTGCGCCGCACTGGGACGGAAACCAGGTTTGGCTGATCACCGCCGGTGGCGCACTGTTTGCCGCCTGGCCAATGGTGTATGCCGCTGCGTTCTCCGGCTTCTACGTGGCGATGATTCTGGTGCTGGCTTCGCTGTTCTTCCGTCCGGTCGGATTTGATTACCGTTCGAAGATTGAAGATATGCGCTGGCGTGGCATGTGGGATTGGGGCATTTTCATCGGCAGCTTTGTGCCGCCGCTGGTGATTGGTGTGGCGTTCGGCAACCTGCTGCAAGGTGTGCCGTTCCATGCTGACGAATATCTGCGCCTCTTCTATACCGGCAACTTCTTCCAGCTGTTGAATCCGTTTGGCTTGCTGGCGGGCGTGGTGAGTGTGGCGATGATCCTGACGCAGGGCGCAACCTATCTGCAGATGCGTACTGCTGGTGAGTTGCACGTCCGCAGCCGCAGCACCGCGCAAATCTCGGCGCTGGTGATGATGGTGTGCTTCATCCTTGCAGGTGTGTGGGTGAAATACGGCATTGACGGTTATGTGCTTAAAAGCGTTATCGATCATCACGCGGCATCCAACCCGTTGGGTAAAGATGTGGTGCGTGAAGCCGGTGCGTGGATGGTGAACTTCGAGCAGATGCCAGTGCTGTGGCTGTTCCCGCTGTTGGGCGTGGTGTTGCCGCTGCTGACCATTCTCTTTTCGCGTATCGAGAAGGGCGCTCTGGCGTTTATTTCGTCTTCACTGACCTTAGCTTGCGTGATCATGACGGCCGGGATTGCGATGTTCCCCTTCATCATGCCATCCAGCACCGTGCCAGGCATCAGCCTGACGATGTGGGATGCCACGTCTAGCCTGCTGACGCTGAAAGTGATGACCATTGCCGCCATCATCTTTGTACCGATTATCCTGGCGTACACCGCCTGGTGTTATTACAAGATGTTTGGCCGTATCACCAAAGAACACATTGAGAGCAATACGCACTCCCTGTACTGATTAAGGAGATTGAGCATGTGGTATTTTGCCTGGATTCTTGGCACCTTGCTGGCCTGTGCGTTCGGTGTGATTACGGCGCTGGCGCTGGAGCATGTTGAAGAGAGCAGCGCGAAGGACGAACAAGTCTGATGCGCACACTGATTCAGACGCTGTATCGTCTGATGGACAAGGGCCCGCTTCGGGCCCTTTCACTTATCCTCGCGTTGTGGCTGGCGGGCTGTGTCATTTGGCAGCCTTCACGCTTTGCCGCGCGAACCAGTGATTTAGCGATATGGCACGGAATGCTGCTGATTTGGGCCGTTTGCACTGGCGTGATTCACGGCACCGGATTCCGCCCGCAGCACCTGCGCTGGCAAGCGCTGTTCTCGCCATTGCCCGCGATGATGGTTTTAGTCGCAGGAATTTTCTGGTTCTACTATTAAGTCCAGGCTCAGGACTTAAAAACGCTGCAATTTCAGGCGCTGACGTGAGGTTTTGTCAGCGTCCGGTCAAGAAACATCCTAAAATTCCTTCCAGTTGTTAACCTGTGATAATTATTTTCTCGCGGCGTAAGCGGACCATTCCCAAGCCGATCTCTCTTGCGTATAGTAGCAACGTTTAAAATGAGACCGGGATGTAGAGTGAGTACAACGCTGTTTCGCTGGCCGGTTCGTGTCTATTACGAAGACACCGATGCCGGTGGTGTGGTTTACCACGCCAGTTATCTTGCTTTCTATGAACGAGCACGTACCGAAATGCTGCGCCAGCACCATTTCAATCAGCAGGTCCTGTTGGAAGAGCAGGTGGCTTTTGTGGTACGACGCATGACGATCGATTTTGTTGCGGCTGCACGTCTGGACGATCTTTTGGAAATTCAAACAGAAGTGACCTCAATGACGCGTGCAACGATGACGTTCTCGCAGCGTATCGTGAATGCAGAAGGCAAAGTGCTAAATGAAGCAGAAGTCCTGATTGCCTGCATCAACCCACATCTAATGAAGCCAATTGCGCTTCCCAAGTCTATTGTCGCGGAGTTCAAGCAGTGACTGACATGAATGTTCTTGATTTGTTCCTGAAGGCGAGCCTTCTGGTCAAACTTATCATGTTGATTTTGATCGGCTTTTCTATTGCCTCATGGGCGATCATTATTCAGCGTACGCGCATTTTGAATGCGGCGGGGCGCGAAGCCGAAGCGTTTGAAGATAAGTTCTGGTCGGGTATCGAGCTGTCACGCCTGTATCAGGAAAGCCAGGGACGCCGCGATGAACTGAGCGGATCTGAGCAAATTTTCTATTCGGGTTTCAAAGAGTTTGCGCGTTTGCATCGTGCTAACAACCATGCGCCAGAAGCGGTTGTCGAGGGCGCGAGCCGTGCGATGCGTATCTCCTTCAATCGTGAACTGGAAACGCTGGAAAACCACATTCCTTTCCTTGGCACCGTTGGTTCTATCAGTCCGTATATCGGTCTGTTTGGTACAGTGTGGGGGATCATGCACGCCTTTATCGCCCTCGGTGCGGTAAAACAGGCCACGCTGCAGATGGTTGCACCGGGTATTGCCGAAGCGTTGATCGCTACTGCAATCGGTCTGTTTGCGGCCATTCCAGCCGTTATGGCGTACAACCGTCTGAACCAGCGCGTTAACAAGCTGGAACAGGGCTACGACAACTTCATGGAAGAGTTCACGGCTATCCTGCATCGTCAGGCTTTCTCCACCGACAACACGAAGTAAGTCGAGGTTTACGATGGCCAGAACCCGTGGTCGCGGTAAACGCGACCTTAAGTCGGAAATCAACATTGTTCCACTGCTGGACGTGCTGTTGGTGTTGCTGCTCATCTTTATGGCAACCGCGCCGATTATTACCCAGAGCGTGGAAGTGGATCTGCCGGATGCGACAGATTCAAAAACCGTCTCAACTGATGATAATCCACCGGTGATTGTTGAAGTGTCTGGTGTTGGCCAGTACAGCCTGGTGGTGGATCACGATCGTATGACGCAGTTACCGCCGGAGCAGGTGGTGAGCGAAGCGCAGCGCCGGATTGAAGCCAATCCGAAAACGGTCTTCCTGATCGGCGGTGCGAAAGACGTCCCTTACGACGAAATCATCAAGGCGCTGAACCTGTTACATCAGGCAGGCGTGAAATCTGTCGGTTTGATGACGCAGCCGATTTAAAGCGAACCGTTTTTGGGAACCGAGTGTGTCGAAGGCAACCGAGCAGAACGACAAGTTAAAGCGCGCGATAATCGTTTCGGTGATTCTGCACATCGTGCTGATCGCCTTACTGATTTGGAGCTCGTTTAACGAAAAAATCGAATCCAGCGGCGGTGGCGGTGGCAGTGATATTGACGCAGTGATGGTCGATTCAGGCGCCGTGGTTGAGCAGTATAACCGCCAGCAGAATCAGCAACGAGACAGTCAGCGCGCCGAGCAGCAGCGTCAGAAACAGTCGCAGCAGCAGGCCGAAGAGTTACAGCAGAAACAAGCTGCTGAGCAGCAGCGCCTGAAAGAGATGGAAAAAGAGCGCTTGCAGGCACAGCAGGAAGCCAAAGAGCAGGCGAAGCAGCAGGCCGAGCAGCAGAAAGCCGCTGAATCCGCCGCTAAGCAAGCGCAGGAACAGCAGAAAACTGCCGAAGCCGCCGCAGCGAAAGCCAAGGCTGATGCCAAAGCGGAAGCTGATGCGCAGGCAAAAGCAGCCGCCGACGCCAAAGCCAAAGCGGTAGAGGAAGCCAAGCAAGCCGCGGCTGACGCGAAGAAGAAAGCGGAAGAGCAGGCGAAAGCCGCTGCCGCTGAAGCAGCGAAAGAGAAAGCGGCGCAGCAGGCAAAAGCGGCCGCAGAATCGAAAGCCAAAGCGGACGCTGAAGCTAAAGCGCAGGCTGCTGCTGACGCCAAGGCGAAAGCGGCTCAGGAAGCCAAAGAGGCTAAAGAGCAAGCGGCGGCTGAAGCGAAAGAAAAAGCCGCTGCAGAAGCCAAAGAGAAGGCTGCAGCCGAGGCGAAAGCTAAGGCCGATGCGGCTGCTAAGGCAAAAGCGGATGCAAAAGCGAAAGCGGCTGCGGATGCCAAAAAAGCCGCTGCTGAAGCTGCGAAGAACGAAAACGCCGTTGACGATCTGTTAGGGGGTTTGTCTTCGGGTAAGAACGCACCGAAAAGCGGCACCGCGTCAGGTGGCGCTGCAGGGCAGGGCAATCAGAAGAAAGCGGGTGCGTCAGGCGCAGAAATCAACTCCTATCTGGGCCAGGTTGTCGGGGCGATTCAGAGCCGTTTCTACGATGCGGATTTGTATAAAGGTAAAGAGTGTAACCTGCGTATAAAATTGGCACCGGATGGTTTTCTGAAAGATGTCACTGCGGAAGGTGGCGACCCAGCCTTGTGTCAGGCGGCAATTGCTGCCGCGAAGCAGGCGCGGATTCCGAAGCCGCCTTCAGAGGCGGTGTATGAAGTGTTTAAAAACGCACCTATGCGTTTCAAACCAGAATAATGCAGTAACGTACGGCAGGTTGAACTAAGGTTAGCTTGCCGTACTCTATGAGTACTCGTGTTTTTCAGGAACTGTGCGAATTATCATGAACCTCTGGTTCAGGTAAGGGAGAAAAGATGAAGCAGGCACTTCGTGTAACCTTAGGTTTTTTTGTACTGCTGTGGGCAGCAATGCTTCATGCAGAAGTCCGTATTGAAATTACGCAGGGCGTTAACACCGCACGTCCTATTGGTGTGGTTCCGTTCCAATGGGCTGGCCCAGGCGCGGCACCAGAAGACATCGGCGGGATCGTTTCTGCTGACCTACGCAACAGCGGTAAATTCAATCCGCTCGATCGTTCTCGTCTGCCACAACAGCCAGCCAGCGCGCAGGAAGTTCAACCTGCCGCATGGAGCGCATTGGGTATTGATGCGGTCGTGGTTGGTCAGGTAACGCCAAACGCTGACGGCAGCTATCAAATTGCCTATCAGCTGGTGGATACCGGCGGCGCGCCAGGCACCGTGCTGGCGCAGAACTCTTATAAAGTGACTAAGCAGTGGCTGCGTTATGCAGCGCACACCGCCAGTGACGAAGTGTTCGAGAAGCTGACCGGCATCAAAGGTGCATTCCGTACCCGCATTGCCTATGTGGTGCAGACCAATGGCGGTCAGTTCCCGTATGAGTTGCGCGTGTCGGATTACGATGGCTACAACCAGTTTGTGGTTCACCGGTCACCGCAGCCATTGATGTCTCCGGCCTGGTCGCCAGATGGCAGCAAAGTGGCTTACGTGACCTTCGAAAGCGGCAAATCTGCGCTGGTGGTTCAGACGCTGTCTAACGGTGCAATCCGTCAGGTTGCTTCTTATCCGCGTCACAACGGTGCGCCAGCCTTCTCACCAGACGGTTCTAAACTGGCCTTCGCGCTGTCAAAAACCGGCAGCCTGAACTTGTATGTGATGGATCTGGCTTCTGGTCAGACGCGTCAGGTGACCGATGGTCGCTACAACAGCACTGAACCAACATGGTTCCCGGATAGCCAGACCTTGGCCTATACCTCGGATCAGGCCGGTGCGCCTCAGATTTATAAAGTTGGAGTTAACGGCGGTGCGCCACAACGTATTACCTGGGAAGGTGCGCAAAACCAGGATGCGGACGTGTCAACCGACGGTAAAACTATGGTGATGATCAGCAGCGCCGGTGGCGCTCAGCATGTCGCCAAACAGGATCTGGTAACGGGAGCCGTTCAAACAATAACGGACACGTTCCTGGATGAGACGCCAAGTCTGGCTCCTAACGGCACAATGGTAATCTATAGCTCTACTCAGGGGATGGGTTCCGTGTTGCAGTTGGTTTCAACCGACGGGCGTTTCAAAGCGCGTCTTCCGGCAACTGATGGACAGGTCAAATTCCCTGCCTGGTCGCCGTATCTGTGATGCATAGGTCCCCTGCACGGCGGGGGATTAAAATGTATGGCAAACAAAATAATAGGATAAAGAAATGCAACTGAACAAAGTGCTGAAGGGTTTGATGCTGGCTCTGCCGGTTATCGCAGTAGCTGCATGTAGCTCACACAAAAACAACAACAACGATCAGACTGGTATGGGCGCTAATGACGGTGCTTACGGTGCTGGTCAGAACGGCGGTAACATGTCTTCTGACGAGCAAGCGCGCCTGCAGATGCAGCAGCTGCAGCAGAACAACATCGTTTACTTCGGTCTGGACAAGTATGACGTGCAGTCTGACTACGCTCAGATGCTGGATCAGCACGCTGCATTCCTGCGTGGCAACCCGTCTTACAAAGTGACCATCGAAGGTCATGCGGATGAGCGCGGTACTCCAGAATACAACATCGCCCTGGGCGAACGTCGTGCAAGCGCCGTTAAGATGTATCTGCAAGGCAAAGGCGTTTCTGCTGACCAGATGTCTATCGTTTCTTACGGTAAAGAAAAACCAGCTGTACTCGGTCATGACGAAGCGGCTTACGCTAAAAACCGTCGTGCCGTACTGGTTTACTAAGAAAATATCATGATGAGTAACTTCAGACTTCATCTGTTGAGTCTGTCGTTACTGGTTGGTTTAGCGGCCCCTTTGGGGGCCGCTAATGCCCAGGCGTCAATCAGTAGCGTTGGCTCAGGCTCGGTCGAAGACCGCGTCACCACTCTTGAACGTATCTCTAATGCCCAGGCTCAGCTTCTGCAGCAATTGCAGCAGCAGATGAGCGACAACCAAAGCGATATCGATTCGCTGCGCGGGCAAATCCAGCAAAACAGCTATCAGCTTAATCAGGTGATTGAGCGCCAGAAGCAGATCTATCAGCAAATCGACAGCCTCAGCGCCGGCAATAACGGTGCGCAGGCGAGCGGTGGTGCTGACGCCGCTGCAGCGGGCGCTGCGGCCTCTGCAGATAGCGGTAGCAGCGATAGCGCCAGTGCGGCCGCGCCAGCGCAAACCGGCGATGCCAACACGGACTACAATGCTGCCGTTGCGCTGATTCTGGAGAAGAAGCAGTACGATCAGGCGATTACTGCCCTGCAGGCTTGGGTGAAGAAATATCCTGATTCTACCTATCAGCCGAATGCCAATTACTGGCTGGGTCAGCTGTATTACAACAAGGGTAAAAAAGACGATTCGGCTTATTATTTTGCCACTGTGGTAAAAAATTACGCGAAATCGCCAAAAGCCCCGGAAGCGCTGTTTAAGGTTGGCGTGATCATGCAAGAGAAGAACGACACGGCGAAAGCCAAGGCTGTCTTCCAGCAAGTGATCAAACAATTCCCAAATAGTGATTCTGCTAAGCAGGCGCAAAAACGTCTTGCCGGGTTGTAATTTGTGCTTAAAAGACCGGATTTCGTGTGATTTCTGGTCTTACAGCATGAAAGGTAAGCAATTGAGACATTTAGTGGAAAATAAGGGTTGCGCCCTCCCGCTAAATCAGTAATATATGCCGCCGTTGCCGGGACATATCTTAACAAGTATCGGCAGCACTGAAGATGGGTCGTTAGCTCAGTTGGTAGAGCAGTTGACTTTTAATCAATTGGTCGCAGGTTCGAATCCTGCACGACCCACCATCTCAACCCGTTGTAAGTGAGATGATTTCTTCAGTAAGCTTCACAACCTTGATGGGTCGTTAGCTCAGTTGGTAGAGCAGTTGACTTTTAATCAATTGGTCGCAGGTTCGAATCCTGCACGACCCACCATCAAGTAAAGGTTGTAAGCCCCACAGCGGGTCGTTAGCTCAGTTGGTAGAGCAGTTGACTTTTAATCAATTGGTCGCAGGTTCGAATCCTGCACGACCCACCAGTTATGTAGAAAGGCGCCCTAAAGGCGCCTTTTTGCTTTTCTACATTTTAATAAAATTTTAGCAGTGTTGCTTTGGGATGGGTGCCGGGCTCTAAAAGGCGGGACGGATCGCGAAGACACATCACATCCCTGTGGATCGGCCTCGCCATCCATGGCTCGGACGCTTCGCTACTTCCGCTCCCGCCTTTTCTGGCCCATACGCTAAATTATCGCTTTTAAAAAAAGTGCACATATTTGCATGAAGGCGGGGATAAGGGGCGGTGGAGTAAAGCTTCCGGCGCATGGATGCGCCGGCAGAGCCTACAGGGATGTATCCACGGCGACTTTACGCAACCGCCCCTTATTTCCGCCTGAAACGCACTATTTGGATTTCTTAACCGGCGTCAGACTTTTCCAGATATGCAGCACCGCATAGCTGCGCCACGGTCGCCAAACCTGCGATAACTGCTCCGCCACTTTGGCACTCACGCCGCCGAGATTATTACGAATCGCAATATCCTCTTTGGGAAACGCATCAGGCCAACGCAGTGCGCGCATCGCGATATAACTTGCCGTCCACGGCCCAATGCCTTTTAGCGCCAGTAACTGCTGCTGAACCACATCTGGATTCACCGCACCGTTAAAGCGTAATGCTCCAGAAGCACATGCCTGCGCCAATGCCTGAATGGCATGTGAACGCGCACTGACAATTCCCAGGCTGGCGATATCATCGATGCTCGCCGCCGCCAGCGACTCCGCATTCGGCGGCAAACGCGAAAGTTCTGACCACGGCGTTACCAGCGGCTCACCAAAGCGCTGTGCCATTCGGCTGCTTAGCGTGGTTGCGGCTTTCACGGTAACCTGCTGGCCGAGTATCGCGCGCACACCCAATTCAAAGCCGTCAAACGCACCAGGAACGCGTAAACCAGGAAAGCGCGACAAGCTCTCGGCTAATAGCGGATCGTGGCTTAGATGCTCTGCTATGCGCTGTGGCTGCGCATCCAGGTCAAACAGATCGCGCAGACGACGCAGCAAAGCGGGCAGCACTGGCGTCAGAGACGTCGTAAATTGCACCTTCAGCGACTGTTTTTCCGCAAGATGGCTCACGCGCACCCAGCCGCGACAGTTGCCCAGCGCCACGGTGCGGTGATAAATGCCCTCGTTCACCCATTCCACCTCCTTCATCACGCGCTGTTGCAGGAAATCGAGCATCGCATCCCAATCGTAAGGCGGCCGATAACTCAGGCGTAGTTCGGCGCTCTCCTGCGTGGTCTTCACGGCATCGGGTTGATTCTGCTTGCGCAGGCGGGAGGGCGTCATGCGATAGCGCGCCTGGAAGACATCGTTAAAACGCCTCAGACTGCGAAAGCCGCTGGCGTAAGCAATTTCTGTTACCGGTAGTGAGGTTTCTGTCAGAAGTTGCTTAGCCAGCAGCATACGACGTGTCTGACGCAGCTCTAAAGGCGATACGCCGAGCTCTTGCTGCACCACGCGACGCAATTGACGTTCACTGAGGTCAAACTCGCCAGCGATCTCTGCCAGCGTCTCCTGCTCTTCCAATAAGCCCTCTTCGATGCGGCGAATCAAACGATCGGCAATGCGGTGATGGCTATCCACCGGCGCGGAGCCGGGCGCCAGTTCCGGGCGGCAGCGTAAACAGGGGCGGAAGTGCGCTTTCTCGGCGGCCTCTGCGCTGCTAAAAAACAGGCAGTTCTTCTGCATCGGCGCTTTCACCGGACAAATGGGGCGGCAATAAATGCCGGTGGATGTCACGCCAACAAAAAACAGCCCGTCGAAGCGGCTATCGCGCGACGTCAGCGCCTGGTAAGCAATTTCAGCATCAAACATCATCGTCTCCGGCAAATAAACGGCATGGTCGCGCAAGCTGAACAGGAAAACTCGCTGCTTTCGGACAGCTAACCAGTTTATGCTGATGACCGAAAACAGCCAGTTTCCTGCGGCGGAAATGCGATAATCGCCAGCAGAGAATATGCCGGAGGTGCACCATGTATCATGCCAAAATCATCGCGACGCCCGTTGGCGAGCTCACGCTTGTTGCCAGCGATAAAGGATTGTCGGCGATTCTGTGGGAAAACGAAGGCGCGCAGCGCGTGCCTCTGAAGCCGATTAGCCGTAACGATCAGCATCCGATTCTGTGTGAGGCTGAACGTCAGTTGCGCGAATATTTCGCTGGTGAGCGTCAGCAGTTTGATATGCCGTACGACACTGTCGGCACCGAGTTCCAGAAAAAAGTGTGGCAAGCGCTGCTCACCATCCCGTTTGGAGAAACGCGCAGCTACCTGCAAATCGCCGAGCAGATCGGCAATCCCAAAGCAGTGCGCGCCGTGGGCGCAGCGAACGGTAAAAACCCGCTATCGATTATGGCGCCGTGCCATCGCGTGATTGGCAGCAACGGCAAACTCACCGGCTTTGCAGGCGGACTCACCGTTAAAGCCTTCCTGCTGGAGCTGGAAAGTCCGCAGAAAACGTTGAGCAGCGCATTGTTGCTGTAGAGCGCGCAAAAAAGAGACGACACTCTCGCGCAATTCCGCTATCGTGTTTAGCATATAAAACACGATGGCGGTTTTGATGCCGCATCATTGCCGTAACGGGCAATTTTGTTAAATTGATAAAACGAGAGCCGTGTCATGAGTCTGATGTTCGATCCTGAAAGCGCGATCTATCCTTTCCCGCCGAAACCGGCACGTCTCAGCGACGATGAAAAAGCCCACTACAAAAACAAAATCAAACGCTTGCTGAAAGAACGTGATGCGGTGATGGTGGCGCATTACTACACCGATCCCGAAATTCAGGCGCTGGCGGAAGAAACCGGCGGCTGCGTATCGGACTCACTGGAAATGGCGCGTTTCGGCAGCACCCATCCCGCCAAAACCTTGCTGGTGGCGGGCGTGCGTTTTATGGGTGAAACCGCAAAAATCCTTAGCCCGGAAAAAACCGTGCTGATGCCCACCTTGCAGGCGGAATGCTCGCTCGATCTCGGATGCCCAATTGAAGAATTTAACCGCTTCTGCGATCAGCATCCCGATCGCACCGTGGTGGTGTATGCCAACACCTCGGCGGCGGTGAAGGCGCGTGCGGATTGGGTCGTTACCTCAAGCATCGCGGTTGAGCTGATTGAGCATCTCGACAGCCTCGGCGAGAAAATTATCTGGGCACCGGATCGCCATCTCGGCCGCTACGTCACGCAAAAATCCGGTGCGGATGTGCTGTGCTGGCAGGGCGCCTGTATCGTGCATGACGAATTCAAAACTCAGGCTTTGCAACGCATGAAGGCGCTCTATCCGGATGCGGCGGTGCTGGTGCATCCTGAATCACCGCAGGCGATTGTCGATCTGGCCGATGCGGTGGGATCCACCAGTCAGCTGATTCAGGCGGCGCAAAGCTTGCCGCATCCGCAGATGATCGTCGCCACCGATCGCGGCATCTTCTACAAAATGCAGCAGGCGGTGCCGAACAAAGAGCTGCTGGAAGCGCCCACGGCAGGTGAGGGCGCAACCTGCCGCAGCTGTGCGCACTGTCCGTGGATGGCGATGAACGGCCTGAAAGCGATTGCCGAAGGGCTGGAGCATGGCGGCAGCGAGCATGAGATTCATGTGGATAGCGCGTTGCGTGAGGCCGCGTTGCTACCGCTCAACCGCATGCTATCCTTTGCAGCAGATCTCAAACTTAAGGTGAAGGGGAACGCATGACGCGCTACCCGTCATACTTCGAGCTCCATGAGGGGCTCGAATTATTTAGGGTATAGGTACCTAATATGGACTTCTTTAGCACGCAAAATATTCTGGTTCACATTCCACTTGGCGTTGGCGGCTACGATCTGTCGTGGATTGAAGCCGTTGGCACCATTGCGGGCCTGCTGTGCATCTGGCTCGCCAGTCTTGAGAAAATCATTAACTACTTTTTCGGGCTGATTAACGTCACGCTATTCGCGGTGATCTTCTTCCAGATTCAGCTCTACGCCAGCTTATTGCTGCAACTGTTCTTCTTCGTCGCCAACGTTTACGGCTGGTACGCGTGGAGTCGGCAAACCTCTAACAACGAAACTGAGCTGAGAATTCGCTGGCTGCCTCTGCCGAAAGCGTTGGGCTGGGGCGCGGCGTGCGTGGTGGCGATTGCGTTGATGACGGTGTACATCGATCCGGTCTTTGCCTTCCTGACCAAAACAGCGGTCGGCATCATGCAGAGTCTGGGGCTTAACGTGGCGATGCCGCAACTGCAGCCGGACGCGTTCCCGTTCTGGGATTCGTGCATGATGGTGTTGTCGATTGTGGCGATGATTTTGATGACGCGTAAATACGTTGAGAACTGGCTGTTGTGGGTGGTGATCAACGTTATCAGCGTGATGATCTTTGCGCGTCAGGGCGTTTATGCCATGTCACTGGAGTACGCGATTTTGACGCTGATTGCGCTCAACGGTTCGCGCCTGTGGATGCAAAGCGCACGCGAACATGGCTCGCGCGCGCTGTCCCATCAGTGATGATGATGAGCGTGACCTTCCAGCGCAGCATGATCGTGGTGATCGTGCTGCGCGGCGCTGTTATCTAAACACAACTCGCAGTCCGGCCCGCTGCACGGCTGATACTCCATCTGCACCGTGGCGTGGGCAATCTGATAGTGCTCATGCAGATAGTGGTGAATGCGCTTAAGCAGGCCGTCGTGATCGTAAGGCGGAATCACCTGCACATGCAGCGTCAGCACCGGCTTTTCACCCACTTGCCACAGATGAACGTGATGCACGTTACGCACTTCATCGATATTGCGCGTCAGCTCGCGCGACAGTTTATCCGCGTTGATATGGCCCGGCGCCCCTTCCAGCAACTCATGCAGGCTCTCGCGCAGCAGCGACCAGGCGCTGCGTACCACCAGCAATGACACCAGCAGCGACAGAATCGGATCGATCGGCGTCCAGCCGGTCAGCATAATGATCACCGCCGCGACAATCGCACCAACCGAACCCAGCAAATCGCCCAGCACATGCAATGCCGCCGCACGCACGTTGAGATTCTTCTCTTCGCTGCCGCGATGCAGCAGCCAGAACGACAGCAGATTGGCCAGCAAACCGGCAATGGCGATGCCGAGCATCAATCCGCCGGCAATCGGCTGGGGTTCATAGAAGCGACGCAGCGCTTCCCAGACAATCAGCACCGTAATCACCAGCAGCGCAATGGCATTGACGAACGCCGCTAAGGTGGTGAGACGCAGCAAGCCGAAGGTATGACGCGCGTTGGGTTTACGCTGGGCAAACTGCACCGCAAGTAACGCCATCAGCAGTGCGGCGGCATCGGTCAACATATGCCCGGCATCGGCCAGCAGCGCCAGCGAGCCAGAAACCAGCCCGCCGATCACTTCGGCCACCATAAACAGCGCCGTGACGCCAAACGCCGCGGCCAATCGCGTGCGGTTGCCGTTAGCGGTCCCGTGAGAATGCGTGTGTGCCATAATTATCCAGTTGTTTAAGTAACCTGTTTGTTAATGATATCAGTAAATTGAGATCATCAAGCGGCAACTGCTGCTGTTTAGCCTGCTCAATCAACTGCTGACAGCGCTCGGCAACCTCATCAATCCCCAGCATCAACCAGCTGCCTTTCATGCGGTGTGCCGCCTGTTCCAGCGCCGACCAATTCTGTGTATCGCGCGCTTTAAGTAGCGAATCCCGATCCTGTTGCAGCGTGCGCTGCAAGGTTTGGCAGATGCGCGGAATAAACGCCTGATTATCCTGCGCCAGAATCAGTAAGCTGTTGGGTAATACATCCAGCGGATCTTTTACGGCGCGTGCCAGCAGCGGTGCCAGATGATCGAGCTCAATGGGTTTGAGCAGTAAAGCCTCATCGTCCTGCAAGGCGATTTTCAGCAACTGAACATCCGCAGAGCAGAGCACGCGCAGCGAGGTGCTGCCGCGCTGGCGCTGACGACGGCGCAGAATACGCAGCAGCGTTAAACCATCCGGGCGCGGCATCATCTGATCGATAAACAGAATATCGAAGGCGTGCTGAGCATCGGCGCGCAGCAGCGGTCTGCCCTCTTCAAACACCTGCGCCTCGACGCCAAAGATCGCCAGCTGCTGCTGCATCACCAAAAGATTGGTCGGGTGATCGTCCACAATCGCCACGCGCAGCTGCGGGTAAACCGGCCAACTGGCTGTGCGCTCGGTTAACGGCTCTTCGCTCAGTATTAATGGCAACTGCACGCTGACCGTGGTGCCGCTGCCCGGTTGGGAAGTGAGCGTTAGCGTGCCGCCCATCCGTTGCACAATCTCGCGACAGATAAACAAACCTAAGCCGCTGCCTTGCACCGCATGACTTTTGCCGGACGGCGCCTGATACCACGGCTCAAACAGTTGCGCCTGCTCGTCAAGCGGGATGCCGCTGCCGGTGTCGGTGACCGTAAGCTGGATATGCTCACTCACCGCCAGCGACAGGCGCACTTCGCCTTCGCGGGTAAACTTCAGGGCGTTGGCCACTAGATTATTCACTACCTGCTGCAGGCGATCGCCATCCAGCAATACACTGGCAGGCAGCGGCGTCAGCGCTTCGGCAATCAGGTTCGGCCCGGCATCACGCATTAACGGATGATAAAACTGCTGCTGTTGCTGCAGCCAGAGCGTCAGATTGAGCGGGCGCGGCGCCAGGCGGAAGCTTTGGCTCTCAATGCGTGCGTGATCCTGCAAGTCGTTCAGCAGCGCCATCAGCGACCGCGCGCTGCTGTGCATCAGCGCCAGCCGTTCGCCTGGATGCTGCTGCTGTTCCAGCTCCAGCAAACCGAGAATCGCCTGCATTGGCGTGCGCAGTTCGTGGCTGGCGGTGGCGAGAAACTGGCTCTTGGCGGCATTGGCGCGTTCGGCCTGCTCACGCTGCAATCGGTCACGACGCTGCTGCCAGTAACGACGCGCCAGCAAGCCCAGCAGCAACAGAATAATCACGCCAGCTGCAATCAAAATCATCAGCGGAATATTGCGCATCGCTATCGTCGTGCCGGGCTGCGGCGGCTGCGACCAGCTCACGCGCATCTGGTTAAGCGTATCGGGCGGGATTTGCTGCAATGCATGGTCGAGCAGGGCGCGCAGCTCAGGCTGTTCAGCGCTGACTTGCGGCGCCAGCGGCCAGGCGATATCGCTGGCGGCAAACGCCAGATGCACACGATTATCTTCGTGACTCGCCATGCGCCAGCGGGCGGAGAGCACGTTATCCACCAACGCATCGATCTGGCCGTTATTCAGCGCTTGCCACAGCTGCGCCCGATCGTCGAACGGCTGCGGCGTAATACCCGACGGCAGCAAACGCGTGGCGAGATCGTCGCGCAATACGCCCACACGCTGGCCTTGTAACGATTGCCAGTTCATGGGCTGATGCGTGGCAAGCGTGTAAATGCCCCAAATGGCGCGCCATACCGGCAAAGTATTGCTGCCGGGATCGTCGCCATACAGCGGCTGCAACAGGTTGAGCATCACCTGCTGTTGCTGCAGTAGCGTGGCGGCCTGCTGCGGATTGTTGACCCAGCGCGGGGTAAAACGCAGGCCGGTACTTTGGCTCAGCGCGTTCAGCAGATCGATGCCGAAGCCGCGCGCGTTGCCGCTGCTGTCGCGATAGCTCCAGGGCGCGTTATCCGCCTCAACCGCATACGGAATCTCGCTATGCTGCGCCAGCCACTGTTTTTCGCTGGCCGTGAGCATCAAGGTTTGCGTGTCCTGATAACGCAGCAGCGGCGGGCTCCAGCGCTGCTGGACGCGGCTGCTGAACTCGGCGGGCAGCAGGCGCAGCTGGCTGTTAAGCCAGTGGATCAGTGCGGCATCGCGCGCCAGTGCGCGTAGCGTCAGTTCGCCCGCGCCGGGATCGGCGGTGATTTGGTAGATTTGTCCTTGCTGCAGCTGGCCCAGCAGGAAACCGGCGCTGGCTTCATCAGCGACCAGATAATCGCTTTGCTGATTGAGCAGCGCATACAGCGCCTGCAGATCGCCCGGCAAGGTGTGCCAGCGATGCTGCTGCACAAATTCGGCAGGCAGCTGCGCTAATGTCGCTTCGGCAATGGTGAGCTGCGCGGTGTCGCTGTTGAACATCACCGCGCGCTGATTATCCCGGTTGCGGTAGATGCGAATCGGGCTGCTGTACCAGCTGTCGCTGAGCAGCATATCGGACGGGAGCTGGGCATGTTGATTACTCAACACCAAATCCACCTCGCCGCGCTGCAAGGCTGCCAGTTGCTGCGCGCGATCGGCATAGCTTTGCAGCGTGAAATGGGTGCCGGTCAACTGACTCAGGGCGCTGAGATAATCGGCGTCGATGCCCCAGATGTGCTCGCCAATACGCATCGCCCAGGGCGCGCTGTTTTGTGCCGGTACCGCGACACGCAAAGTGGCGCCAGGCCACGGCTCGGCGTGCGGGGCCGGCATCATCGCGGGTAACATCACGCTGCTGGCGGGTTGCAGATCGGCTTTCGCCATCACACTCAGCAGCAGCGAACACAGCAGCAAACATATCCTCACTGCTGCGCTTTCCACAGTTCAGCCAGCTCAACCACCGACTGTACGCCGGTTTTCTCCAGGATGTTTTTCTTGTGGGTGCTAACGGTTTTATTGCTGATATGCAGCTGCTCGCCAATCTGCAGATTCGAGAGGCCGCGCACCAGCAGCGCCACAATCTGCTGCTCTTTCTCGGTTAACGGCAGTTCGATCCGTTCCGGCAGCGGCGGAAAAGCCTGCTGGCCGCCGAGCACCGCCAGAATCGCACTCAGCAGTTGCGCCATGCTTTGGCTTTTCACCACGTAACCGGCAGCGCCAAGCGATACGGCGCTGAGCAGTGTGTGGCGGCTCTGCTGCGCGGAGTAGATCAACACCGGGCAATGCTGATTACGCACGCGCAACCGGCGTAGCAGCTCCAGTCCGTCGCAATCGGGTAAACCAATATCCAGCACGATTAAATCAATGGGATGTTGCTGAAGCAGTTGGCGCGCCTGTGCTTCGTCGCCAGCGGCGTGAATGTTCAGCGTGATGGGAGCGTTAACGCAAGCCGCTTCCAGTGCGACGGCAACTAACGGGTGATCATCAATAAGCAGCAATGAAGCCATGAAACAGTTCCTGTGAATTTCATTGCTTCAGCATAGCGGAAAAGGGCGGGGGGCAAAATAAAAGGGAGAGCCGAAGCTCTCCCTTGATTAAACAGCGGGAACCTTATTGCGCGGTACCGTCTGTTTTATGTTTCACGTGGCCGCCACCTTCTTTAGTGTCGACTTTTTTATTCATGTCCGGGCATTTGCCGTCTTTACACATACTGTTTTTGTGCACCTGGCTGGCTGACATATTGCTTGTATCAGTGCCTGACGTGGCTGCGCTGTTGGTATTGGTGCTGCCGCTGTTGATTTTGCTGTTATCAACGTTGTTCGGTGGCAGATTTTGTTTCGCATCGCCCGCTGCTGCACCCGCTTCCGCTGCGGCATTTGCCGAACCATTATTATCGGAAGAGTTATCCGCAGCCATTACAGCACCGCTACCTAAAGTCATCGCTGCCGTCAGAAAGATAATTGCAAACTTATTCATCATTATGCTCCAGTAATTAATGGATAGTTGCCGTCTAACACTCGCTGGTGTTGTGTGACGAAAATAGCGTGCCGCGATGGAATAAAATTCCACCTTATACGCTTCGCTTAAATATTTAATTTTGCAAACACATCATTCCTTAGTGCTTACATTTAAAAAGCTTAGTGCATGGATATATAAATGCAAATTTGAGATGTACATTTTAAGAACGGTGCGTAATTTACACCTACCGCGCGAAGGGCTAAAGTGGGCGGGTTGCGCCCGACGGACGTTGGGCCAGAAATTTGAATGGAATTGTGTATGGATTACCAGAACGACGATTTACGCATCAGAGAGATCAAAGAGTTACTGCCTCCTGTTGCCTTGCTTGAAAAATTCCCCGCCACCGATAAAGCGGCTGCAACCGTTGCGCAGTCACGTCAGGCGATACACCGCATTCTGCATGGCGCAGACGATCGTCTGCTGGTGGTGATCGGTCCGTGCTCGATTCACGATACCCAGGCTGCGCAAGAGTATGCGACGCGCTTGCTGGCACTGCGTGATGAGCTGAAAGACGATCTCGAAGTGGTGATGCGCGTTTACTTTGAAAAACCGCGCACCACGGTGGGCTGGAAAGGGCTGATCAACGATCCGTTTATGGATGGCAGCTTCCAGATCAACGACGGCCTGCGCCTGGCGCGCAAGCTGCTGGTGGATATCAACGATATCGGTTTGCCAGCCGCCGGTGAGTTCCTCGATATGATCACGCCACAATATATGGCCGATCTGATGAGCTGGGGCGCGATTGGCGCACGTACCACCGAATCGCAGGTGCATCGCGAACTCTCTTCCGGCCTCTCTTGCCCGGTGGGCTTCAAAAACGGTACCGACGGCACCATCAAAGTGGCGATTGACGCGATTGGTGCGGCCAGCGCGCCACACTGCTTCCTGTCGGTCACCAAATATGGTCACTCGGCGATTGTTGAAACCAGCGGTAACGAAGATTGCCACATCATTCTGCGCGGCGGCAAAGAGCCGAACTACAGCGCCGAACACGTGGCGGCCGTGAAAACCGGTCTGGAGAAAGCAGGCTTGCGTCCGCAGGTGATGATCGACTTCAGCCATGCTAACAGCAGCAAGCAGTTCCAGCGTCAGATGGTGGTTGCCGACGACGTGGCGCAGCAAATTGCCGGTGGTGAGCAGGCAATTACTGGCGTGATGATCGAGAGTCATCTGGTGGAAGGTAATCAGAGCCTCGAAAGCGGCAAACCGCTGGTGTACGGCCAGAGCGTGACCGATGCCTGCATCGGCTGGGAAGACACTGAGAAAGCGTTGCGTCAACTGGCTCAGGCGGTCAAACAGCGCCGCGGCTAAGCCATTGCGGCAATAAAAAAGGCCAGACTCGCGTCTGGCCTTTTTGCGTTTCAGCGTTCGCTTACTTCGCTTTACCCTGGTTTGCTACGGCTGCGGCTTTCGCAGCGATCTCGTCAGCATCACCCAGATAGTAACGTTTGAGCGGCTTGAAGTTCTCGTCGAACTCATACACCAACGGCACGCCAGTTGGGATGTTCAGTTCGAGGATCTCGTCTTCGCTCAGGTTGTCGAGGTATTTAACCAGCGCACGCAGTGAGTTGCCGTGTGCAGCAACGATCACTTTCTCACCGCTCTTAATGCGCGGCAGAATGCTTTCGTTCCAGTATGGGATCACACGTTCGATAGTCAGCGCCAGGCTTTCGGTGGTTGGCAGCTGCGCGTCAGTCAGTGAAGCGTAACGCGGATCGTGGCCTGGGAAACGCTCATCAGCGCGATCCAGTTCTGGTGGCGTGATGGCAAAGCCACGACGCCACTGTTTCACTTGCTCGTCACCGTATTTAGCGGCGGTTTCTGCTTTATCCAGACCTTGCAGCGCACCGTAGTGACGCTCGTTCAGACGCCAGGTTTTCTCAACCGGCAGCCATGCCTGATCCAGCTCATCCAGCACGTTCCACAGGGTGTGGATAGCGCGCTTCAGCACTGAGGTGTAAGCGAAATCAAACACGAAACCTTCTTTCTTCAGCAGCTGACCGGCTGCTTTGGCTTCAGTGCGACCTTTGTCAGACAGGTCAACGTCGTACCATCCGGTGAAGCGGTTTTCCTGGTTCCACTGGCTTTCGCCGTGTCGCACCAGTACCAGCTTAGTTACGGCCATAGCTTTACTCCTTAATGCTCGATTTACGATTAGTATTGAAACCGGCTGCGGCCACTGAGAAGCGGCTCACTAATAGCGCCATACCATAGCGGAAAACAACGCACTGCGTAAGCCTGTCGGCAGCGCAGTGCGCGTTTTTCATCCGGTGGCTCAGTGCGACGTGAAGCGATAACGCGTCACGGACTGCCAGCTGTCGCCGGGTTGCAGCCAGCAATCGGGCTGCGGCCACTCTGCATGGTTGGGCGAATCCGGTAAAAATTCGCTCTCCAGAGCGATGCCCTGGAAAGCAGTATAGCTGTCCTGCTCACGGGCGCGTGTTCCTGCCAGATAGTTGCCGCTGTAGAACTGTAGCGCCGGGGCGGCAGTAAACACGCTCAGCTCCAGCTTGCCATCAGCTGACCACAAATGGGCGGCGGGTTGGCTGCTGTCGCCAGCGGTGTTGAGCAAAAAGGCGTGGTCATAGCCTTTCACCGCTTTCTGATCGTCATCGGCGAGGAACTCATCGGCGACGCGCTTCGGCTGGCGGAAATCAAAACTGTTTCCCGCCACCTCTTTCAGCGGTGCGTTAGGAATGCCTTCGCTGTCCACCGGCAGGTAACGATCGGCGTGCAGTTGTAAGCGATGCTGGCGCGCATCACCATGATGCGCATCAAGATTAAAGTAAGCATGGTTGGTCAGATTGACCGGGCAAGGCTTATCGGTTTGCGCTTCGTAGCGAATCGACAGGCAATTATCGTCATCAAGTTGATAGATGACATCGGCGATCAAATTGCCGGGATAACCCTGATCGCCATCCGGCGAATCGAGACGATAGTGCACCTCGCTTTCGCTCTGCTTAAGGATCTGCCAGCGACGTTTATCGAAGCCTTCCGGCCCGCCGTGCAGCTGATGTGCGCCCTGATTCGCCGCCAGTTGCAGGTTGAGCGGCTTGAGTTCGGACGAGGCGATGCGGTTAGCGTAGCGGCCAATCGTTGCGCCAAGATAGGCATCCTGATGCAGATAATCCGATGGCGTGGCGCAGCCGAGCAGCGCTTCACGTACGCTGTGATCGCGCATCGGCACGCGCGCTGACAGCCAGGTCGCGCCCCAATCCATAAAGGTGGCGACCATGCCGTTGCGATTGCGCAGTACGGTGATGCGCCACGGTTGCCCGTCTGGCGCGTGTGAATTCACATCACTTACCATTGGCCTGCTCCTGCGGACGCTTTGCACACATAGAAAGTCTCTTTGATGCCGGTTTGCGCTTCATATTTCTCGGCGACCACCGCTTTCACCGCATCGACCAGATCGGTCGGCATCAGCGCCACGATGCAGCCACCGAAACCGCCGCCGGTCATACGCACGCCGCCGCGCGGGCCGATTTCGGCTTTCACAATCTCAACCAGCTGATCGATTTGCGGCACGGTGATTTCGAAATCGTCACGCATTGAGGCGTGCGATTCGGCCATCAGTTCGCCCATACGTTTCAGATCGCCCGCGCTTAACGCATCGGCTGCTTCCAGCGTGCGCGCATTCTCGCTAATCACGTGACGTACGCGTTTTGCCACTAACGCATCCAGTTGACCGGCCGAGGCTTCGAACTCTTCCAGCGTGACATCGCGCAGCGCCGGCTTATTAAAGAAGCGCGCGCCGGTTTCACACTGTTCACGACGCGTATTGTATTCGCTGCCCACCAGGCTGCGACGGAAGTTGGAGTTGATGATCACCACCGCGACATCTTCCGGCATTGATACCGCGCGCGTGCCGAGCGTACGGCAATCCAGCAACATGGCGTGATCCGGCTGACCGAGAGCGGAAATCAGCTGATCCATGATGCCGCAGTTGCAGCCGACGAACTGGTTTTCCGCTTCCTGACCGTTCACCGCAATCGCTGCACCGTCGAGGTTCAAAGCATACAGCTGCTGGAATACGGTACCGACCGCCACTTCCAGTGACGCCGAAGAACTCAGGCCCGCGCCTTGTGGCACGTTACCGCTGATCACCATATCCACGCCGCCAAAGCTGGCATCGCGTTTCTGCAGATGTTTCACCACGCCGCGCACGTAGTTGGCCCACATTGGCTCTTTCAGCGGCTCAATGGGCGCATCCAGCGAGAAGCTATCCTGCTGATTGTTGTAATCGACGGCAATCACGCGCACCTGACGATCGTCGCGTTTGGCACAGGCGATCACGGTTTGATAATCGATGGCGCACGGCAGCACGAAGCCATCGTTGTAGTCGGTGTGTTCGCCAATCAGATTGACACGGCCCGGCGCCTGAATGCTGTGTGTCGCCTGATAGCCGAAAGTGTCAGCGAAAACCTGTTGAGTAAGGGATTTTAATGACATTTATTGCGCCTCGCGGAAATGGACATCGCTGACAGAACGCAGACGTTCAGCTGCCTGTTCCGCCGTTAAATCACGTTGGGTTTCGGCCAGCATTTCATAGCCAACCATAAATTTGCGTACCGTGGCTGAACGCAGCAGCGGCGGATAGAAGTGCGCATGCAGCTGCCAGTGATCGTTGGCTTCGCCGTTGAACGGCGCGCCGTGCCAGCCCATCGAATAGGGGAATGAACACTGGAACAGGTTGTCGTAGCGGCTGGTAAGCTGCTTGAGTGCCAGCGCCAGATCGGTGCGCTGCGGCTCGGTGAGATCGGTGATGCGTTTCACATGGGCTTTCGGCAGCAGCAAGGTTTCAAACGGCCACGCCGCCCACCATGGCACCACGGCCAGCCAGTGTTCGGTTTCCACCACCGTGCGGCTGCCATCCTTCAACTCGCGCGCAGCGTAATCGACCAGCAGCGGCGTGCCTTTCTCGGCAAAATAGTGACGCTGGTTGTCATCTTCTTTCTGCGCTTCGTTCGGCAGGAAGCTGTTGGCCCAAATCTGGCCGTGCGGATGCGGGTTGGAGCAGCCCATCGCCGCACCTTTGTTTTCAAACACCTGAACCCACGGATAGTGCTGACCAAGATCGGCGGTTTGTTCCTGCCAGGTCCGCACGATATCTTCCAGCCCGCTCAGCGGCAGTTCCGGCAGCGTTTTGCTGTGATCCGGCGAGAAGCAGATCACCCGGCTGGTACCGCGTGCACTTTCGCAGCGCATCAACAGATCGTCGCTTTGCGGTGCGTCTGGCGTATTGGTCATCAGCGCGGCAAAGTCATTGGTGAACACGTAAGTACTTTTATAGTTAGGGTTTTTGTCACCAGTAATGCGGGTGTTTCCGGCACAGAGGAAGCAGTCAGGATCGTGCGCTGGCAGTTGTTCTAGCGCCGGGGTTTCCTGCGCACCTTGCCACGGACGCTTAGCGCGATGGGGTGAGACCAGCACCCATTGATCGATCAATGGGTTATAACGGCGATGCGGATGATCGACCGGGTTAAATTTTTCCATGATGAGTCCTGGTAAACGGCAAACAGATAAAAATGATTTTGATCAAAGTAGCACAAAGACCAGCGTGAAAGCGTGATCCAGTCTGGATAAATGGTATCGTTTACACAAGGTGACGATTCTCATTTTGTGGGGTTATCAGTGCTATTTGCTTACTTACCAGGCGATGAAATGGTAACGCTTACATTCGTAGGGTCGCCATTAATGGCGACCGCTAATTACCGCAGCGACTCTTGCAGGAAACCGTAACCCTGTTCCTGCGCGACAAAACTCAGGCGGTGGGTGATGCACTGCGGGGCATCTTCGGCGTGGTGGGAAACAAACAGCAGTTGCGTGCGGCCTTCGCCAATCAGCACATCGACAAAGCGGCGCACCAACTGGCGGTTAATCGGATCGAGCCCTTGCAGCGGTTCATCGAGGATCAGCAGCGTCGGATGCTTCACCAGCGCGCGCGCAATCAGCACCAGTCGCTGCTGGCCCCACGACAAACCGTGGAACGGCGCATCGGCCAGCTGATTATCCATACCGAGCAGCGCCAGCCACTGACGCGCCAGCGCTTTTTGCCGATCGGACACCGCCTGATACAAACCAATCGAATCAAAGAAGCCGGAGAGCACCACGGTGCGCACATTGCAGCTGACGCGATAATCGAGGTGCAGGCTGCTACTGACATAACCGATGTGCTGCTTGATGTCCCAGATGGTTTCACCGCTGCCGCGTCGGATGCCGAACAGCGTCAAATCATTGCTGTAACCCTGCGGATGATCGCCGGTCACTAAACTGAGCAGGGTGGATTTACCCGCGCCGTTCGGCCCCACAATCTGCCAGTGTTCACCAGGATTAACCTGCCAGTTCAGGCCATCAATCACCGCTTTGTCGTTGTACGATACCACGCCGTTGCGCAGTATCACGCGCGGCGCATCTTCGGCCAGCTGCGGCAGTTGATCCGGCTGATCCGCTTCCGGCAGCGCCATGCCGTCCAGCTTCTCGCTATGTGCCAGCTGCGCCACCAGCGCTTCGGCCAGAATCGCGCGCCGTTCGCCCACGTGGGTTAACGTGCATTCGGCTAACACGCCGACTTTCTCGACAAAATCGGGTATATCATCAAAGCGATTGAGCACCAGCACCACGCTAAAACCGCTTTGATGCAGATCGTTGAGGGTTTGCGCCAGGCTGGCGCGCGACGCCACATCCAGCCCATCGAAAGGTTCATCGAGGATCAGCAGATCCGGCTGCGCCATCAGCGCCTGGCACAACAGCGTCTTACGCGTCTCGCCGGTGGAGAGATATTTGAACCGACGATCGAGCAGATAAGTGATGCCAAACTGCTGCGCCAGCGCCTGACAGCGCGCCGCATCTTGCACTTCATCCTGGATGATCTGCGCGGCGGTGCGGCCGGTATCGTCTTCGCCTTCACTCAGCAGATCGGTGTTATTGCGTTCCCACTCATCGCTGACCAGTTTTTGCAGCTGCTCCAGCGACAGGCGCGTGCGGCGCTGAAAATTCTGCTGCACGCTGCCTTTGCCGGGCAGCAACTCGCCGGAAAGGGCGCGCGCCAGCGATGACTTGCCGCTGCCGTTGGCGCCGACGAACGCCCAGCTTTCGCCGCTGTTGAGAGTTAAATCGTTGAGGGACAGTGCTCGGGTGTCGCTAAGGTGAAACGTGCCTTGCGAAATTTGCAATGAAGCCATGATCTATTCCGTTTTATGCATCGTGTTGCTCAGTTTTAGCCAGCGATGCAGGCGAAGTCAAATCATGGCGTGGATTTCAGAGCAGTGTGGCGATGATGGCGTGTTCGGCATTAAAACTGGCGGTAACGCTGGCACCAACCTGCAGATTCTGCTGTTTCACCGCGTCATTGGTGACGGTCGCGCACAGCGTTTCGCCGCTCGGCAACGCCATCAATACTTCGCTAACCTGATCGCCGGGTTCAATCGCGCTGATCTGCGCAGCCAGTTGATTGTCGCTGCTGTCGGCGGCGTGACTGACGTGAATCCACGGTGCTTTAATCAGCACCAGCACCTCTTTGCCGCTGTCGAGCTGCAATCGCTCGGCACTGCGGGCGGTGATCGCCACCTGCAAGCGCGTTACGCCATCGGCGAGCAGCACTTCGATATGCTGTTGCACCTGCTGATGATCGCTGGCAAGCACCGTACCAAACAGCTGATTGCGCGCGCTGGTTTGCAGCGAGAAACGCGCAATCGCCGCCAGCAAACTGTCGAGCGGTAAACTGTCGTTTTGCAGCACGTCGAAGGCCTTTTGTTGGATCTGCTCCATCAACTGGAACAGCTGAATCAGCCGCTCGCCATAACGCGTCAGCTGCGCGCCGCCGCCGCCTTTACCGCCGGTGGCGCGATCCACCAGCGTTTGGTCGGCCAGCTGATTCATCTCATTAATCGCATCCCAGGCACTTTTATAGCTGATGCCCGCCAGTTTCGCGCCCTGGCTGATGGAGCCGGTTTGCTGCACGCGTTTCAGTAATTCGATGCGGCGCGGATCAGCAAACAGCTTTTGCTGAAGACGAATATGGAGAGAAAGTTCTGCCTGCATGTCAGCTCCTTAGGTTAATCAGCCCAGTTTACTGCTTAAAAGTAAAAGCACGAAAAGGGCAGTGCGTTTTTTTCGCTAACCGTTACAATCACTTTTTTATTTTCTGCGTGAGGTTTCCATGCTGGAACTGTTAAAAAGCCTGGCTGTGGCTATCATCATGGTGCCGATTGTGATGGCTATTATGCTCGGTCTGATTTACGGCCTGGGTGAAGTTTTCAACGTCATCTCAAAATTTGGCCGCCGCGACGATCGTCCTGCCAACAGCTCACAACACTAATTTCTCAACGCCCGCTTCCTGCGGGCGTTTTGTTTCTGAACTTCCGTAGAATCCTGCCGATATAAAGCTCATGACGCATTTGTGCGTACGTTGTATTATCAAATATATAACGTAACAAGGAGCAACAAATGCGAACAATCAATTACCGTTGGGCTGCTGCAACCGTTTTAAGCGTTTCATTGGCCGGTCAGGCCGTGGCCGCAGAGAAAATCACCGTGTTTGCGGCGGCATCGCTGACCAATGCGCTGCAGGAGATTGCGACGCAGTATCAGAAGAAAAGTGGCGTAGAAGTGGTATCGTCTTTTGCCTCCTCTTCGGTGCTGGCGCGCCAGATTGATCAGGGCGCACCGGCCGATCTGTTCATCTCTGCCGATCAGCAATGGATGGACGATGTGGTGGCCAAAAACAGCGTAGTGAACAGCACGCGCTATACGCTGCTCGGCAATGACTTAGTGCTGATTGCACCGAAAAGCGACGCGGCTAAAGCGGTCACCATTGACAGCAAAACCGACTGGAAAAGCCTGCTGAAAGGTGAGCGTCTGGCGGTGGGCGATCCGGATCACGTACCTGCCGGAATTTATGCCAAAGAAGCATTACAAAAACTCGGTGCGTGGGACGCTTTATCCCCGCAGCTGGCACCAGCGAACAACGTGCGTGCCGCGCTGGCATTGGTTGAGCGTAACGAAACGCCGTATGGCATCGTGTATGGGTCGGACGCGGTGGCCAGCCAAAAAGTGCAGGTCGTAGGACGATTCCCGGAAGATAGCCACAAGCCAGTGGAATATCCGATGGCGATTGTCAAAGAACATCAGAACGCAACGGTGGAAGCCTTCTACAACTATTTGCAGGGGCCGGATGCCGCTGCTGTGTTTAAACAGTATGGATTCACGCCGAAGAAATGATATTGAGCGATCCCGAATGGCAGGCCGTTTTTCTCAGCCTGAAAGTGTCCTGTGTAGCTGTGATATGCAGCTTGCCGTTTGGCATCCTGATGGCCTGGATTCTGGCGCGCTGCCGCTTTCCGGGCAAAACCCTGTTGGACAGCATCGTCCACCTGCCGCTGGTGCTGCCGCCGGTGGTGGTCGGCTATCTGCTGCTGATCGCCTTAGGCCGGCGCGGTTTTATCGGCGAATGGCTGTATGACTGGTTCGGCTTCACCTTTGCCTTTAGCTGGCGCGGTGCGGTGATCGCTTCGGCGGTGATGGCGTTTCCGCTGATGGTGCGCGCGATTCGTCTGGCGCTGGAAGCGGTGGATACCAAACTGGAGCTGGCCGCACGCACGCTCGGTGCCGGGCGCTGGCGCGTATTTTTCACCATCACGCTTCCGCTCACCTTGCCGGGCATTATTGTTGGCACGGTGCTGGCCTTCGCTCGTTCGCTGGGCGAATTTGGTGCCACCATCACGTTTGTCTCCAACATTCCCGGCGAGACGCGCACCATTCCGTCGGCGATGTTTACCCTGATTGAAACGCCGGGTGCGGAAGGCACCGCAGCGCGACTCTGTGCGGTGGCGATAGCGTTAGCGCTGATGTCGCTGGTGGCGTCTGAGCTGCTGGCGCGCTGGGGCCGTAAACGGCTGGGAGCGGCATAATGCTCAATCTGCAACTTTCTCAGCAGTTGGGCGATCACCTGCTCGACGTTAACGTCAATATTCCCGCCAGCGGCATTACCGCCATTTTTGGTGTGTCGGGCGCAGGCAAAACCTCGTTAATTAACGCGATTGGCGGATTAACCCAGCCACAGAGCGGGCGCATTGAGTTAAACGATCGCCTGCTGTTCGATTCGGCCACGCGAGTGAATTTGCCGCCGGAAAAGCGCCGCATCGGCTATGTGTTTCAGGACGCACGGCTGTTCCCGCACTATCGCGTGCGCGGCAATCTGCAATACGGCATGGCGGCCTCAATGAAGCCGCAGTTCAACACGCTGGTGGCGCTGCTGGGTTTGGAATCGCTGCTGACGCGTTATCCTGCGTCGCTTTCAGGCGGTGAAAAACAGCGCGTGGCGATTGGCCGCGCGTTGCTGTCGGCGCCCGATATTCTGCTGATGGATGAACCGCTGGCGTCGCTCGATCTGCCGCGCAAACGTGAGCTGATGCCCTATTTGCAAAAGCTGGCGAAGCAGGTCGATATTCCACTTCTTTATGTGTCGCACAGCCTCGATGAAATCCTGCAGCTGGCGGATAACGTGCTGGTGCTGGATGCCGGTCACGTGAAAGCCTTTGGTCCGCTGGAGAAAGTGTGGAGCAGTTCGGCGATGCGTCCGTGGCTGCCGATCGCTGAGCGCACCAGCGTGCTGCGCGTGCAGGTGCTGGAGCAGCATCCTGATTACCCGATGACCGCGCTGTCGCTTGGCGATCAGCATATTTGGGTGAGCCGGGTAAATCAGCCGCTGAAAACCCCGCTGCGTATTCGCATCGCTTCGGCCGATGTGTCGCTGGCCTTGCAGCCGTCGCACAACACCTCGATCCGCAATATTCTGCCGGCGCAGGTGGTTGAGCTGCTGGAGATTGACGATCAGGTGGAAGTGAAGCTGCGCATTGGGATAAGCGAACTGTGGGCGCGCATTTCACCGTGGGCGCGCGATGAGCTGGGCATTCGACCGGATCAGTGGTTGTATGCGCAGATTAAGAGCGTGTCGATAGCGGCATAAATTGATTCATTGCGCGGTTTGAGAAAAATCCGCGCAATGAATTGCGCCGCTACATCCTACGGTTACAGAACCTCTTGATAAATCACTTCTGCGATGCCCGGCTCCAGATTGGTGCCAATCACCTTTTTGGCGCGCGCTTTGATGGCGTCATCGGCATTGCCCATCGCCACGCCTAATCCCACCTGTTCCAGCATGCTGAGATCGTTGTAGTTGTCGCCAAACGCCAGCACGTCTTGCATGCTGAAGCCCTGACTCTCAACCCACTGCGCCAGACGCTTGCCTTTGCTGTTGCCGCCTTTGGCGATATCCACCTGATCGTGCCACGACCATTCACACGCCAGACCGAGTTCGGCTTCGGTGCGTTCGGCAAATTGCTGCAGCGCGCGCGTGTCGGGATGCGACAGGGCGAATTTCCAGATCGAATCAGCCTCAATCGCCGCCTGCGCCAGGCTTGGCACCTGCAGGAACAGCGGGCGCTGCGCTTCCGGCAGCGATTGTGCCCAGTTAAGCGTACGCGTTACATGGCCGGTTGGCGTTTGGTACAGCATCGCATCATCGACATACAGCAGACCGTGGATGTTCTCTTCATCCAGCATCTCAATCACACGCGCGGCTTTGCTTTTATCCAGCGGATCGGCGGCCAGCACCTGTTTCGCGGGATAATCATACAAATAGGTGCCATTACAGCAGATTGCGGGTGTATCCAGCTTAAGTGCCTGATAAAAAGGGTGGATAGCGCAGTGGTGGCGACCGGTGACGATCAACACTTTCACGCCCGCCTGTTGCGCGCGGGCCAGCGCTTCGATGGATTCAGGCAAGATGGTTTTGTTCGGGGTCAGCAGGGTGCCGTCGAGGTCAAGGGCGATTACGCGGTAGCTCATTACACTTTCCGTCCGGGAGTTGGCAAAGCATTGAGTCTACACCCGGCAGCGGCCCTGAGACAAAAAACAGGGCACAAATGAATCCAGCGCGACAAAATGAAACGCGCTACAGTTATCCCTTTCATCAGGCAGCGAATAAGGAAAACGCATGAAACAAGTCGTGTATACCGCCAGTCCCGAGAGCCAGCAGATTCATGCCTGGCAGTTGCAGGAAGATGGCGCACTGACGTTATTGCAGGTAACGGATGTTGCCGGCCAGGTGCAGCCGATGGTGGTGAGCCCGAAGAAAGATTTCCTCTATGTAGGTGTTCGTCCGAATTTTCGCGTGCTGGCATTCCGCATTGCGGCCGATGGCACGCTGAGCCTTGCCGGTGAAGCGCCGCTGCCGGGCAGCCCAACGCACATCTCCACCGACCGTCAGGGCAACTATCTGTTCTGCGGCTCGTACAACGATGCCTGCGTCAGCATCAGCCCGATTGGCAGCGATGGTTTGCCGCAAGCGCCTAGTCAGGTGATCAGCGGGTTAGACGGCTGTCACTCAGCCAATATCGATCTGAACAACCAAACGCTGTTTGTACCGGCACTGAAGCAGGATCGCATCTGCCTGTACCAGCTGAACGCAGACGGAACCCTGGCTCCGCGCGAACAAGCGCAGGTCACCACCGTTGAAGGTGCCGGTCCGCGTCACATGGCCTTCCATCCGAACGGCGCGTATGGCTACGTGGTGAACGAGCTGGATAGCAGCGTCGATGTCTGGGCGCTGAATAATGTGCACGGCCAGGTTGAGCGCGTGCAGAGCCTCGACATGATGCCGAAAGATTTCAGCGACACGCGCTGGGCGGCGGACATCCACATCACGCCGGATGGCCGTTTCCTCTATGCTTGCGACCGCACCAGCAGCACCATTACGGTGTTCAGCATCAGTGAAGATGGTTCGGTGCTGGCGATTGAAGGCTTCCAGCCGACAGAAACCCAGCCGCGCGGCTTCAACATTGATCACAGCGGTCAATATCTGGTGGCGGCGGGACAGAAATCGCACCACATCGAAGTGTATAAGATTCAGGAACGCGGCCTGCTCAACCCGCTGGCGCGTTACGCGGTAGGACAAGGCCCAATGTGGGTGGTGATTCACCCGTTGGCATAACGCGTTGGATTCAACCAGGTGCGCATAAAGGTATGACCGGGCTGATGG
>NZ_JACAPA010000107.1:0-362 GCF_013385945.1 Pantoea sp. B9002
GACTTTGCCGACCCGTACATGTTCATGAACTTCTGGTTCGACTCGAAGATGCAGGGCCTGCAGGGCAACCGCTCGTTCTACAGCAATCCCGAAGTCGACCAACTGATCCGCGAAGCGGCTTCCACCAGCGACACCGCCAAGCGCGTCGAGCTGTACCAGACGGCCCAGAAAAAGGTGCTCAAGGACAGCGTCTACGCCTACCTCTATCAGAAGAGCTACACCTTGCCGATGCGTGATTCGGTCAAGGGCTACGTGTTCAACCCGATGCTCGAACAGGTCTTCAACCTGGGCAGCATGAGCAAGTAAACCTGCTCGCGCGCGCCGGCCCGGCAAGGCGGCGCGCGTCTGATTCTCGTCGTTCG
>NZ_JACAPA010000108.1:0-716 GCF_013385945.1 Pantoea sp. B9002
CCCTGAGCCAAGGCAACCCCGTGCTCTAACAGAAGCCCCCGCATCTGATTACTCATCGCGGTGCGTCGACGCACGTAGCCCTGCCGGGCACGGTGTAGCGCTTGCATGGCCAAGGCTGCCGCGCTTTTGATCGGTACAGCCAAAATTCTCGTATCCCGTCCCGCCCGCAATATTGCAAGTGCATCGTTGCGGTCGTTCTTGGCGCCGCTGCGATGATCAGCTACGTGCTGAGCCGGAAGAATCCGCGCCAGGTTGCCTTGGGCCTGCAGCTGCCGTGCCCAAGCCTGAGCCCCCGGCCCCGTTTCCATCAGCACCACCGTGGTTGGGGGGAGCTTGCGCAAAAAGGCGTAGAAGGCTTCACGGGATTTGATGCGCTCCTCGTAAAGCACCTGTCCGAGGGCATCTTCACCTGCAACCTGGAAAACCCGCTTGGCAAGGTCGACCGCTACCGTTGTGCAGGCCGACAAATCGGAAGGAGACAAGGATTGATCAACCGAAGTATGCTTTTTCATGGACTCGCCCTCGCTGTCGTTGGCTTCTTAGACTGCCACCGTGGCGCATTGACGCCTCGGCGTGGGCGAGTCCATCCAATTACAAGGTCGGTGTTTGATTCAGGTCTTCTGGTAACCCATCCGCCAACTGACGGCTTCGCTCGCCGCCAGCAGGCGCCTGGCCGCCGGGCCATCCTCATCGGCATGGAACAGGGATGTCGGGCC
>NZ_JACAPA010000109.1:0-310 GCF_013385945.1 Pantoea sp. B9002
CTGCCGCCATGCGTCCTGCCCGTGCCCTGATCGACCTCCATGCCCTGCGCCACAACTACCAGCTGGCCCGTGAAGTATCGGGGGCCAAGGCACTCGCCGTGATCAAGGCCGATGCCTATGGCCATGGTGCCGTGCGCTGTGCCCAGGCCCTGGAGGCCGAGGCCGACGGCTTTGCCGTGGCCTGCATCGAAGAAGCACTGGAACTGCGCGCCGCGGGTATCCGCGCGCCGATCCTGCTGCTGGAAGGCTTTTTCGAAGCCGACGAGCTGGCGTTGATCGTCGAGCACGATTTCTGGTGCGTGGTGCATTC
>NZ_JACAPA010000110.1:0-352 GCF_013385945.1 Pantoea sp. B9002
CGGCAAGCCACTGCCGCCCGGTGTCGCGCTACAGAACGCGGCCAACGACATCACCATCGCCAACCTCGCCCTGGGCGGCAACGGCGACGTCGACCTGCATGCCATCGCCGAAAAATCCGGGCAGATGGACAACCTCTACAACACCTACAAGAACGACTTCGTCTCGGGCCAGGCGTTCAAGGACATGGTCGCCAGCGGCATGGACCCGGTGGCGGCGGCCAGCAGCTTCGCCGCCAGCGCCTCGGCCTTCCAGGCCTTCCTCGGACCCAACGCCACCTCGGGCGACGCCGCGACCCTGCAGGTCAACTTCAACGAAGCGTTGTCCGATGCCCTGGTCAACAGCGCCGACAGC
>NZ_JACAPA010000111.1:0-375 GCF_013385945.1 Pantoea sp. B9002
ACTGCTGCCCGGATAGATGTCGATGGTGTTGCTGCCGATGGCCTGGATGTCCTTGAGCACATAACGCTTGGCGCCCTCGCCGATGGCCGAGATCGACACCACCGAGGTGATTCCTATGACGATGCCGAGCATGGTCAACAGGGTGCGCATGCGGTGGGAGATCAGCGCCACCCAGGCCATGTTGAAGGCCTCCTTGAACAAGCCCAGGCTGGCCACCAGCCGGCGCGCACCACGGGACGCCAGGCTGGCCGGCTCGACCTGCGACGGCGCGCCCACCGCCCGTTCGTTGGCGCGATCACTGACGATCTCGCCATCGCGCACTTCGATGATCCGCTCGGCATTGGCGGCCACCTTGGCATCGTGGGTGACGATGAT
>NZ_JACAPA010000112.1:0-375 GCF_013385945.1 Pantoea sp. B9002
AGGTCATCTTCAGCAGCCATGATCCGGAACTGGCCCGGGTATATTTCGGCCTCTGGCTGGCACCGGACGGTCTTTCAGTGCCGTTGCGGGAAACCTTGCTCGCACAAAAACCGAACTGAGCCGCTCTAGACCGTGGACTGTGCCATTTAGCCAGCAGGCTATGGGTTTTTGTTGCCTGACAACCCTAATACACATATCGTTACAAAACTGTTCTGCCAGCGTGCGTATGCCTGAAAGGCCAGTAAGGACGAGCAAAGACGAAGGATTGCTTATAAGACAGCCAGAGTGAGTGAATAAAAATGGCCTCGAGTACGGGCAAGGGCAAGGCGATTTTTCGCGTTGTCAGCGGCAACTTTCTTGAGATGTTCGACTTCA
>NZ_JACAPA010000113.1:0-369 GCF_013385945.1 Pantoea sp. B9002
TGGGCATGGCCATGTCCACGGGGGCGGCGACCGGTATCGCGATCAATATCGCCCACGAACTGGGACACAAGACCAGGCCCCTGGAGCAGCTCCTGGCGAAGCTGGCCCTGGCGCCGACCTTCTACGGGCACTTCTTCGTCGAGCACAACCGCGGCCACCATGTACGGGTGGCGACGCCGGAGGATCCTGCCAGCTCGCGTCTGGGCGAGAGCTTCTGGAGCTTCCTGCCGCGCTCGGTCTGGTTCAGCCTGCGCTCGGCCTGGCATCTGGAGCGCGAGCGCCTGCACAAGCAGGGCCTGGCGACCCTGCACTGGAAAAACACCGTGCTGACGGCCTGGTTGTTCAGTGTGGTGCTGTGGAGCGGCTTGA
>NZ_JACAPA010000114.1:0-342 GCF_013385945.1 Pantoea sp. B9002
GGCGTCGTCGTCCACCAGCAACAGATGCGGCAGTTCTTCGCCTTCGACCTGGATCTCGTCATTCATGCTTCGTCTCCTCGGGCGACACGGGGCAGGCGCAGCTCGGTGAGCGTGCCACCTTCCTCATGACTGTAGAGTTTCACCGAGCCGCCGGCGCGTGTCACGCTGGCCTTGCTCAAGAACAGGCCCAGGCCGAAGCCTTTGCCCTTGGTGGTAAAGAAGGGTTTGCCGATCTGCTCGGCGATGGCCAGCGGCACACCGGCGCCGTGGTCGCGAATACTGATGGTGAGGTTTTCCTCATCCCAATCGAGTCGTACTTCCAGGCCTTCGGGGCAGGCATCG
>NZ_JACAPA010000115.1:0-415 GCF_013385945.1 Pantoea sp. B9002
GACAACGCCTGGTCCACCAGGGGATGCCGGTCGGTGAACACATCGATGCGCCGATGCAACTGGATCGCCGCCTCGATGGAGGGCGTGAATTGCCCGTCGACACGCCCCTTGACGAAATCGCCGTAGAGACTGCCGAGCAGTTGTTCCGGGCGCTGGCCGCCCAGATGGAGGTGTGCGAGATAATTCATGCCAAGCAGCTTAGCACCTTCGCCGTCTATATCGTTATAACCCGATATAGCGATTTATGCTGGAATCAGATCGAAATCATATTGGTATATCGTGAAGTAGCGATTTATATTTCGCCCCATCGCGATATACCGTTTTACCACCCTGAGACACTGCCATGACCATCGACCTCGACGAAATAATAAAAGCGCTGGCACACCCAGTACGCCGAGACATCCTCAACTGGCTG
>NZ_JACAPA010000012.1:0-2651 GCF_013385945.1 Pantoea sp. B9002
CGCGCCGGTCACGCCGCCCGCCACCGCGTCGGTCACCGAGGCCAGCACCGGGCGCGGCGTCTGCGTGTCCACGTTAATAGTGAAACTTTCGGACAGCACCGAGACGTTGCCCGCCGGATCCACAGCCCGCACGGTTAACACGTGTGCGCCGTCGGCAAAGCGCTCGCCCGCCGGATGCTGCCACGTCCAGTTCGCCTTGGTGGTGGTGAAGCTGGCGATGGCGGTCGCACCGTCGTAAATCGTCACCAGGCTGCCCGCCTCGGCGGTGCCTGAAAGCACCGGACGACTGTCGTTGGTCAGCCCGTTATTGCCGATATCCTCGCCGTCTTCTGTTCCGCCGCTGACGTTATCCAGCACCGTACCGATGCTGGCATCCAGCGCCACGGTGTCAACGTTGATGAGATAGTCCGCGGTCGGCAGGCTGGTGTTACCGACCGCATCAGTGGCGGTCACCGAGAAACGGTGTTCACCGTCGGCCAGTTCCGGCGCCCGGAAACGCCAGTTGCCGTCGGCATCCGCCGTGACGCTGCCGACCACGGCACCATCAATGCTGATTTCGATGATGGCGCCCGGCTCCGACCGTCCGCGCAGCAGCGGCGCACCGTCGTTGGTCAGTCCGCCAGACACAATGTTGCCCGTCAGGCTGCCAACGTCATCGTTTACGCCGTCGAGTGAAACCACCGGCGGCGTTAAATCCACGTTCAGCTCAAAGCTGATGGAGGCCGGACTGAGGGTTCCGCTGAGGCTGGTTTCCGTTGCCGTCAGCTGATGCGTACCTTCCGGCAGCGCCAGCAGCGTAAACATCCAGCTGCCGTCCTCGCCCACTACCGCCGAGCCGTGCAGCTCACCGTTGGCGTACACGTGAATAATGTGGCCCGGCGTGCTGCCCTGCCCGCTGATATCTGGCGCTGGATTGTTGGTGGCGGCCCCGTGCTGCAGCGTGCCGGTGACGCTGCCGAAATTATCGTGGCCCTGAATGATGCTCGGAGGGGCGACCGTTTCACCCTTGCCGCTGTGCTGGTTCTGCATCGCGAGAATGGTGCCACCCAGCCCTAATAGCCCGGCAAAAGCCGCCGCCGCCTTGAGGAAGCCGTAATCACTGGCCGGATAATAGCCCGCAAGCGGACCACCCGAGTCGCGGCTCATCACCATCACGGCGCTTTGATTTTCGTCAAAAGCCTCGGCTTGCGCGCTGGTATCCGAGACGCTGACGTATTCATGCAGATTGCCCGCGGCGTCAACACCCATGACATCGCCGGGATGGTCGTAGTAGTCAAGAATAACCAGCTGCGGATGTTCGTCTCCCTCTGCAAAGATTTGCAGATTTTTGCCTTTGCGTCTCAGCTTCAGTTGCTCAGGCGCGGGTGCATCTTTCGCTGCGCCCTGGGTGATCACATAGCGATGGCCCGCAACCGCCTTAAGGTAAAAGGGCTTGCCCTGCGGCAATGTCACGCGCTGCGAGGCAACGCCGTCATTGAGTAACGTCAGGTTAAGAGAGTGGCTTGTCATGTCCATATCCGGGAGAAAGAATAAAAGGGCCAGCCCGTTAAAGCACTCAGGCGGGAAAATCACAGAATATTCTCAAAAATATAGTTGAAAGAATATGAGACGCGGCTTGGATAGGTTTGGGGGATTGTTATGCCACCCAGAATTCGGTGACAAGCATTTAAATCAATCCGGCGGCAGTCATTTCCTTATCAACGCGATGCGCTATCCGGCTAACCTTAACTTATAAGAGTCATTTTATTAGTTCTGCAGTCGGAACGGATTAGGTAAGGCCTAAAAAATCACCGGACGTACCGGACAGAAATCCGGGATTTTTATCTGTTCAGAACGCTGAATGAAGCACGGGAAATCACAGAGCGCTGGCTGACGGAATACAACAGCGAGCGGCCTCATGAATCCCTGAAAAACCTGACACCGGAAGAATACCGGCTGATGGCTGAAAATGAGCCTGAAAGACATCCCTCGTTGAAGGGAGAATCTCCAGATGGTGAAATGCTATCAGCATTAAGAAAGGTCTGAATCAAGCCGGGTCCTGGAGTGCAGCTGGGGTACGTTTAAAGTGAAGGGCGGAAAAATATTAGATTTTTTTCAAACAATTAGTGATTAACGCAAAATATTAAGGATGCTGACATGGCGTATTTTCTTCTAAGACTAATTCCTATTATCTGAACTAAAAAAACCGCCACAGGCTCATAGAGCGAATGGCGGTTGTGAATAACCTTCGTAATTAATGGTTATCTAGCGTTATCTGTATGGCCAAACTGACCAACAACTCTGCATCATAGCCGCTGTGGTGATAAACATCATATTCCACACCCGCCACCCTGACGTTACCCACATTGGTCCAATCCCCGTTATCACTGCCGTCAGGCAGTAAATCGCTCAGTATGAGCTGGCGCCCTTCATCACCGCTGACCATAAGCTGAACTTTGCCATCATTGATAAAGAGATCAGTTGCGCCTTGCGTCAGAACGTCGTGAATACTGAGATCGATACTGCTCATCGCCTGTTGCGTCATGTCGATGAAGTGCGAATTTTCAACTGGCAGGTCAATTTCCGGTGATAACAGCAGAGCAGTGGCGCCGCCCGAAGGTTCTGCTGGTTTGTGTAACGCAATCGCGATGTCATCGATCCAGAAGTCATTC
>NZ_JACAPA010000116.1:0-351 GCF_013385945.1 Pantoea sp. B9002
GGACGAGTATGTGCGCACCTTCGTCGCTCACACCAACCCGCTGAACGTGCTCTGCGGACGCAGCCTGATGCGCACCCTGGACAACTGCAAACGCGTCAACGGTTCGGTGTGCCTCGATCCGGGCGGCGACTCGTGGATCGACCTGGCCGAAGGCAACACCATCAAGGGTGCCCGCCAGAACGGCGCCAGCCTGAACCTGCAAAGCTGGGTGCAGGGCCAGTCGGTGGAGGCCCTGGGCCGTACCCCGACCCTGGTGGATTCGAATATCGGCATGCGCGACGCGCTGCAGATCCGTTACCAGACCGGCAACAAGCTGGTGCTGCACGACAATAACAAGGTGGTCGGGATTCT
>NZ_JACAPA010000117.1:0-380 GCF_013385945.1 Pantoea sp. B9002
GGGTGAACTGGATGCGATGGAACTGCGCTTCGATACCTTCGGCCAGCTCCTTGATGGCCTTGGTCTTGGCCAGGCCGGGGGCGCCTTCGACCAGCATGTGACCGTCGGCCAGCAATGCGATCAGCAGGCGCTCGATCAGCTTTTCCTGGCCGAGAATCTGCGCTGAGAGAAAGGTTCGCAGCGCCAGCAGCGCTTCACGATGTTCCATCGATGAGTGTTCCTGGAGAGGGTGGCCGACGGCATTCGAATAATGTCGTGGCTGGGGGCGTTACTTTAATCCATCGGGGGTGGTGGCGACTAACGGCTATGGGGATTTTTATGGATTTTGAAGAAAAGTCCTACGTTGTTGAGAAACATATCCTGTAAAAGGCCCCTCCCTG
>NZ_JACAPA010000118.1:0-500 GCF_013385945.1 Pantoea sp. B9002
GCCTTCGCTGAAGCTCACCCGCGGCAGGTCGCGATCGCCGATCTTGACGTCGGCCTTGCCCCAGGCTTCGCCGATGCCGAAACGGATCTCCCCGTTATTGGCGATCTGCCGTCCCAGGTTGAGGCCGAAACCATAACGTTCCAGCCGGTACTCGGCGATCGGGTCGCTGTCGAGGGTGGCCTCGACGTTCTGTGACTGGGCATTGATGTAAGGCGCGACAAAGTAGCGCGAGCCCTCGTCCAGCGGCTGGTAGAACTCGCTGTAGAGATCCTGTGTGTCGCCGATCTGGAAGCGTGTCAGCCATTCGCCGCCGAGGCGGTTGATGCCGTTGACCCGATAACTGGCGCCGATATTGAAGGCGCTGTCGCCGCGCAGGTCGTCGGAGAGGTTGAGCCCCAGGCGCAGGTAGTCGGTGCCGCTGCGTTTGCCTCGTGCGCTGATCACCAGTGTGTGGTCCTGGCCCTTGTGCACCACCCGGTATTGCACCTGCTCGAAGTAGT
>NZ_JACAPA010000119.1:0-368 GCF_013385945.1 Pantoea sp. B9002
GCTGCAACCGCAGACCCTGGTGCCCGGCCATTACCTCGGCGACGCCGCGCATTCCGTGGCGGCGGCGCAGTTCACCGCGGACTACATCAAGGCCTTTGATGAAGAGACCGCCAAGGCCCAGGATTCCACGCAGTTGATCGCGGCCATGAAACAGCGTTACCCGGACCTGGGCGAAGCGTCCTCCCTGGAACTCAGCGCCAAGGTCGCCAAAGGTGAAATGAAATGGTGAGCCCGCTCACCGCCTGATTGACCGTAAACAACCCATTTGGAGAGCGTCATGAGCAAGATTGCAATCATTGGTGCTACCGGTCGTGCCGGTAGCCAGTTGCTGGAAGAAGCCCTGCGTCGCGGCCATGGCGTCACCGCCA
>NZ_JACAPA010000120.1:0-340 GCF_013385945.1 Pantoea sp. B9002
GGGTGACCGTCCATTTGATGGGCTGCCCAGGCAAGCAGGTGTGCCATGCGCTCTGAGCCTGCTGGTGACAGACCGCAGGATTCGGCGACTTCGTCCAGCCGGGTACGGCACAGATCGAGGTGGTGTCGAACGCCGGCCCGTCCGCCGAGGTAGTGATGAAATTCGTCGAGGTGGATGCCGATGCCTGAGACACCGTACGTGCCGGCCACACCGGGCGCTTCCTCGTATATGGCCGTGATGTCATGGCCTTCCAGGGCCGCAACAGCTGTGAGGACCTCGCAGAACGTATCTTTCATGCTGTTGCTGACCCAAAGGTCATAGCTGTTGCCGATGATGATTG
>NZ_JACAPA010000121.1:0-318 GCF_013385945.1 Pantoea sp. B9002
GAAGGTTATGCGCGGATCACCAGCCCCGAGCTGGAACGCAGTATCTATGTCGGCCACGGCGTGTCCACCTCGGTCCAGGACAAGAGCGTGACCTACGCGATTCGTCCGGAGAAGCTGCTGGTCACCACGACGCAGCCGCAATGCGAGTACAACTGGTCGCGCGGCAAGGTGCACGATATCGCCTACCTCGGTGGTCACTCGGTGTTCTACGTCGAGTTGCCGAGCGGCAAGCTGGTGCAGTCCTTCGTCGCCAACGCCGAGCGCCAGGGCGCGCGGCCGACCTGGGGTGATGAAGTGTACGTCTGGTGGGAAGACGAC
>NZ_JACAPA010000122.1:0-330 GCF_013385945.1 Pantoea sp. B9002
GAGGAACTGAATGTCACTCATGGCGCGGTGAGCCGACAGATCCAGAGCCTGGAAGAGTGGCTGGGACAGAAGCTGTTCGAGCGTTCCGGACAGCGCATGGCGCCGACTTCACATGCGCTGGCGTTTGCCCTGGAGGTCAGTGAGGCGTTCGAGCGAATCAACGATGCCGCGCAACGCTACGGCAAGGGCAGCGCCAGCATGTTGCTGCGGGTCAGTGCGCCCGCGACCTTTGCCATGCGCTGGCTGATCCCGCGTCTGGGCGACTTCCACCAGCAGCATCCGGGCATGTTGATCCAGGTGCAGACCGCGACCACCCAGCAGATCTCCCTG
>NZ_JACAPA010000123.1:0-379 GCF_013385945.1 Pantoea sp. B9002
TCGGGCGATTGCAGTTTTGCCATCATCCGCTGGACCTCGTGCCGGGAATTGCAACTGGCGAGCATGCTCTGGCGCAAGGCGTTGCGTTGCTCGCCGGGGGCATTGAGCAGCCAGGCTGGCAAATGCTCTTTGATCACGTCGAAATGAGACTGTTCGGTGGTGAGTTGGGGAGAGGTTGGAGTCATGACGGTAGCCTTGCCGGTTTTTTGAAGCGTCAGCTAACGACAAGGCGGTCGGGCGGCGGCACTAGATAGTTGTCGGCTTGCACCTGGGCGGATGGACGCAGGTAAAACCGACTGTTATCGTCGGACTTGATCAAAATTTGTGCTATATTGCGCGCCCCGCGAATTTCATCTCGATACTTTTCGTCTCCACATCG
>NZ_JACAPA010000013.1:0-39169 GCF_013385945.1 Pantoea sp. B9002
GGATCCCTCAGTCCGTAGGGTCGCCATTCATGGCGACCTTTTCAATGCCCGCACCAAACCGCTGCGTTACATCAATGTTTCCATTGGGAAAATCAGATGTAACGTCCATGTTGAATTTCAGCAAAAGACGAAAAATAGTTGCGTTCGACCCTGATGCCGCCGCCGTCGCCAGGGTAACATAGCGCGCAAATTTTTAGCGTTCCCGGACAACCATGTTACGCGCCGACAAGCCCATCTCGCAGATTGAGTTCTGGTTCTACCGCCACTATCGCGCCGTGCACGGCGTGCGCATCGCTATCGCCTTTGTGCTGTGTTTCCTGTTTGTGCGGCTCACCGACATTCCCGAAGGCACCTGGCCGCTGATTACGCTGGTGGTGGTGATGGGGCCGATTTCCACCTGGGGCAACGTGCTGCCGCGCGTGGTGCAGCGTATCAGCGGCACGTTTGCCGGTCTGATTTCCGGGCTGATCGCGCTCAAGCTTGAGCTGTTTTCACTGCCGGTGATGCTGGTGTGGTGCGCCATTGTGATGGTGGTCTGCGGCTATCTGACGCTGGGCAAACATCCCTACATGGCGCTGCTGATCGGCATCACGCTCGGCGTGGTGGTTGGCGCACCGGCCGGAGATTTCACCATCGCCATGTGGCGCGGTGGCGATGTGATTCTCGGTTCACTGATGGCGCTGCTGTTTAGCGCGATATGGGCGCAGCGCGCCTACACCCATTGGCGTATCCAGTTGTCGGATGCGTTTATCGCCATGGCCAAACTGCATCACACCGGTTTCTCCGCCAATCTGCTGGAGAAACCGCGGCTGAATAAACCTTTCCAGAAACTGCTGAGCGGCGTGATCAAAATGCGCGCGCTGCTGGAGCCGGCGAGCAAAGAGACACGCATTCCGAAATCGGTGTTTGAGGCGATCCAAACCATCAATCGCAATATGGTTAACACCATGCAGATGCAGATTGATGCATGGTGGTCGTCGCGTGAAAGCCACTTGATTATGCTTAACGCGCCCACGCTGCGCCGCACGCAGCAGATGACGGAAGACACGTTGAATGCGCTGGCAACGCTGATGGTGAAAGGCGAAACCGAGCAGATCACCGCCAACAGCCACGCGCTGGAGGAGATCACCCAGGAACTGGAGCAGCTGATTGCCAATCGTAGCGGACGTTCCGAAACCACGGCGATTTATGGTTACGTCTGGCTGAGCCTCGAACAGGCGCGTCAGCTGGAGCGTATGACCGATTTAGTGCGCCTGGCGCTGCGTAAATAGTTTTCTCAGGCAAGGACTTAATGTGAATCACCCTTTCTTTGCGCTAAGATAAGCGCCAGTCCGAATTTAGCGGTGAGAATTGCAACCCTGGCGGCCAAGCCGCTAAGCTAAACGTTATGACTATTCCGCCTGCCGACGCAGGCCTCAAGAAAGGTGCCAACATGGAAAATGCCAAGCAATCATTTCAGGACGTACTGGAGTTTGTGCGTATGTTCCGTCGTAAAAACAAACTGCAGCGCGAAATCGTGGATAACGAGAAGAAAGTCCGTGATAACCAGAAACGTGTGCTGCTGCTGGACAACCTGAGTGAATACATCAAACCAGGCATGAGCATCGAGGCGGTGCAGGAAATTATCGCCAGCATGCGTGTGGACTATGAAGACCGCGTTGATGAGTACATCATCAAAAACGCTGACCTCTCCAAAGAGCGTCGCGAGCTGTCGAAGAAATTGAAAGCGATGGGCGAGCCAAAAGCGCAATAAATCGTAGGGTCGCCATTTATGGCGACCAGGCGCGCAGTAATGCGCAATTCATATGAAACAGCGCGACGAATCGCGCTGTTTTTTTTATTTCGCCGCCAACTCCCACCACAGCTTATCCAGCGCGTAATAGCGGTCGCGTTCCGACTCAGGTTGATTCAAATCGCGTTTCCACGGTTTCGCCAGAATAAAGTGCAGATTCTTCACCTCATCTTCGCGCCACATCTTGCTGTGCTGGAACGGCAAGGTTTTCAGCGCATTGTATTTATACGAAAGCGGCAGCCAGCGATCCTCGAACACTTCATTAAGCAAATCCTGCTCCGAGAACGGATAGCGACGCAAATCGGTAATGCCCGCCACTTTCTCCTGCAGCCACTCGAACACCGCCAGATCCGGCTTCAGCACCAGGAAACCACCGTTCAGATAACGATCGAGCGTGGACGGTGCCGGTTCGCCGCGATCCTGCCAGGTATAGTGACAATTCTCTGGCTGCCAGCTGGCGGGATAACTGGCGATCTGGTTGGGATTGCAGCGACAGGCGTGGCACGCTGCCAGCGCATGCTCGCCCAGATCGAGCGTAAACAGCTCATCCATATTGCGCAGCACCAGCATATCGGCATCGAGAAACACCACGCGCTCACAATCAACCAGCTCCCACGCGCGCAGCTTGCTCCACACTTCACCAAATTGCGCCGAAGCGTAATGCTGCTCCAGTTCGGCATTCGGCATCAGCGGATCCACCGGATGGATCACGCAGCCCAGCGCCTGCAACGCTTCACGCGTCTCCAGATCGATGGCGTCGGTGACCATCACAATCAGCGGCCAGCGGGTTTCACTGCGCTTCAGCGAGCGGTGCAGCGCCTTCACGCCAATAAAATAGTCCGGCTGCGTTAACAGCGTTACCCATGCAAACATGGTTTCTCCCCCTCAAACTTAATCAAACAAAGCAGTGACATAGTCATTGCTAAAACGGCGTTGTGGATCGAGCTGGTTGCGCACCGCGCGGAAAGCGTCCCACTGCGGATAGATATCGCGCCACTGATAGCGCTGCGGATCATAATATTTGCCCCAGTGCGGACGTCCGCCTTCGGCCGCCAGCAGCTTCTCAACTTCGGTGAGAAAATGCAGGCCATCCTGCGACAGCGAACCGTCATCGGCGTAATAGACCACAAAGCCAAAGAAGCAGGTGGCGTGCTGATACGCCGGGCTGAGCCAGGCTTCAGACGCACCGGTGCAACGCAGAATGATCGGATAGTGCATATGCGGATGATTCTCGGCATACCACGCTTTGATCTTGCTGATAATCTGCGGCGTTTTCTCCAGCGGCACGCCGATCTCGACGTTGATCTGCGGCACGGCAATGCCGCGACAAAACAGCTGATAGATATCGCCGCTGATGTCAGTGAAATCGCGGAAGCGCGTCACGGTGCGGAATTGTTTGCCGCCTTTGCCGTGAATCTGCGTATCGCGATGCATCTGCGCCAGCGTCTGGTCGATGGTGTCATTCAGGCTGCTGTCGGTGTCATCGCCATGCTCAATCACCTCGCGCTGATTGGCGTGCCAGGCTTGCGACTCTTCATCGCTGGCTTCATGCGCGTTCCACACGTGCATCAGGTTGTCATCGACAAACCACCAGGCTTTGCTCATCTCATACTGCTGATTCCATTCGATCAGATCGTTCTCCAGCGTATCGGCGGAGACGGCGAATTTGTGGCAGGTAAACAGGCGGAAAGGTCGGGTGCGCAGCGTCACGGCCGTCACAATGCCCAAGGTGCCGAGCGAAACCTGCGCGGCGGCGAAATCGGGCTCGCCGCGCACAAATTCACGCACGCTGCCGTCAGCCAATACCATGCGGATGCGCAGCGCTTCATCGGCGATTGAGCTTTGTGCTAAACCCTGGCCGTGCGTGCCGGTGGCCATCGCGCCCGCCAGCGTTTGCACCGCAATCACGCCTGGCGACGAGGCCAGCATGCGATCCATCTCGGTTAAGGTGCTGTAAACCTGCTCCAGCGGCGTACCGGCGGCAAAGGTGACGCTGTCTTCGTCTTGCGCGATCACGCCGTTGAACGCGCTGAGATCCAGCAGCAAATCCTGCTCATCAACGCCGAGCATGCGGCCCGGCGACAAGCGGCTGCCCAGCACGCGCACTTTGCCGCTGGCGGTGCGCAGCAGTTGTTGTAACTCCGCTTCAGTTTGCGGCTGTTGTAACTGATTACGCTGACCAACCACCGTGTTTTGCGCCCAGTTCCACAGTGCGCTGTCCTGATCGGTATTGTGCGTATGGCGTAAGGGATAAAGGTGGGGATCTTTGTTCACTACGGCGTTCCTTAGTCTGAGGTCTGTGACAGTCCCAAAATTAAAAGCGTAGACCATCAGCGCGCAGCCGCAGCCTACGGGGCTTTGCGCACATAACGCAGCGTGGCGGTGACGGCTAACTGGCGGTTGCGGCGGATGCTGTCTTCTTCGCTATCGTTCGGCGTGAACAGCGTGTGAAAGGTGTAACGATTGGAGACGTGATGCACACAAATGCTGCTCAGCAAACGGTGCACATCCACGGTATCCAGCCCAGCAATGAACAGGCCTTGCTGCTGGCCGCGCGTCAGAATGTCATCCAGCACATCAAGCGCACTTTTGTTCAGTGCCTTGATGCGTTCGGATTGCATGATGTAGCGCCCGCGCAGCAGGTTTTCGGTACACACCAGCCGCATAAAATCCGGGTGTGAAACGTGGTAATCGAAGCTGGCTTCCACCAGTTTGGTCATCGCCAGTTCCGGTTCCATCTCGGCGAGATTGAGGCCGGTTTCATGCTGGCGAATCGCCTGATACACCTGCTCCAGCACCTCAATATAGAGCTGCTCTTTATTGCCAAAGTGATACACCACCATGCGTTTGGTGGTTTGCGCGTGCTCAGCGATCTGCTCCAGCCGCGCGCCTTGCATACCGAACTCGGCGAACATTTTCAGCGCACCGGCAAGGATGCGTTTCTTCAGCCCTTCAGGGTCATTTTTTCGTTTAGGTGTGGTGTCCGACATAGCGCTCAGTAACAAGTCCATCAAAAGGAAGAGGATAACACAGCCATTTTCTCGCTTGTGGCGATGCGAGCGGCGCTGCGGCTTTATGCTTTTCAGGAATAGCATTTCTGAATAAATCATAATGCAGGAATAAGCAACTGCGTATACTGCGGTCATCTGTCGTTACGACAGCTTATTTTGACTCGCGCAATTATAACGATTAGGAAGCATTTTATGCACACACGTCTGTCATCAGTAAAAAATAAATTCCTGTTAACGGCTGGCGCTTTGCTGCTGGCCAGTGCGGCGCTGTCGCCGCTGTCCATCGCCCATGCGGCGGATAAAACCTCGATTAAAGTCGGCATCATCAGCGGCGAAGATGAGGACGTCTGGCGCGAAGTGATCAAACAGGCGGCGGCAAAAGGCTTAACGGTGAAAACCGTGATCTTCAACGACTACAACCAGCCGAACGAAGCGCTGCAAAACGGCGAAGTGGATGCCAACGCCTTCCAGCATCAGCCGTTCCTTAATAACCAAATCAAGGTCAATCACTACGACATCGTGCGCGTCGGCGATACCGCCGTGTGGCCGATTGGTCTCTACTCGAAAAAAGTAAAAAGCGCGAAAGAGCTGAAAGAGGGCGCGGTGATTGGCGTGCCAAACGATCCCTCTAACGAAGCGCGCGGTCTGGTGCTGCTTGAGCAACAAGGCCTGATCAAGCTGAAGCCGGGCGTTGGCATCGCGGCCACCACCGCAGATATCACCTCGAATCCGCATCATCTGAAAATCAAAGAGCTGGATTCCGGCATCATCGGCCGCTCCGTTCCTGATCTGGATGCCGCCGTCGTCAACACCGATTGGGCGCTGAAAAGTGGCCTGACCGCAGAAGACCGCATTGCGCAGGAGCCGGTAAAAGATAACCCGTACAACAACTTTATTGCGGTGAAGAAAGAGAACGTCAGCGCGCCGTGGGTGAAAACGCTGGTGGCTTCTTATCAGAACGATGCCGTGAAGACCGTGTTTGACAAGGTCTACAAAGGCACGGGCGAAACGGCCTGGTAAGGAACGAACAAGATGACGTTATTCTCAGCAGCCGAAACGCCCTTTACCGCCGTCAAACGCGGCGTGGCGGAAAGTGCCCATGACGAGGCGCAGGTGAAGTTTCGCGACAGCGGCAGCGTGGTGCGCCTGCAAGGCGTGTCACGTCGCTTTGGACAAACCCAGGCGCTGCGCGATATCTCGTTGACGGTGCAGAAAGGCGAAATTCTTGGCCTGATTGGACGCAGCGGCGCGGGGAAATCCACGCTGATCCGCTGTCTCAACGGGCTGGAACAACCTGATGAAGGCGTCATTGAAATCGAAGGCCGGAACATCACCGGCCTGTCGGAAAAACAGCTGCAAACGGTGCGCAGTCGCGTTGGCATGGTGTTCCAGCACTTCAATCTGCTGTCAGCAAAAACGGTGGCGCAGAACGTTGCGTTGCCGCTGAAAATTGCCGGCATGGATAAAGCGCAACGCCAGCAGCGCGTGGCGGAACTGCTGGAACTGGTAGGACTGGCGGACAAAGCGCAAAGCTATCCGGCGGCGTTATCCGGCGGCCAAAAACAGCGCGTTGGCATTGCCCGCGCGCTGGCGGCCAGTCCGGCGCTGCTGTTGTGCGATGAAGCCACCTCGGCGCTCGATCCGGAAACCACGCGCTCAATTCTGGCGCTGCTCAAATCCCTGAATCAAAAACTCGGCATCACCATTCTGCTGATTACCCATGAGATGGAAGTGATCAAATCCGTGGCGCATCGCGTGGCGGTGATTGATGCCGGTGAAATCATTGAACAAGGTCCGGTTTGGCAGGTGTTTGCGCATCCCAACTCGCAATTGACGCGCACGCTGCTGCGCGGTTTGCTGCCGCAGCTGCCGGAAAATATTGCCGCGCGCCTCAGCGATGAGAAACAGGGCGACGCCATCTACAGCGTGCATTTTGCCGGTGACGATGCGCAGGGCGATCTGCTCACCCGCTTTGCCGGCGCGCTGCCGGGCAAATTCCGCCTGCTGCAGGGCGGCATCGATCATATCCAGCACTACGCGGTGGTGCGTTTCTTTATTGCGCTCCCGGCGGCGAACGCGGCCGACGAGCAACAGATTCTCAGCTGGCTGCACGCGCAGCAGGCTCAAGTGGAGTTGGTGGGTTATGTCGCCAGTCATGATTGATCTTTTACTCAATGCGTTAGGCGAAACGGTATTAATGACGCTGATTTCCGGCCTGTTTTCGCTGGTAGCGGGCTTGCCGCTCGGCCTGATTCTGGTGATGACCAGCCCTGGCGGCATTGCCGAACATCGCGGCGTTAATCGCGTGCTGGGCCTGATCATCAACAGCTTCCGCTCGCTGCCGTTCATTATTCTGCTGGTGGCGCTGATTCCCTTTACCCGTTTTCTGGTCGGCACCTCGCTCGGCACCTGGGCCGCGATTGTGCCGCTGTCGATCACCGCAACGCCGTACTTCGCGCGCGTGGCAGAAGTGTCGCTGCGTGATGTCGATCGCGGCCTGATTGATGCGGTGCGCGCCATGGGCGCCAGCAAGCTGCGCATTGTCTGGGACGTGCTGATCCCGGAAGCGCTGCCCGGCATTCTGTCTGGTTTTGTCGTCACGCTCGTCGCGCTGATTGGTGCTTCGGCGATGGCCGGCGCGATTGGCGCAGGCGGACTGGGCGATCTGGCGATCCGTTATGGCTATCAGCGCTTTGAAACCTCAGTGATGATTGCGGTGATCGCGGTGCTGATTGTGCTGGTGTGCGGCATTCAGTGGGTCGGCGACCGCTTGGTGCAGCGTATCGATAAGCGTCATTGATTATCATTGATGCGCGATAAATCGCGCCGCTACGAATACGTGCATCTACTGTAGCGGCGCAATTTATTGCGCATTTTTTTGCCAAAGGAGAATGCTCATGTCGCTGAATCCACTTCAGCTCACGCTCGAAAACAACCTCGAACAACACAGCGCCGCTTACCTCAAGGTATCGCAGGCGATATTTCAAAATCCCGAAACTGGCAACAACGAATATTTCGCCAGCGAGCAGCTAACCCAATTACTCAGGGCGCAGGATTTTGACGTCACAATTAACGTCGCCGGACACGAAACCGCGTTCTACGCGGTCAAGGCCAGCGACAAACCGGGCCCCACTATCGCTTTTCTCGCAGAATATGACGCGCTGATCGGTATCGGTCACGCCTGCGGTCACAACCTGATTGGCACCACCAGCGTGGCGGCAGCCATCACGCTGTCGCAGGTGCTGGATCAAACCGGTGGACGCGTGGTGGTGTTAGGCACGCCAGCGGAAGAGGGCGGATTAGCCGGACCGGGCGGCCCCAAAGGCAACGTGAAAAAGCGCTTTGTCGAAGCCGGCTACCTCAAAGACGTCGATGTAGCGCTGATGGTGCATCCCTCGGGCAAAACCCGCCTGACCGAATCCACGCTCGCCAATAATCATCTCTATTTCCACTTCTACGGCAAGCCGTCGCACGCCGCCAGCGCGCCGCATGAAGGGATCAACGCGCTGGATGCGCTGGTGCTGCTCTACAACGGCATCAGCGTGCTGCGTCAGCAACTGCCGGATGGCGTGCGCGTGCACGGCATTATCACCAACGGCGGCCAGGCCCCAAACGTGATCCCGGAATACGCGTCGGCGCACTACTACATCCGCGCGGACAGCCGCGAAGTGGTGGAATCCCTTGAGCCGCGTCTGCGCGCCATTGCCGAAGGCGTGGCGCTGGCGACCGGTGCGCGCGTCGAGATTGACCATCAGATTGGCCCGCGCGATTTCAAACTCAACTCAGCGCTGGATGCCTTGCTGCTGGAGGAGTTCACTGCGGCAGGCGAGAAGGTTGATCTCTCGCCGCAGAAGAACAAAGTCTCGACCGATGCCGGCGACATCAGCCACGCGGTGCCGACGGCGCATCCGTGGCTGAAAATTGGCCCCGACGATCTGATTTTCCACACCGTGCCCTTCCGTGAAGCGGCCAACTCTGAGCGCGGCTATCAGGCGCTGCTGATTGGCGCGCGCGTGCTGGCCCGCACCGGCTTACGTCTGCTGATCGATGCGGACGCCTTAAACAACGTCAAAGCGGATTTCGCGCGACAACCATAAAGGAGAGTGTTGTGTCGCAAACGTATCGCAGAAAACTGAAAACGCTGGTCGGCGCCAGCAGTGTGATTTCCGCCGCCAATGACAGCCAGCCAGGCGTGGGCATCACACGCGCCATTGAACTGGCGAAGATTGCCGAGCGCGAAAAGATCACCGGGCTGTTTACCGCCGATTTGCTGCAGGCCGATCCGGCCGGATTAGCCGGCACCACCGGCACGCAAGATCCGCTGATTGCGCTGGCGGCATTGAGCCAGGTGACATCGCACATCGGTTTAATCGCCACCGTCAGCACCAGCTGGCTGCATCCGTATAATCTGGCGCGTCAGGTTGGCACGCTCGATCACATCAGCGGCGGCCGCGCGGGTTGGAACGCGGTGACTTCATCAGTTGGCGAGGAGAACTTTGGTGAAAGCCAGCTGCCGCCACCGCAGGAGCGCTACGCGCGCGCCACCGAATTTATCGAGGTGATGAACGCGCTGTATGACGCCAACGAACGCGCGGCAGCGCAGCGCACGGCCAGCGGCGGCATTCGTCTCGATCACACCAAACTGCATCCGATTAACTATCGCGGCGACTATTTCCAGGTGGCGGGTCCGCTTAACGTACCGCCGCCGCCACAGCGCCGTCCGGTGCAGTTCCAGGCGGGACAATCCGAAGCGGGCGTAACCCTCGGCGCACGTTATGCCGAGGTGATTTACACCTCGCAGCCCACCTTCGATGCCGCGCAAACCTTCGTGGCTGATGTGCAGCAGCGGGCGCGACGTTTTGGCCGCGAACACAATCCGCCGCTGATCATGAACTCGTTCCACGCCATCATTGGCGACAGCGACGCCGATGTGGCGCGCCGGTTGCGCGATAAGCATGAACGCATCAACTATGAACAGGGCCGATTGCGCGTGGCCGATATGCTGGGCGGCGAGGTGGATCTGCGCGATTTGCCGCTCGATCAACCGCTGCCCGCCGCGTTTATTCCGGAGCTGGCGCAGGTGCATCGTCGTCAGGGACGCGCAGCCATTTTCCGTGGCTATGCGCTGGAAGGATTAACCCTGCGTGAGCTGATCATTAAAGCTGAAGAGACCGGTCACTGGTTTGTCGCCGGAACGCCAGCAACCCTGGCCGATGCTATCGAAGAGCGCTACCGCGCCGGCGTGCTGGATGTGATTTCGCTGCATGGACTCGGCCAGCCCGATCAGCAGGATTTGCTGCTCAACGGCCTGCTACCAGAACTGCGTCGCCGCCAGCTGATCGATACAGATTATGTCGGCAACGATTTCCGCAGCAGTTTGGAGCTGGCTCCGCTGGCGTAGTTGCACGTGGTAACCAGGTCGCCATAAATGGCGACCCTACAATGTTCCGGTGCGTTTTCGTAGGGGCGCCATTTATGGCGACCGATTTAAGCTCAACTGACGTACCCTACGCCACTTATAGTGACTCTGTTAAGTGCAAATCTCAGGCCTGATTCAAGCTAAAGCTCAGTGACCGCCAATAAGGTTATCCGCCGCGCAATATATTCGAGAATAGTTTCTCGCTGCGCTTCTGGCATGTGACTTTCAGTGTAGGTATCAATAATCAGCTGATGGTTACTGATAATTTCGCTTAGCCATTTTTTGGCCAAAGTGGGATGAATATCCATACCTTGCGCGAGCAGGACAAAGTCCGCTCCCAGATATTCCCCGTAGATGGAATTAATTCCTGGGGCGCTTTCTGCATCATTTTCTTCCCGCTCCAGAAGTGGCAACGCTAAATATTCTTTAAACGCCGCAGGGTAGGGAACGACGCTGATAAAGTCATAAACTGGGGCCAAATAAGGCGCTCCCTTTTCGGGAAGAATGATGCCGATATTGCGCAGATGAAAATCATTATTCCCCAATACATAGGCATAGACGATGCGTAAAAAGAGGTCTCGTTTACTCTTCAAACTGCTACTTACCGAATGATTGAGAAATTTAGCGGCTTTCTCATAACTTGTGGCCTTCTTATTATCTATATAGCCATATTTATCGCCGAGGCCCATCGCGCCATCCAACTGCTCCTGATGCAATCTGGCTTTATCAGCCCCCGTCCGGTCATATCTCTTGATGACAAAAGCGAGTTCATCTGGCCGGCTGTCATCATGCTTAAACGGCATAAGTCCAAAGGAAGGAACGTCAAATTTCAGGCGCCGCATCAGGCTCATCGTTGCATGCTCATTTTCCGCCAGGTGCGGATACTCTTCTGGTGAAGGTTTAAGAATATAGGTTCCGTCGTTGCTGACTACATGCAATTCTCCTGCTTCCAGGCGGAGAGAGAGCTTGGGTTGATAGCCTGAAATGCTCATCCCTTTCTGGCGCTCAGGAAGTTCCTGAATAAACTGGCTACGGGTGAATGGCAAGCTTAGGGACACTTGCAAACTACCCAGTAAATGTTTAATGCCTTTTGTCGAATAACCTGTATTCAACTCGGATTCTTTCAGCAGTTTTAAATTTATCAGGCAGCGTTCAGGATTCATTGAGTCATCTCTTTGAGTACGACTGCACCGAGCAAGTCGTCACCATTCTGCATCAGTAAACCGAACAGATCTTTGTCGTCAATTTTCTGAATTTCAGAATATCGTTTACGCAACCATCCCTCTGGGGCTAATCCTTTGAAGAAAGGATGAAGCTCTTCACTAAAGTAAGGCTCAGATCTCACCGGCATGCTAAGAGATATTGCTGGCCCGCTATAATTGGGCTGATAGCAGAAAGCAAAACCCCTTTCCACTTCACTCAACGTCCCGACAGGATGGTTGTAAAGCCACACCGCTATTTTTCGAGCCATACTTTTATTCCAAGCTCTTTAAGCAATGCATGGAGATTAATCGCCTTTGCTGATGATGGTTTGGCAATCATTCGCTTAAACGTCGAGATTGAAACGCCAATTTGCATGGACATCTCTTCATAAGTGATATTTTGTTGCTTAAGTTCACGCGTCAGGAGCTGCGGCAATAATGAAAATTCTAAAGCGTTGAGAGCGCGTATGTCGTACGGAGCATCTTCATTTAAAGATTGAGTACTCAACGCCCACTCTTCCATCACGGTCTGTCGATCTGATTCAGAAAGCTTGTCGAGTTGAGATTTGATGTCATCAAGGTTCATTTTTGACACTGCCACGCATTTTCTAGCCTGCTTTTTACGATATGAGTCGACTATAAAGCCTAAAGGGTCATTTTTGAACTTATTAGCTATTTTATCGACAACTCCATGCGACAAAATCAAACATGAAGGCGAAAAGTGTCATTTATGATACTTCAGGAAAGGGCGGGATCGTCAGAGCAGATCTTTGGATGAATACAGGAAAGCAAAAAGCCCGCTTAGTTTCCTAAGCGGGCTTCTCTAAATGTGGCTCCTCTGACTGGACTCGAACCAGTGACATACGGATTAACAGTCCGCCGTTCTACCGACTGAACTACAGAGGAATCGTGTGAACGAGGCGCATATTAGCGATGCCGATCCCCGTTGTCAAAGCCCGACTGCACACTTTTAGTTTAAGTGCGCGTAAAAGCAGCGGAATGCTGCTTTTCTGCCTTGAATGATCAGATTCTAAACTGCCAGCAAGATCTCACTTTAAACGCAATTCCTTTGAGATGTTAGAGGCATGTCAAAGTTTTGTTATTTGCCGATTTTAAAACAATCATTTCAGTGCTTTTATGATGAAAGTTTCAAATGTCAATCGGATGAAATAAATGAACTGCTAATCATCACCGGCGAAACGACTTCATTCATCTGAAATGGCATTTCGAAAATAACTGGCTGATAAGTAGTGAGTTACACCGAAAAGATGCAGTAAACCGATAGCGTTAGACCAGAAGCCTTACCTCTACAACCACAAAAAAAACGCCAGCGACGTTGGGTGAATGTAAAAGATATTTTTCATTCGCGGTCTCAGCCAACCTGAGCATGTTAACGAATAAGAAGGGTTACCTATGAAATTCAAAAAAGCGTTATTAACTTCCCTGTTAGTTTGCATGTTACCTGCCGCTGTCATGGCAAAAGATCTTCAGGTGGGCGTTTCTATGGCGCTGTTTGATGACAACTTCCTCACCATTCTGCGCACCGCAATGCAGAAAGAGATGCAAAAAGACAATATCAAAGGCCAGGTTGAAGACGCCAAAGGCGACGTGGCTCAGCAGCTACAACAGGTGCAGAACTTCATTGGTCAGGGCGTTGACGCCATTATCGTGAACCCGGTTGATACCAACGCGGTGAAACCGCTGGTGGATGCAGCCGCGAAAGCCGGCGTACCGCTGGTGTTCGTCAACCGTAAACCGGCTGGCGAGTTGAAAGACAAAATGGCATTCGTTGGTTCCGATTCTGAACTGGCGGGTCGTCTGCAGATGGAAGCGCTGGCTAAAAAGATGAACGGCAAAGGCAACGTGGCGATTCTACTGGGTGACCTGGCTAACGAATCGACGCGTGAACGCACCAAAGGTGTGGAAGCTGTGGTGGCGAAATATCCGGGCATCAAAGTGATTCAGAAACAAACTGCCAAATTTACCCGTAACGATGCGGTAGACGTGGTGAGCAACTGGCTGACGGCGGGCGATGACATTCAGGCAATCGCCTCCAACAACGATGAAATGGCGATTGGTGCGCTGCAGGCGCTGGGCAAAAACCCGAATCACATCCTGGTTGCGGGTGTTGATGGCACGCCGGATGCACTGCAGATGATCAAGAACGACAAGATGGTCGCTACCGTGTTCCAGGATGCGAAAGGTCAGGGTGAAGGCGCTGTGCAAACGGCGGTCAAGCTGATTAACGGCGAGAAAGTGCAGAAAGTGGTCGATATCCCGTTCCAGCTGATCACCAAAGATAACTACGAAAAATTCGCCAGTCAGAACCAGAAATAAACCGTAACCGACTCAGCCGTACGGAGGTGATGTATGACCGCTTTTGCGCTTGAAGCCGAAGGCATCAGCAAGTTCTTCCCCGGAGTGAAGGCACTCGACAATGTCTCACTACGTATTAAACCGGGGTCGGTACATGCCCTGATGGGTGAAAATGGCGCGGGCAAATCTACTTTAATGAAATGCCTTATCGGGATGTATCGTCCCGATAAGGGCACCATTCGCATTAAAGGGGAGCCAGTGCAGTTTCAGGACACCATGGATGCGCTGCGTTCCGGCGTCTCCATGATTCACCAGGAGCTCAATCTGGTGCCTTACATGACCGTGGCCGAAAACATCTGGCTCGGTCGCGAACCGATGAAGTACGGCTTTGTTGACCACGGCAAGCTGAATAAACAGACGCAGGAATTGCTGAATAAACTGAATATCCGTCTGAAAGCCGATCGTATGGTGGGCGAGCTGAGTATTGCGTCGCAGCAGATGGTGGAAATCGCTAAAGCGGTGTCGTGGAACGCGGACATCGTGATTATGGATGAACCGACCTCGGCACTAACGGAAACCGAAGTGGCGCATCTGTTCACCATCATCCGTGACCTGCGCGAGCAGGGCAAAGCCATCATCTATATCAGCCATAAGATGGATGAGATTTTCGCCATCACCGATGAGATCAGCATCTTCCGTGACGGTGCGTGGGTGGGCAGCAATAACACCAGCGAATACACCCGCCAGTCACTGATCACGCAGATGGTTGGCCGTGAACTGACCCAGCTGTTCCCAAAATTCAACGGGGAAATTGGCGAAGATGTGCTGACGGTGCGCAATCTGACCTGCAAAGACCGCTTCACCGACATCAATTTCTCGGTGCGCAAAGGGGAAATCCTCGGCGTGGCCGGTTTGGTCGGTGCGGGACGCAGTGAAGTGATGGAAAGCCTGTTCGGTATGGAAAGTTTCGACAGCGGTGAAATCCTGATTGATGGCGTGCCGGTGAAGATCGATTCGCCTTCCACGGCGATTGAGAAGGGCATGGCGTTCCTCACCGAAGACCGTAAAAAGTCGGGGCTGTTCCTGGTGTTGTCGGTGATGGAGAACATGAGCATCGTCAACATGCCCGATTACACCCATAAAAGCGGTTTTGTTAGCCACATCAAAATGGCGCAGGACTGCATGGATCAGATTCGCAAGCTGAACATCAAAACCCCAACCATGGATCAGATCATCAATAACCTCAGCGGCGGTAACCAGCAGAAGGTGCTGATTGCCCGCTGGCTGCTGGCGCAACCGAAGATCCTGATTCTCGACGAGCCAACGCGCGGTATCGACGTTGGTGCAAAAGCAGAGATTTATCGCTTAATCAGTGAACTGGCGAATCGCGGCGTGGCCATCATTATGGTGTCGTCCGAACTGCCAGAAATTCTCGGCATGAGCGACCGCGTGATGGTTATGCACGGCGGACGTATAACCGGCATCCTCGATAAAGAAGAGGCCAATCAGGAATCCATTTTGTCGTTGGCATCCGAGTGAGGCGTGAGACACCTATGAGTAACGTAAAAATTACGGCCCCGCAGGCCGCAGAACAGAGTTCCTTCTTTAGTAACTTGCGTCACAAGCTGCCAAAAGATACCGGGATTTTTGTCGTGATGGTGGGCATTGCCCTGATTTTTGAAATTGCCGGTTGGTACGTACGTGACCAATCTTTCCTGATGAACACCAACCGCTTAGTGTTGATTATTCTGCAGGTAGCGATCATCGGTATCATAGCGGTGGGTGTGACGCAGGTCATTATTACCACCGGTATCGACCTGTCATCCGGTTCGGTTATCGCCTTAACCGCGGTGGTGGCGGCCAGTCTGGCGCAAACCTCACACAGCCTGTCACCGATGTATCCGTCGCTGGTGAACCTGCCTGCGGCTATTCCCATCGTCGCCGGCATCGGGGTCGGACTGCTGTGCGGCGTGATGAACGGCGTGCTGATCACCAAAACCGGTATTCCTCCGTTCATCGCCACGCTCGGCATGATGGTGTCGGCACGCGGTCTGGCACAGTACTACACGCAGGGTAATCCCATCAGCTTCCTGTCAGATGGCTTCACCTCCATCGGCCAGGGCGCGATGCCGGTGATTATCTTCCTGGTGGTGGCGTTCCTGTTCCACATCGCACTGAAACATACGCGCTACGGCAAATATGTCTACGCGATTGGCGGCAACATGACCTCCGCCAAAGTGTCCGGTATCAACGTTAATAAGTACCTGATCATCGTCTACACCATCGCCGGTGCGCTCTCTGGCCTGGCGGGTGTGGTGCTGGCGGCGCGTGTCAGTAGCGGCCAGTCAAGCATGGGTATGGCGTACGAACTGGATGCCATCGCCGCAGCCGTTATTGGCGGCAGCAGCCTGATGGGCGGCGTAGGACGCATTACCGGTACGCTGATTGGTGCAGTGATTCTTGGCCTGATTAAGAGCGGCTTCACCTTTGTCGGTGTGGATGCTTACGTGCAGGACATCATTAAAGGCATCATCATCGTCGCAGCGGTTTCGATTGATATGCATAGAAACCGCAAGAAGAGATAACCAGGTGGTCGCCATAAATGGCGACCCTACAGAGTTTGCACGGTCGGTTCCCTCTCCCGCGCGCGGGAGAGGGCTAGGGTGAGGGACAACGCGCACCGCCACCCACATAAGTTTTCCTGCTGGTTAAACCCGTTCTTTTCCGCTCGTTTTGTTCCATTCCCGCTGTTTCTGCTCATTTTCTGTATTTTCTGCACCAAACCGGCTCATCCGGTCATCACTTTTTTGCACGCCTGACTCGCATTTCCTGCCCCATCGCGGTGCAATTCGTTTGATTCTTACTCTTTTTGCGTCATCGCCCGCGCTTATTAACTCCTTCGAGGTAATCACAAACGCTTATTTTCCGTGCCTTTAGGAAAAATCCGGCAACGCAATTTTGCATCGCGAACAAACCTGGCCTGCATATTGCAACTTCATCTCCACAAGCCAGCAGGCTGAGACACCCAGCATTTTGGGCATTCGGGGAATGACGGAGGCAACATGAATTTAAGACGACTCAAGTATTTCGTAAAAATCGTCGATATCGGCAGCCTGACTCAGGCAGCAGAAGTGCTGCACATCGCGCAGCCTGCGCTTAGCCAGCAGGTCGCTACGCTGGAAAATGAACTCGATCAGCAATTACTGATCCGCACCAAGCGCGGCGTGACGCCAACTGAAGCCGGTAAAATTCTGTATGCCCACGCTCGCACCATTCTGCGCCAGTGTGAACAGGCGCAAACGGCAGTGATCAACGCCGGTCAGGCATTGAACGGCCAGGTTTCCATCGGTTTAGCGCCGGGCACCGCCGCATCCTCGCTCACCATGCCGCTGCTGCAAACGGTGCGTGAGCAGTTCCCGGATGTGCTGGTGTATCTGCATGAAAACAGCGGCACGTCGTTGAACGAAAAAGTGATGAACGGCCAACTGGATATGGCGGTGCTGTACGACCGTGCGCCAACGGCCGGCATCAACAGCATTCCCTTAATGAAAGAAGAGCTCTATCTGGTGGGCGCCACGGCGTGTCCGGGTGCCACCGTCGATCTGGCGGAAGTGGCGCAGATGAGCTTGTTCCTGCCACGCGACTACAGCGCGGTGCGTAAACGTGTTGATGAAGCTTTCTCGCTGCGTCGCCTGAGCGCGCGCATCATCGGCGAAATCGAATCGATATCCACGCTGACTGCGGCAGTTTCCAGCGGCATGGGCGTCACGGTGCTGCCAGAATCTGCGGCGCGTGCGCTGGTGAGTTCAACCCATGCGTGGATGGCGCGGATTAATAGCCCGTCGCTGAATCTGCCGCTGTCGCTGAACATCTCTGCACGTTTGCCGCTGTCGCCATCGGCGCAGGCAGTGAAGAATATTCTGCTGTCGCTGCTGAATAAGCCAGCGGTAGAGGATCGTGAATTGATGTTAGTGGGATGAGTTAAACGCGCTTTTTCCCCTCACCCTAACCCTCTCCCGCATACGGGAGAGGGGACCGATCCAGCCCATACTAGCCAATAAATCACCTCACCAACCAGCCGCTCGATCAACTCCCTCGCCCGCTTGCGGGAGAGGGTTGGGGTGAGGGCGTCCGTTAAACCTCTCCCTTATTACTATTCCGCATAACACACCGTTTTTTATTATTTGTTGCAATGACACCAACTTCATAACATGGACGAAACAGGGGCAGGAACCAGGAGAAAAGGGTGTGAATTTCCAGCAACTTAAAATTATACGTGAAGCGGCCCGTTGCGAGTTCAACCTGACCGAAGTGGCGAATACGCTGTTTACCTCCCAATCCGGGGTGAGTCGCCATATTCGCGATCTGGAAGATGAACTGGGCGTGGAAATTTTTATTCGTCGTGGCAAGCGACTGTTAGGCATGACCGAACCGGGCAAGGCGCTGTTGACCATTGCTGAGCGCATCCTTGATGAAGCGGGCAAAGTTCGCCGCTTAGCGGATGTGTTTACCAATGAAACCAGCGGCGTGCTGACCATCGCCACCACGCACACGCAGGCGCGTTACAGCCTGCCGCGCGTGATCAAAGCGTTTCGTCAGCTTTATCCTAACGTGCGTCTCGAGCTGAATCAGGGATCGCCGCAGGAGATCGTCGCCATGCTGTTGGCGGGTGAAGCCGATATCGGTATCGCCTCCGAGCAGTTAGTGAATAACAGCAGTCTCGCGGCGTTCCCGTGGTTCAGCTGGCATCACTCACTGCTGGTGCCGCACGATCATGAACTGTTGCAGCATCAGCCGGTAACGCTTGCCAGCCTCAGCCGTTATCCGCTGATTACCTATCGTCAGGGCATTACCGGCCGCTCGCGGGTTGATCGTGCATTCCAGGCGGCAGGACTGCGACCGGATATCGTGCTCAGCGCGCAGGATTCGGATGTGGTGAAAACCTACGTCGAACTCGGTCTTGGCGTTGGTATTTTGGCCGATCAGGCGTGCGATATTTACGAAGGTGAAGACCTGGTGAAAATCGATACGCATCATCTATTCGATGCCAATACCGTGTGGCTCGGCCTGAAGCGCGGTCAGCTGCAGCGTAATTATGTCTGGCAGTTCCTTGAACTCTGTAATGCCAATCTGTCGCTGGAGGAGATTAAACGTCAGGCGCTCTCTTACGAGACCGAAAACGAACCGGCCATCGATTTTCAGATTTAATGTTTTTTCCGGTCGCCATAAATGGCGACCCTACAAAACCGAAGCTTCGGCGACATTACAAACCGCACCAAACCTCCGTAGGGTCGCCATTCATGGCGACCTTCCCCCACACAGCATAAAATTTCTTTTCCCGTCACAAAACACGCACCGCCACTGATTCCCTCCACCAGAAAAACATCCTGCGCTGTCGCCTCACGTTACAGTGAAATGACGAAGATACAGGGGATTGTCATGTCGCGAATTCAACTGAAAGATACGGAATTACTGCGCCAGCAGGCGCTGTTTGGTGGTCGCTGGCAGGATGCGCATCAGGGCGCAACGCTGCAGGTGATCGATCCCGGCACGCAGCAGCCGATTGCCACCATTCCGGCATTGGGTGCGGCGGAAACCGCGCAGGCGATAGAATATGCCGAATCGGTGCGCGTCAGCTGGGGCAAAACCCCCAACGCCACGCGTGCGGCGCTGCTGGAAAAATGGCATCAGCTGATAATTGATAATGCCGACGATCTGGCCATTATCATGACCGCCGAGCAAGGCAAACCGCTGGCGGAAGCCAAAGGCGAAGTGCTGTATGGCGCCAGCTTTGTGAAGTGGTTCGCGGAAGAGGCGCGCCGCATTTACGGCGACACCATTCCCGCGCCGAGCGACGATCGCCGCATTCTGGTGCTGAAGCAGCCGGTTGGTGTGGCGGCAGCCATCACGCCGTGGAACTTCCCGATTGCGATGATCACTCGCAAAGTCGCGCCCGCGCTCGCCGCAGGCTGCCCGATTATTGTTAAGCCGTCGGAGTTAACACCGCTGTCGGCGCTGGCGTTGGCGGTGCTAGCCGAACGCGCCGGTTTCCCGAGCGGCGTCTTACAGGTGCTGACCGGTTTGCCGACCGAGATTGGCAGCACGCTGACCGCCAGTCGCACGGTGCGCAAAATCTCCTTTACCGGTTCCACCCGCGTCGGTCAGCTGTTGATGCAGCAGAGCGCCGACAGCATCAAGCGCCTGAGCCTCGAGCTGGGCGGCAACGCGCCGTTGATTGTGTTCGATGATGCCGATCTCGACGTGACCATCCCCGGCGTGATGGCGAGTAAATTCCGCAATGCCGGACAAACCTGCGTCTGCGCCAACCGCATTCTGGTGCAGCGCGGCATCTACGAGCGTTTCAGCGAGCGCTTGCTGGCAGCGGTATCCACGTTGAAAGTCGGCGACGGTTTTGCACCTGACAGCACCATCGGGCCGCTGATCAACGACCGCGCGGTGGAGAAGGTTAACAGCCATATCGACGACGCGCTCAGCCAGGGCGCGACCTTGCTGCGTGGCGGCATCAGTGCGCCAAACGGCACCTTTGTCGAGCCCACGGTGTTGGGCAACGTCACCAGCAGCATGCGTATTGCACATGAAGAAACCTTCGGCCCGGTGGCTCCGCTGTTTGTCTTCGACACGGAAGAAGAGGCGATCCGCATGGCGAATGACACACCTTATGGACTCGGTGCATATTTCTTCACCGAAAATATTCGCCGGGCATGGCGCGTGGCAGAATCATTAGAATTTGGCATGGTCGGATTTAATACCGGTGCAATTTCATTAGACGCCGCACCCTTTGGCGGAATTAAATTATCCGGATTAGGACGTGAAGGATCGCGTTACGGTATCGAAGAATATTTAGAACAAAAGACGTTTCATATTGGCAGTCTTTAAAATCAAAAATGCGCGATAAATCGCGCCGCTACAAATTCGTGCACTTACCGTAGCGGCGCAATTTATTGCGCAATCCCACAGTGAATAAACAGCGCCGCAACCCCAGGTTCGCGGCGCTGTTTTATTTTGTGCGTCGCGTCATACTTTCCCGCCTATCCCCGTTTTAGTGCAAGTTTCATGCGCATTGCACCGCCGCGATGCACATATTTTGTGAAGTAAATCATCTGTTTATTCCTTCGGCAATTCCGCAAAATTTCGCTCACCAATACGGCAGAAAATTTTTTTGCGCTGTTTTTTACGCATTTTTATTTTTCACTGGGCTGGCATACTTTCTGCATTAGCTTATTAGCGTGACAGAAAAACGCAGTGCAATTCGTTAATTAGCGCGTCTGTGATGGGTGTAACAAATAAGGAATTTTCCATGTTAAGTTTCGACCCTGAAAAAGTTTTACTTCCTGCCGGTCATTATATTGGCGGGCAACATCTTAAAACGGCGGGCGCGCGTTTTGCCGTTAAACGTCCGTCGGATGGCAAAGTCTATGCCGAACTCACCGAAGCGCAGATTGAGGATGTAGATCGCGCCGTCGCCACCGCGCATCAGGCGCTTCAAACCAGCGGCTGGCGCAGCTGTGCACCGCGTGAGCGCGGCAAAATCATGCGTCGCTGGGCCGATCTGATCGAGAGCGATCCGCTACTGGCGCAGCTCGAATCTCTCGGTTCAACGCGCCCGATCAGCGATGTCATCCAGCACGAAATCCCTTTCACCGCCGAAGCCATTCGCTTCTACGCCGAGTGTGCCGACAAATACAGCGGCGACCTGTTCCCGACTCAGGAAAGCAGCCTCGGCATGCTGATTGCCGAGCCGTACGGTGTGATCGGCGCGATCACGCCGTGGAATTTCCCGCTGTCGATGGCGTCGTGGAAGTGCGGCCCGGCGCTGGCCGCCGGCAATGCGGTGGTACTCAAACCTTCTGAACTGACGCCTTTTTCTACCGTGCGCATGGCCGAACTGGCGGTGCAGGCCGGATTACCGGCGGGCGTGTTGAATATCGTCCAAGGCAGCGGCGCGGTGACCGGCCACGCATTAGTGACGCATCCGCTGGTGCGCAAAGTCTCCTTTACCGGCTCAACCGTTACCGGTGGACGCATCATGGCTGATATCGCGCAGCACGGCATGAAACCGGTGACGCTGGAGCTGGGCGGTAAAAGTCCGCAGCTGGTGTTCGACGATGCCGGAGATATTGATGTTTTAGCGCAGCGTATTCTGCGCGGCTTCACCGCCAACGGCGGCCAGGCGTGCGTCGCTGGAACCCGTTTGATTGTGCAGCGCGGCATTGCGCAGCCGTTGCTGGATAGATTGGTGGCGCTCTGTCAGCAGCCGCGTCCGGGCGTGACCTGGCAAGAGAGCAGCCGCTATGCGCCGCTCATCGACGAGCGTCAGGGCAACAAAGTGGCGTCGGTGATTGCCGATGCCAAAGCGCAGGGCGCTGAAGTGCTGGTGGGTGGCGAACGCTTCGCCGACACCGCAGAAGGCTGGTTCTGGCAGCCAACGCTGCTGTGCGGCGTGGCCAACGATAATCCGGCGGTGCAGCAGGAAATTTTTGGCCCGGTGCTCACCGTGCAACCGTTTGACGATGAAGAGGAAGGGCTGGCGCTGGCGGCACACGACATTTACGGCCTGTGCGCGGGCGTGCATACGTTGAGTCTGCCACGGGCGCTGCGTGCGGTGCGCGCGCTGGAATCCGGCACCGTGTGGGTCAATCGCTACGGCCGCTCCGGCGATTTCATTATCCCGACCGGCGGCTTCCTCGGCTCGGGCATTGGCAAGGATCTGGGACGTCAGGCATTCCAGGCCTGTCAGCGCCAGAAGAGCGTGTTAATCGATTTCTAATTTTGTGTTCTCAACTGCGAGGTCGCTTCATGGCACTGTTTAAACCGAAATTCATCACCTTTGATTGCTACGGCACCCTGATCAATTTTGACATGGCAGGCGCAGCCGAACGCTGCTTCAACGATCGCGTATCCGCGCAGGAGATGCCGGCGTTCACCACCGATTTCGCCCGTTACCGTTTCGACGAAGTGCTGGGCGCGTGGAAGCCGTATTACGACGTGGTCAGCGATGCGTTAGCGCGCACCTGCAAAAAGTGGGGCGTGACGTGGAGCCAGGCCGACAGCGACTTTATCTACACCGATTGCGCCACCTGGGGCCCGCATCCTGACGTGCCCGCCGGTCTGGCCAAAGTAGCGAAAGAGTTCCCGCTGGTACTGCTCACCAACTCGATGAATGACCTGATCCCGCATCACGTGCCGCGTCTGGGCGCGCCGATTCATATGACCATCACCGCCGAAGAAGTGGGCGCGTATAAACCGCAGATGAAAGGCTTCGAGTACATGCTGGACAAGCTGAACTGCGGCCCGGAAGAGATTCTGCATGTCTCCTCCAGCCTGCGTTACGACCTGATGACCTGCTACGACATGGGCATCAAAAACAAAGTGTGGGTCAATCGCGGCCACGATCCGGCTAACCCGGCGTATCAATACACCGAAATCAACGATATCGGCGGTCTGCCCGCTGTGGTTGGACTCTAAGCCCGGAGGCGGCGATGAAACTCGAATCATTCTGGCAAGCCACAGCACCCACCTTTAGCGGCGCTGCCACTGGCGCACTGCCGAGCACCGCTGAGGTGGTGGTGATTGGCGGCGGTTTTACCGGCGTCTCGACGGCGCTCAACCTGGCGCGCAGCGGCATCAACGTGGTGCTGCTGGAGAGCGGCGAGGTGATGAGCCAGGCGTCAGCGCGTAACGGTGGACACTGCAATACCGGTGTGGCGCAGAACTTCGCCTCGCTGGTGGAGAGCCAGGGAATCGAGCAGGCCAGCCGCTTCTATCGTGCCTATGACGATGCGGTGAGCTACGTCGAACAGCTGGTGCGCGAAGAGCAGATTGATTGCGATTTCCGCCTGTGCGGCAAACTCAAGCTCGCCAGCAAAGCCTCGCACTTTCCCGGATTACGCAGCGCCTGGCAGTTAATGCGCGATACCGTCGATCCGGAAATCGAGCTGATCGGCAAAGATGATATCCGCCGTGAAGTGGGCAGCGACAGCTTCCACGGCGGCCTGCTGCAAAAGCGCGGCGGCCAGATGCACATGGGCAAATTCGGTGTGGGCCTGGCCGAAGCGGCGGCGCGCAGCGGGGCAAAAATCTTCCCGCACCACGCGGTCACCGGCTTAACGCGCCTTGATGGCTATCGCCACCGCGTCACCACCGCGCAGGGCGAGATCATCGCCGACAAAGTGATGATGGCCACCGGCGTCTCCAACGAAGGGCCGTTTCCGTGGTTCCAGCGCCGCATCGTGCCGGTTGGCAGCTTTATTGTGGTCACCGAACCGCTGGGCGACGAACTGATCAATCAGGTGCTGCCAAAAGATCGCACCTATGTGACCTCGCTGAATATCGGCAACTACTTCCGTACCACCGCCGACCGTCGGTTGGTGTTTGGTGGCCGCGCACGTTTCGCGGTGAGCAATCCTACCTCTGATACGCGCAGCGGCGATGTGCTGCGCGCGGCGATGACCGCGCTGTTCCCGCAGTTGGGCAAATCGCGCATCGATTATTGCTGGGGCGGCATGGTGGATATGACCGCCGACCGCCTGCCGCACGCCGGTGAACAGGATGGTGTGTTCTATTCAATGGGCTACAGCGGTCACGGGACGCAGATGTCGGTGTGGATGGGCCGCGTGATGGCCGATTTATTGGCAGAGAAACGCAACGAAAATCCGTGGCAGCGCGACAGCTGGCCTGCGCTGCCCGGTTACCACGGCAAACCGTGGTTTTTGCCCCTCGCGGGTTTGTATTACAAAGCCAAGGATCGGTTGTCGTAGCGGTTATGCGGCCATTTAGGGTGACCTGGCCAAATGACAAAAACGAAATCAACAACAATTCATATTGAGGGTGTGCAGATGAGTAAATTCGATAAAGAGTCTGACGCTGTAAATCCGGCCCTGACGCGCATGTTGACCGAAGGATCGATGTCGCGCCGTGGCCTGATGAAGTTGTTGTCAGCCGGTGCCGTAATGAGCAGCGGCATTATTGGTTTCCCGCAGATGAGTTTTGCGGCGACCACACCGGTAAAAGGCGGCAAGCTGCGCGCGGCCATGTCCAACGCGTCGGCTACCGACACGCTCGATCCCGCCAAAGGCAACAACAGCGGCGATTACACCCGTCAGTTCATGGTCTACAGCGGTCTAACCGAGCTGGATAAAAGCCTCGCGGTGCAACCGGCGCTGGCTGAATCGATTGATTCCAGCGACGGCATTACCTGGCAGATCAAACTGCGCAAAGGCGTCACTTTCCACGATGGCAAACCCCTGACCGCGAAAGACGTGATTTACTCGCTGAGCCGCCACAAAGATCCCGCCGTGGCCTCCAACGCCTTCAAGCTGGCCGATCAGTTCAAAACCTTCACCGCAGTTAATGATAACGAACTGACGCTGGAACTGAGCCAGGCCAACTTTGACGTGCCGTTTATGCTGGCCAGCGCGCCATTCCTGATTGTGCAGGACGGCACCAAAGACTTCAGCAAAGGCATCGGCACCGGGCCGTTCAAGCTGAAAGAGTTCACGCCAGGCGTGCGTTCGGTGGGGGTGAAAAACCCGAACTACTACAAGCCAGGTTTGCCGCACCTCGATGAAGTGGAACTGCTGGGCGTGACCGATCAGGCTGCGCGCGTCAATGCCCTGATGTCCGGCGATTTGCACATCGTTTCCACCCTGAGCGCCGCTGACTGCAACCGTATCAAAGCCACCTCTGATTTCGGCGTGCTGGAGAGTAAATCCGGCATGTACACCAACCTGATTGTGCGCACCGACGTGAAGCCAGGCAGCAACGAAGATTTCGTGCTGGCGATGAAATATCTGCAACCGCGCGAGATTCTGGTGAAAACCGTGCTGCAAGGTTATGGCGATGTCAGTAACGATACGCCAGTGCCGCCATGGCATCCGCTGTATAACGCCGATCTCAAACCGCGTCCGCTCGATGCCGAGAAAGCCAAATTCCACATCGAGAAAGCCGGTATGAAAGGCGCGACGGTGGAGATCATCACCACGCCAAACATTGAAGGCTCGGTGGAGGGCGGCCAGCTGATTCAGCAGGTTTCGCGCAGCACCGGCCTGAATATCAAAGTGCGCCGCGTGCCGTATGACGGTTACTGGTCAACGCACTGGACCAAAGATCCGGTTGGCTACGGCTCAATCAACCCGCGCCCGACGCTGGATATGCTGTTCTCGCAGTTCTATCTCTCCACCGCGTCGAACAACGAATCGGGCTGGAAGAATGAACAGTTTGACCAGTTAGTGGTGGCGGCGCGCGGCGAGCGCGAGCAGACCAAACGCAAGCAGATGTACGGTGACATGCAGAAGCTGATTTACGATCACTGCGGCACCATCATCCCAACCTTTATCAGCTCCACCGACGGTTACAGCAAGAAAGTCGGCGGCGTGGAAGCCTGGCCAAGCGGCATGATGATGGGTTATCGCTTCCACGAGTTCGCCTGGCTAAATGCCTGATTCCACAGCGTCAACGTATCGTAGCGGCGCAATTTATTGCGCATTTTTACCGCGATAAAAAGGTCAAAAGAACGCGATAAATCGCGCCGCTACGGAATGTGCGGGTATTGAATTTTCTGTAACAGGAGATCGCCGATGAACCGATACATGTTGTTCCTGATTGCCCGGCGCACCGGCGCGGGCATCCTGACCTTGCTTATCGTCTCGGCGGTGGTGTTCTTTATCACCAGCCTGCTGCCCGGCGACGCGGCGCAGATGATTTTGGGGCAAAACGCCACGCCGGAAACGGTGGCGGCGTTACGCCAGCAGCTGGGCCTCGATCAGCCGCTGCTGGTGCGCTACTTCACGTGGCTCACCGGCATGTTGCAGGGTGATTTTGGCACCTCGTTCGCCAGCCATCTGCCGGTGTTGCAGCTGGTGGAGCAGCGCATTCCCGCCACGTTGGAACTGGCGGGCATCACCACGGTGATTTGCGTGCCGCTGGCGCTGATTATTGGCATCGTGGCGGCGATGAATCGCGGTTCCGCACTGGATCGCTTCCTGGTGATCAGCACCATGGCAACCGTTGCGGTACCGGAGTTTCTGGTGGCGACGGTGGCGGTGCTGATCTTCGCGGTGAAACTGCATTGGGTGTCGGCGATGTCGTTCGGCAGCCCGGACATGGATGTGATCAGCTATCTGAAAGCCTACGCGCTGCCGGTGTTAACGCTGTGCTGCGTGCTGGTGGCACAGATGGCACGAATGACGCGTTCCGCCATCATCAACCAACTCGACAGCCCGTATCTGGAAATGGCGCTGCTGAAAGGCGTCTCGCCGTTGCGCGCGGTATTGCGTCACGCGCTGCCGAATGCGGTCGGGCCGATTGCCAACGCCATCTCGCTCAGCCTGTCGTATCTGTTCGGCGGGGTGATCATCATCGAATCGATCTTTAGTTATCCGGGCCTGGCGAGTGCGCTGGTTGATGCGGTTAGCAACCGCGATCTGCCGGTGGTGCAGCTGTGCGTGATGCTGTTCGCCGCCTGTTATCTGGTGCTGCTGCTGGCGGCCGATATTCTCACCATCGCCTTTAACCCGAAATGGAGAAGCTGATGAATAGCTTACTGCTTCCTGTGCGTCTGTTTCAGGCGCTGTCGCTTTCGGGCCGCATCGGCCTGCTGATCTCGCTGTTCTGGCTGTTGATGGCGCTGTTTGGCACCCAACTGGCGCCGCACAGCGTCGAAGACATTGGCGGCGGGCCGATGCTCGGCGGCATGACCTCTGCCAATATGCTCGGTACCGATTACCTTGGCCGCGATATCCTCAGCCGCATTCTGTATGGCGCGAAATTCTCCATCGGCCTGGCGCTTACTGCCGCGCTTTGTGCCAGCATTATCGGCACCTTGCTGGCGCTGCTGGCGGCGGTGGCGGGACGCTGGCTGGAAGAGTTACTCGGTCGCGTCAACGATGCGCTGCTGGTGCTGCCAGGCAAAGTGCTGTCGCTGATGATTGTTGCGGTGTTCGGCTCTTCACTGCCGATGCTGATTCTGACCGCCATCTTTACCTACTGGCCCGGCGCGTTCCGTATCGCCTTCGCCATGGCCAGCAGCCTGCGCAATATGGATTACGTGCGTGCTTCGCGTCTGCGCGGTGAAAGCCGCTGGTACGTGGCGATCCACGACATCCTGCCAAATATGGTGCATCCGATGCTCACCGACTTTGGCCTGCGCTTTGTCTACATCGTGCTGCTGTTAAGCGGATTGAGCTTCCTCGGCCTCGGCGTGCAGCCGCCGTATGCGGATTGGGGCACGCTGGTGCGCGAGAACTTACAGGGCTTGTTCAACGGCTCACCGGCGGTGCTGATGCCGGCGGTGGCCATCGCCAGCCTGACCATTGGCGCGAACCTGTTTATCGATAGCCTGCAGCAGATGCGTCCGTTGACGCTGGCGAAGGAGGGAGCATGAACGTGACGCCACATACCGCTATGCCGGTGATCTCGGTTGAGAACCTGCGCGTCACGGCGCAGACCGACAAAGGTGAAGAGATCGATCTGGTTTCAGATATTCGTTTCACGGTGCAGAAGGGCGAAGTGCTGGCGCTGATTGGTGAATCCGGCTCTGGCAAAACCACCATCGCGATGGCGCTGATGGGCTATGCGCGCCACGGCTGTCGCATCGCCGACGGCAATATTCACATGGCTGGCACTGATGTGCGCAGCCTGTCGCCGGGCCAGCTGCGCGAGTTTCGCGGCAACAAAGTAGCGTACATCGCGCAGAGTGCGGCGGCGTCGTTTAATCCCGGCATGCGCATTCTCGATCAGGTGATTGAGCCGGTAGTGATTCACGGCACCATGAAGCGCAAAGACGCCAAACAGAAGGCGATTGCGCTTTTCCGCGAGTTGGCGCTGCCTAATCCCGACACCATCGGCGATCGCTTTCCGCATCAGGTTTCCGGCGGTCAGCTGCAACGTTTAATGACCGCAATGGCGCTGATTGGCGATCCCGATGTGGTGATCCTCGACGAACCGACCACTGCGCTGGATGTCACCACCCAGGTGGAAGTGCTGAAAGCGTTTCGTCGCGTGGTGGCACAGCGTGGCGTGACGGCGATTTACGTCAGCCACGATTTAGCGGTAGTGGCGCAGATGGCCGACCGCATTCTGGTGCTGCTGCGCGGTCAGATGGCCGAGTACGGCACCACCGAACGGCTGATTGGCGCACCGCAGGCGGAATACACGCAGTTGCTGATGGATGCGGCGCGGCAGAAAGAGCGTCCGAGCAATTGGACCTGTGCCGATGCCGATATGCAGCCGCTGATGGAAGTGCGCGATCTCAGCGCCGGTTACGGCCCGCGCGACAGCAACGGGCATTCGAAAATCCGCATTCTTGAAGACATCAATCTGAAGCTGTGGAAAGGCCAGGCGATTGGCATTATTGGCGAATCCGGCTCGGGTAAAACCACGCTGGCGCACGCTATTGCCGGGCTGAACGCGCCGAGCCACGGCCATATTCTGTTTAACGGTCACTACATCAACGGCGATATGCATAAGCGCCCGGACAATGAGCTGCGCCGCATTCAATATGTGTTCCAGATGGCCGATACCGCACTCAACCCGGCGCACAGCGTCGAGCAGATTCTGTCGCGTCCGCTGGTGCTGTTCCACGGCTTGAAAGGCCCGGCGCTTAAGGCGCGGCTGCATCAGCTGTTGGATTTGGTCAAACTGCCGCGCAGCGTGCTGTGGCGACGTCCTTGGGCGCTGTCGGGCGGGCAGAAGCAGCGCGTCAATCTGGCGCGTGCGCTGGCCGCCGAGCCAGATTTGATCTTGTGCGATGAAGTGACATCGGCGCTGGATACCGTGGTAGCCGCGGCGGTGCTGGATTTGATCAGCGAACTGCGCCGCGAGCTGGGATTGTCGGTGCTGTTTATCAGCCACGATATGCACGCGGTACGCGCGGTGTGTGACGATATCGTGGTGATGAAATCGGGCCGCATCGTGACGCAGATTGCCCGCGCCGATTACGACAAGCCGACCAGCGAACTCTATTTCGAACGCCTGAAACGCGCCGTGCCGGAGTTGCGACAAGGCTGGCTGGATGAGCACGAAGAGGTGTTGAAGGCGGAGTGAGGTGCGGTTTTTTTGGAAGGTGCTCGTTGTCCCCCATCCCGGCCTTCCCCCATAAATGGGGGAAGGAGATGCTGCCACATGCAGCTTCATCACTAACATTTTGCAGCATCTTCCTCCCCCATTTATGGGGGAGGACCGAGGAGGGGGACAGCCAGCACGATCTGGAGACAGCCAGCACGATCTCAAGCAGCGATGAAGAAACACAAAAAGGAAAACCATGATCACACTACGCGCAATGACGCAGGACGACATCGAACACGGCTATGCCATCACCCAACAGCTCAAATGGCCGCACCGCCGCGAAGACTGGCAGCAGGCGCTGGCCTTGGGTGAAGGCGTCGTCGCTGAAGAAAACGGCGCATTCGTCGGCAGCGCCTTTGGCTGGCGCTGGGGCGAGCAGGCGGCAACCATCGGCTTGGTGGTGGTGAATCCGCAGTTTCAGGGACGCGGCACCGGCAAGCAGCTGATGCTGGCGCTGCTGGAGAAATTCCCTGACTACAACATCCGCCTGCACGCCACCGAAATGGGCAAAGGGCTGTACCAGAAGCTCGGCTTTGAGGTCACCGGCCACATTCAGCAGCATCAAACGCGCGAGCTGGCGGCGGTGCCAGCCGTCAACATTCCTGCCGGTTTAACGCTGCGTAACGCGCAAGCCGCAGACGCCGATCTGCTGATCGAACTCGATCACCAGGCTAACGGCATGTGGCGTCCCGCGCTGATCAACAGCCTGATCACCGATTTTCAAACCGTGCTGCTGCAGGATGCCGAACAGCGCGTGCACGGCTTTGCCAGCCTGCGCCGCTTCGGTCACGGCTGGGCGATTGGCCCGGTGATCGCGCTGAATATCGCCATCGCACAAACGCTGGTTGCGGCGTTGATGCAAGGTCTGCGCGGCGAATTTGTGCGTATCGATACCGACGGCGCACTGCCGTTAGCCGCATGGCTGGAGACGCTGGGATTGGTGCAGGTTGATGCGCCAACCACCATGATTCGGGGAACGCCGTGGTCACCGCAAGCCGGTGAGATGCAGGCGTTTGGGTTGATGACCCAGGCGATGGCCTGATGCACATTGTCTACAAATCAGAAGCCACACGCGGCGCACACTGGCAGCGCTGGCTGGCGCAGCATGCGCCGGACATTCAACTGCATATCTGGCCAGATATCGGTGATGCCAGTCAGGTGGAGTTGCTGGTGGCGTGGCAGCCGCCGGAAAACCTGATGGGCACATTTCCCAACCTCAAAGCGCTGCTGTCGGTGGGGGCGGGCGCCGATCAGTTCGATCTCAGCCAACTGCCGCCCGATTTGCCGGTGGTACGCATGATCGAACCCGGCCTGACGCAAGGCATGGTGGAATACGTCACCTTTGCCGTGCTGGGTTTGCATCGTGATATGCCGCGCTACTTCCAGCAGCAGCGCGAAGAAAGGTGGCAAACCCATCCGATTCGCACCGCCAGCCAGCGCCGTGTGGGCGTGATGGGCTTGGGCGAACTCGGTCAGGCTGCACTGAAACAGCTGGTTTCACTCGGATTTGACTGCGCCGGCTGGAGCCGCACACCGCGTGAGATCGCCGGCGTGCGCTGCTGGCACGGCAGCGATCAACTGGGCGATTTCCTTGCCCACAGCGACATTCTGGTGTGCCTGCTGCCGCTCACCGACAGCACGCGCGGCTTGCTCAACGCGCAGCTGTTTGCGCAGTTACCGCACAATGCAGCGCTGGTGCAAGTCGGACGCGGCCCGCAGCTCAATGAAGATGATTTACTGGCAGCGTTGGCAAGCGGGCAACTCAGTGCGGCGGTAATTGATGTCACCGATCCCGAGCCGCTGCCCGCCGGACATCCATTCTGGCAGCATCCGGCAATATGGCTCACGCCACACATTGCCAGCCAGACACAAACCGACAGCGCAGTAGCGGCGCTGCTCGACAACCTGCGCCGCTATCAGCGCGGCGAACCGATGGTCGGGCTGATCGATCGTACTCGGGGATATTGAGCGCGCTGAACGCCAAATTTCCCTGCTGATTGGCGGTGGATTTTGACAGGAAATGCCGCTGCCCGGCGGATTACAGCAGCGTGAGAAACCAACGGGTTGCGATACTTGAGCCAACCGAACGTTACGTGGATAGGGGTTTTAAAAATGCAGAATGTCATGGCGGAGCAGCAAACATATTCCGATAACAGCTTGTTACTGGACGCGCGTGAGCAGCATGTGCCACGTGGCGTGGTCACCGCACATCCGCTGGTGATCGAACGGGCGAAAGGCAGCGAAGTGTGGGACGTTGAGGGCAATCGCTACCTCGATTTTGTCGGCGGTATCGGCGTGCTCAACGTCGGCCATAACCATCCGGCGGTGGTCAACGCGGTGACCAAACAGCTCGGCTTGGTGTCGCACGCCTGTTTTCAGGTGGTGGCGTATCCGGGCTACATTGAGCTGGCCAAGCGCCTCAATGCGCTGGTCGGCGGCGGCGATGATTTCAAAAGCGTGTTCTTCACCAGCGGCGCGGAAGCAGTAGAAAATGCGGTGAAGATTGCGCGTGCGCACACCAAACGCAGCGGGATTATCGCCTTCGACGGCGCCTTCCATGGCCGCACGCTGCTCGGCACCACGCTGACCGGCATGTCCGCGCCGTACAAACAGAACTTCGGTCCGTTCCCGAGCGATATTTACCGTTTGCCGTTCCCCAATGCTTTCCATGGCGTGAGCGATGACGATTGCCTGCAAGCGCTGGATCAGCTGTTCGCGGTGCAGATCGCGCCGGAACGCGTGGCGGCAATCATTATCGAGCCGGTGCAGGGCGACGGTGGATTCCTGCAAGCGGGTGCCAACTTTATGCAGGCGCTGCGTCGTATCACCGAGAAGCACGGCATTGTGCTGATTCTCGACGAAGTGCAAACCGGCTTTGGTCGTACCGGCAAAATGTTCGCCTTCCAGCATCTTGGCATCAAGCCGGATTTGGTGACGGTGGCGAAAAGCATCGGCGGCGGCCTGCCGATCTCTGGCGTGGTAGGTAAAGCGGCGATCATGGATGCACCACAGCCGGGCGGGTTAGGCGGCACTTATGGCGGTAACGCGCTGGCCTGTGCCGCGGCGCTGGCGGTGCTGGATCTGCTGGAAAACGAAAACCTGCTGGCGCGTTCTAATCAGCTGGGTGAGCAGCTGAATGCGCGCCTGCAACAGCTGGCTGAGAAATATGCCTGCATCGGCGATGTGCGCGGCATTGGCTTTATGCAGGCGGTTGAGATTATTGATTTCGAAACCAAAAAGCCGGATTCAGCGCTGACGCAGAAGATTCTCGATAGCGCCTGCCAGGAAGGTTTGCTGCTGATTAAGTGCGGCATTCATCGCAATACCGTGCGCTTCCTTGCCCCGCTGGTGACCACCGATTCACAGTTGGAAGAAGCGCTGCATATCTTTGATATCGCGCTGGCGCGCGCCAGCGGTCGACTGGGTTAAAAAGCGCTTCCTCATTGAAATTATTGCAGTAATTTGAAAACCTCTCGCTGGTATAACCAGTTAACGAGATAGCACATTTACCTTAAAGCGTGTTATATCTTCGGGAGGTTAAACCTAATCGGTTGGCAATGAGGGGTGCTATGAACGGCTTAATGAAACTCGACCGCATCGACATCAATATTCTGGTGCAACTCCAGAAAGATGGCCGTATCAGCAACGTCAATCTCGCCGATGCCGTTGGGCTTTCGCCCAGTCCGTGCCTGCAACGCGTGAAGCGTCTTGAACAGGCCGGATTTATCAACGGTTATGAAGCCCACATCAATCTCACCAAAATCACCGATTCTGTGACGGTATTTACCGAAGTCACGCTCTCTGGCCATCGCCGCGAAGATTTTATGAAATTCGAAAACGCGGTGCGCGAAGTGGATGAGTTAATGGAGTGCCATTTAATCACCGGCGGTTACGACTATTTGCTACGCTTTATTACCCGCAGCATTGAACATTACCAGGAAGTGATTGAGAAGATGCTGGATGCGCAAATTGGCATCGACAAGTATTTCAGTTATATCGTGATTAAATCGCCAATTATGAAAAGTAGCGTACCGTTGAGATCGTTAATTTCGAAACAAAATTCGGTGGAGTTTGGTTGAGTTATTTATGTGTCTGGAATAAAGGTCGCCATGAATGGCGACCCTACGGATGCACACGCGGTTTTGTAGGGTCGCCATTTATGGCGACCTGGCATAAAACAGTAAAATAAAAAACCACCGCAATTAACACGGTGGTCAGAATTAAAATCATACACTGAATTGATTAATTAAAAATCACACCAATTCAGTTTTCACCCCTTGCTGCACCAGCAGTTCCGCATCGTCGTGGCTGTAAACGTTGTATTCCACACCCGCAACAGTAACGGTGCCTTCCTGATGCAGCCATTCGCTGATATCGCTGCCTTCCGGCAGAATATCGACTAACTGCACCACATCGCCTTCATCGCCGTTAACCACCAGCTGCGTTTTACCGTCTTCGATAAACAGGTCTTTTTCGCCGTGCTGGAGCAGGGCGGTGAGATCCAGTTTCAGGGTATTGTCGCCGGTCCCTGTGAGATCAATGATATTAACTTTATCAAATTGCTCAACATTATCTGCCAAATCAACTAACTGATTCTTACCAGTAAGTTTTAAAGTATCTTCAGATGATTCTTCTTTTGTCTGAATTAATTCAAATTCTGAATCAGGATCATTTGAATCCATCATTAACAGTGTAGGATTATTTTCTACATCCTGAATATCTTCATTTAGCCATGATGCGTTAGGATTCTCTTTTCCAGTTGATTCGTAGGTGACATTGTCGATTCTACTTGTTAATCCAGAATTACTACCAACGACTACTTTTACAAAAGGAACAGTATGAGAAATTCCGCGGACAGCAAAACCTGAATCTCCATTTCCTGTACTCCATGACATTCCTGTCACTACGTTGCCATCTGCATCGTAGGCTATCATGCCTCCGCCTCCGGCATTTGAAAAACGCTCAACTGATAAATAGAAATTTCTTGTAGAGTGATTTAGATCAAAAGTAATTTGCTCTCCTTTAGCAATATATAACATTTTATTGATAGTCCAATCTTCTCTATAATTAGAGCTGATTCTTCCGGTATTGATTATTGCGCCAGAAGCAATTTTAGTTCCTGGATCAAAACGTTCGAAATCTTCAACAACAGATTGTGTTTCAGTATCTTTAAGTATAGTTAACTGGAAATTTGTACTATAGCCATCATTGTCTGCACTCTTGGCTCGAAATATCCAATTTCCCTCAGTAAGTTCAGGAATATTTTTGACGTTCCAATGCCCACTTGAGTCAGTTTTGACCGAATATCCTGTTTGCCATGCTTCACCACTCTTCTGATACTCTAAAAATACAATGCTGTTGGCTTCAGCTTTGCCTGTAAGCTCAGGTGTTTTATCGTCTGTTTTTTCGCCAGAATACACGGGGCCGCGATAGCCACCAACGTTATCATTTGCGTAGGTGATTTCCGGAACGTTCGTCCCCTCGCTAATGATTTTCAAGTTCAGTGACTTATTTTCCAGGTCGGCATCGTTAACAGGCAACGCTTTGAACTCGTATTCACCACGTAATAATGTTGTCGACTGATACGCCCAACTACCATCACTCATTACAATGGTGGTACCGAGTGCTGACCATGCTCCTTGATCATTCCGGTAAAAAAGCCATATTTTGCTATTTGCTTCTCCACGACCATGCAATATCGGCGCATTGTCATCAGTAATAGCACCATTTGTCAGTAATCCGGTATTAGGGCCCACATCATCGATGGCATATTCAATAACAGTTTTACTAACCAATTCGGTTGGATTCGCGATTTGCAGGATGAAAGGAGCAGACGAAATATTCCCAATGCTTGCCTGAAATTCATAACTGCCGCTGCTTAATGCTGCAGATGGAGTCCATGACCATTGCTGTCCATCAACGGTCGCAGTGGCGCTTCCGGTCCAGGTTGTACTGCCTGCTTCACGATAATAAATCACTACGGTACTGCCCGCAGAAGCAATACCACGCAGTTCTGGCGTGCTGTCATCCGTCAGCGCACCATGGTTAAGAATCCCGGTATTTGTGCCTTCATTATCAATCGCGTAACTAATCGCCACCGTGTCTGGAGGCAGAATTGAACCATCACCGCCACCGTTATCATCACCAACGACAATCTTAAAGGATGCGGAAGGCGCACCTTCACGCGTCACGCCGCCGAAGGTTTCTTCTGCAACCAGCGTTAAATTATTGTCGCCATCCCTGAGGTCCTGAACGGGCTCCATTTCCCATTTGCCGGTGACTTTATCGGCGCGTGCGCTGCCAATAGTGTTGCCGTCTGCGTCGCGCAGATAAACCAGCGTGCCTTCCTGCGCGATGCCGGTTAGCTTTGGACGCTTATCGTCGGTGGTTTGGCCTGGATCGAAACTGCTCTGCTTACCACCCTGATCGTCGTACAGGCTAAGCAATTCAGGCGCTTCAGGCGGCGTGGTATCAATGCGCAGGGTTACCAGCGTCGGAGGACTCACGTTGCCGGCGCGGTCTACAGTGGAAATCGAGACGCTGTAATCGCCGTCCGGAAAAGGTTCAGTTGCAGTCCAGGTAAACAGTCCAGTTTCTGGGTTAACCGGCACGGTAAAGAGTTTGTTACCAATGTAGATGTGAACGTCTACGCCCGCTTTGCCTTTCTCACCGGTATTGCCGGCGAGCGTCGGAAGGGCGGTGGCTTTTTCAGCAATTTGGGTTCCGGTGTATTTAAGAATATCCATCGATAAAGGTCCTTCTATTAATAACTTAAGTTAATGGTATTGATTTGCGTGTTCAGCCACGCGCTGAGGCGTGCACTGAAAACAGCGAGGCCGGCGGGAAAGGTAATCGAAGTGGTAATTTACGCAGACGAGAAAGGTCTCAAAGCACAAAGCGATAGTTGCTGGTCACCATTAATGGCGACCCTACGGGTTAATTATGAAATTTATGATTGTGGGTGAGATTTTTTTTCATAGGATGCGCATTCATACGCAGCTGGTTTAATTATTAACATAAATATAAACCACCGCACCCAACGTAACGGCGTAATTGATTGCCCAATCGCATTATGGACACCGAATCACCCTCAATCCGCGCGATAAATCGCGCCGCTACGGATTATTCGGTCTATCATTCGCAATAAAAAAGCCATCACAAATTTTGCGATGGCTTATATTTAACGTTATTTAGTGGTTAATTAACCCGATATTAAATCAGCTCGGTTTTCACCCCTTGCTGCACCAGCAGTTCCGCATCGTCGTGGCTGTATACATTATATTCCACGCCAGCAACGGTCACGGTGCCTTCCTGATGCTGCCATTCGCTGATATCGCTGCCTTCCGGCAGAATATCAACCAGCTGCACCACATCGCCTTCATCGCCGTTAATCACCAGCTGGGTTTTACCGTCTTCGATAAACAGATCTTTTTCACCGCTATGAAGCAACGCGTCAATGTCGATTTTTAACGTGCTGCTCATCATGTTTTTATTACTATTTAATAAAATACATGATGACTCGTTCGCGATCTTTTCACCATTTAATTCTATTTCTTCATTTTTGATATCAGTACTGTAAGGCACTTCCACATATTCATCATTTAAAAGTGGAGTGGAAGTGTAATGGTCTCCAAGAGTTGAAGATTTTAAAGGATCTGTCCAGGATATATCCACAACGTAAACAGTTTCAGCTAATGTATTGAAAGGCTCGAATATCAATTGGTGAAGAGAGTCTCCTCCTGTCGCTTTAATGCGGTAAGTATAATAACCATTATTTTCCATTACAAGGTCGAGCGTAGCATTTCTACTACCTCCGCTTAATGGGGCGTAAAAAGTGTATATTTTTAATGTGGATGGTTTGATTATGGAAAATACGGTGACTTCAATTTCGTTTGCAACAATATTTTGTGCGTCTACATGCGAAGCAGAGTTATAGCCTGTTGCTTTAGAAATTCTGAGGTTTTCTCTAGCAACATAATTACCATTCAGATCGTTGAATCCATCAGTGAATTTGAACGGAATGTTAGTATTTGCGTAAAATCGCAATCCAGAATCCAGCGTTACGTGATCTTCATCACGAATCGTCGGCTCACCATCAATTTTAAAATTCTCATTGTGTTCTAATTGAGTGGATATATTTAAATTAAATGCATCACCAAACCCACTACTAGCCGTTTTACTTACCTTGAATGCCCAATTGCCCAATGCTAAGTCAGCGGGTGGCGTCCAAGTCCAATCTCCTGAAGATTCTGCGTGGAAGCTGTAGGTTTTAGTTTCCGAACCGTTGCTGGCCTGCAGATAGACCAAAGCATTAGCACCGGAGGTGCCGTGCAGGGTTGGCGTGACGTCATCGGTGGTGCCGCCGGTGAGTACATTATCCTGCTTCGCGCCGACGTTATCCTCGGCATAGTCGATAACCGGGCTGCGGTCAGAATCAGAATCAATGAACAGAGAGATGTTTTTCCAGCCACTCTGTCCGGCTTTCTGCACGCCAAACGTCCATTTGCCGTTCTGCAGTGCAGACGGCGTCCAGAACCAGTTGCCGTTGCGGTCAGCGTTAAGCTTGATGGTGGTCCAGCTGCCGGTGTCCAGACGATAGCGCAGGCTGAACTCGCTGTTTGGTGCAGCGGTGCCGTGCAGCGTTGGCGTGGTGTCGTCGGTGGTGTCGTTATTGAACAGGTCGGTTTGCACGTTACCCACGTTATCCTCAGCGTAGGCGATAAGTGGCGTCACGTCAGCGAAGGTGTCAATGGTTAACGCCAGGGTGCTCCAGTTGCTTTGACCGGCTTTCTGTACCGCAAAGGTCCAGTTGCCGTTCGCCAGCGTTGGCGGCGTCCAGCTCCAGTTGCCGCTGCTGTCAGCGCTGAGACTGACGCTGGTCCAGCTGCCGCTGTCAAGGCGGTAGCGCAGGGTGAACGCGCCGTTGGCGGCGGCGGTGCCGTGCAGGGTTGGCGTGGTGTCGTCGGTGGTGTCGCCGTTGCCGAGGTTGTCGCGCACGCTGCCGACGTTATCCGCGGCGTAGCTGATAACAGGCGTGCGGTCAGACGTGGTATCAACGGTCAGGCCCAGGCCGGTCCAGCCGCTCTGACCGGCTTTCTGCACTTCGAAGGTCCAGTTGCCGTTTGCCAGCGTTGGCGGCGTCCAATTCCAGTTGCCGCTGCTGTCGGCGGTAAGATTAACAGTGGTCCAGCTGCCGCTGCCAAGACGATAACGCAGGGTGAAATCGGCGTTGCTGGCGGCGGTACCGTGCAGGGTTGGCGTACTGTCGTCGGTGGTGTCGCCGTTGTGCAGGTTATCGCGCACGCTGCCGACGTTATCCGCCGCGTAGTCGATAACCGGGTTGCGG
>NZ_JACAPA010000124.1:0-392 GCF_013385945.1 Pantoea sp. B9002
ACGGCAAATACCGCGTAGCCCAGGCCGCCAATGGAATGCTCGACGCCACGTACCTGGGTGAGAAACACCGCGCTCCAGTCGAGAATCGCGCCCTCGGCCAGAAAGGCAAACAGACACAACACCCCCAGCACCAGGACTTTTCCACTGGGCCTGACAAATGCCGGACTGCCCTCCTCGCCACTGCGCCCGAGCATCTGCCGCCCGTAGGTCAGCACGAACGCCGCCAGAGCCGTCATCACCGCAGCGCTGGCCTGCAGCGGCGTGGCGCCAAGCCAGAGCAAGGCCGTGATCCCCGCGGCACTGACAATCGTACCCAGGCTGAACAAGCCATGAAAGCCGGACATCAGTATGCGACCGGTCGCGCGCTCGACCATCACGCCCTGCACATTCAT
>NZ_JACAPA010000125.1:0-363 GCF_013385945.1 Pantoea sp. B9002
CCAGGAAGCGGCGGTGAGCCACTGATCCACAGAGTTCTGCCACCGGGGCGCTGAAGCGCTCCCGCCCCTGCTAGAAAACATTGACCCCAGGTAAGACCGTCGCGGATTGATGCCTTGGCTCCTACCGGCCTTCGAGGCCTGATCGTAATTGGCATACCGCGAGCTCAACCAATGTTGGCCAGAAGCCGAAGACGGCTTCCTCGAATAGGCCTTATACATAGATGCAACCGGGCAGCAGTGTTTTAAAAGCGGGGTAGACAGTGGAGGCGAGTCCATACATAGGAGCCGGCTTGCCGGCGATGGGGCCGTAAAGTCGTGCATCAACCCTTCGGATGCCACCGCTGGCAAGCCAGCTCCTACAAG
>NZ_JACAPA010000126.1:0-180 GCF_013385945.1 Pantoea sp. B9002
ACGGGAAGGCTCCTGAACAGTTGAAGATTCGGCCCACAGCATACACGGGGAGCTCAGGGCTTTCGAAACAACTCGCGACTGACCAGCGGTTTGCCCCCCAGATGCACCGCCAGCGCCTGGCGCATCAGACGTTTGGCCGCCGACAGAGCACCGACCGCGGCCCAGTCGGCTTCGGCCATG
>NZ_JACAPA010000126.1:205-423 GCF_013385945.1 Pantoea sp. B9002
ATCCACCTGCAGGCGGTACATCCCGTCAGCCGCCAGGGGTTGGCCATGGATATCCACGTCCAGGGCAAAGCCGTAGCCGAGGTCATCGAGCAGTCGCCACTCGAACGAGCGCAGCAATGGCTCCAGCGGACGACCTTCGGCCAGGGCGAGCAAGGTGGCGGCATAGTGGTCGAAGACCGCGGGATGCGGGTCTTCGGCGGGTAGCAGGCGAATCAGCA
>NZ_JACAPA010000127.1:0-421 GCF_013385945.1 Pantoea sp. B9002
GTGGCATGCACCGGGCCGGACTCAACCATCGTGACTGTTATATTGCCCATTTCCTGCTGCACACCGACAGGCCGGTGATGGCCGCTGACCTCAAGCTTTCGGTCATCGACCTGCACCGTGCACAGGTTCGCCCGAGCATCCCGCGTCGCTGGCGCAACAAGGATCTGGCGGGGTTGTATTTCTCGGTGCTGGATATCGGCCTTACCCAGCGCGACAAGCTGCGCTTCCTGCGGGGCTATTTCCGCCAGCCGCTGCGTCAGGTCCTGCGTGACGAGGCGGCGTTGCTGACCTGGTTGGAAAGCAAGGCCGACAAGCTGTACAAGCGCAAGCAGCGCTACGGGGACGCACTCTGATGTCGGGGTGGAAACTGGAACCCGAATACGCGGCGCTGGCAGATGATTTTGGCAGCCTCGAGGCGGTG
>NZ_JACAPA010000128.1:0-501 GCF_013385945.1 Pantoea sp. B9002
AACGCCGACGGCTCGATCGATGTGCATTTCGGCCCGAACTCACCGGGCGCCGGCAAAAACTGGATCAAAACCCTGCCTGGCGAAGGCTACTTCGTGATTCTGCGGTTATATGGCCCGACCAAGGCGTTCTTCGAGAAGGCATGGAAACCGGGGGATTTGATCAAGCAATGATCTGAACTGCGTCTGAACGACATGAATGCATGAATGCAATCATGTCTTCGGCGTTCTTGACCGACAGCTTTGGGTCGATATCAGCCCTTCACGAAAGGCGGAAATCGGCCATAAGTGGACAGTCAACTCTGGTTTTTCTCCGGTACCATCGCCATGACTACCACACGGAAGGTCTTTGACCATGGACACGCCTCTAACGACTCCGTAATGTGTACACATTTCGTGCTGCCTGCTCCTTGCCAATCGAAGTGGTAAGATAGCGGAGGCGAGCCACAAAGAAGGACATGAAACGAAATGTTAATAACTAAGTTGACTTTAAAAAACTGGCGA
>NZ_JACAPA010000129.1:0-393 GCF_013385945.1 Pantoea sp. B9002
TTCGGCCTGCTGGCCCTGCTGATTGCCTTCACCTTCTCCGGCGCGGCCACGCGCATGGATGCCCGGCGAACCTTGATCGTCGCGGAAACCAATGCCATGGGCACCGCCTGGCTGCGCCTGGACCTGCTGCCAGTCGCCCACCAGCCAGCCTTGCGCCAGGATTTTCGCGACTATGTGGACGCACGCATCGCCTATTACCGCGACCTGACCGACATCGAACGCGCCACCCGGGAAAACGCCCGGGCCAATGCCCTGCAACTGGTTATCTGGAAAAAGGCCGTGGCCTCGTTGCAGGACATGCCGACACCGACCCTGGGGGTCAGCGCGTTGCAGGCGCTCAACGAGATGATCGACATCACCACCACCCGCAGCGTGGCGCTGGAAACCCATCCA
>NZ_JACAPA010000130.1:0-323 GCF_013385945.1 Pantoea sp. B9002
GCCCACGCCGGTGGACTTGAAGAACACGCCCCAGTCCCAGTTGTAATTCATTAGGGTCTCCCCTCGGATTCGATCGATGTACAAGCACGTGCTTCCCGGGACTCCGCCCCGCCTGACTGCGTTTGTCAGGCACACGCGCACCGCTCGCGGTCCGAGTGTTGTTCCATGCAATCAATAAGAAGCCAGTACAGCAGGTGGTCAACAAACCTCCAGGACTGCCTCGGCAGTCCTGGAGACAAGGTTAGTCGCGACTCAGATTTTTACTTCAGGCGCCGGCTTGTCGCTCGGATTGGAGATCAGTTCCTTGACCTTGTCGCTCATCG
>NZ_JACAPA010000131.1:0-311 GCF_013385945.1 Pantoea sp. B9002
GGATGCTGCCGATGAAAGGGTGTTCTCCTATCGGTTAGGCCGCAGCTTTACATTGGTCTGCCTGAACGATCAGTTGTACCTGATGCTCAGGGTCTGGGAGGAAAACCAGGAGGGAGAAGTTCTATCGGCAAGCCGGCGTAACAGAAGTGCGGTTAAAGTTGCGACCCGGATGGTCTCGGGAAAAGCCGAAGCGCTGATGCTTTCCCATGAGGATCCTTGTGTCATCAAGTTGGAAACCAGGAATGGCCTCTCGACAGTCAAGGTGTGGAATACCAGAAAGACCGGCGAGGCACCTTATACCCTGGGGGATT
>NZ_JACAPA010000132.1:0-337 GCF_013385945.1 Pantoea sp. B9002
GGCGAGCACCTGAACACCACCCGCGCCGTCGCCTCGACCCAGAGCGGCCTGGAGCGGATCCAGGCGCAGCTCAACAGCATGAAGAAAGAAATCAGCATCGGCCGGCAGATGAGCATCAACCCGGATCGCCAAGACCTGCAACAGCGGATCAACGCCAAGCAGATCGAGCGCCAGGAAATGCTCCGCACCTTCAAGGAAGGCGCGCCACCGGTACGGGCCATGGACACCGCCATCGCCAACCTGCAGGATCTGCTCAGGTCGCAGAACGCAGTGGTCCAGCGCACCGACAACCTCGCGCCGAATCCGGTCTACACCCGCCTGCAGAACAGCTTTGCCG
>NZ_JACAPA010000014.1:0-6151 GCF_013385945.1 Pantoea sp. B9002
TCGGGGCTAAAATTGCGTCTGTTACGTCCGGTCATAATGTCACCTGTTTTGACTATGAGGTGATGATATCACCTCTATTCAGGTGGCCAAATTCAGTGTGCCACTACAAAAAGAAAAATCAGCGGAGAGCTTGCCGTTATCATGTGCCAGCTTATGCAGTATTTCAGCTTGCCACAGTACGCAAGAGTTACGCTTCAGTCCTGGCAAAATTCGGATGAAGCTATAGGCCTCAAACGAGACGTCGATTCAATAGTCGATTTTTGCGGGTACCTATATTAGGGGCCAACGCTAAAAAATTCGTAAAGTATGAAGATGTTTGGTTTGTCGCTTGAGAGCATCATGCGGGAGGGTGCGAATCACAACCTGAAGCGACGCACGAAGCTGGAGATGCACGGCAGCGACTGCCTGCCGAAATGTGATGATCCAATAGCAAGATGACTGACCAGAACCGGCGAAAGCCGTTTTTTTTGCGGCCATGCTTCACCAGCGGTGAACGATACAGCTCACCACTCATGAATTAATCATCACTTAATCCATTGTTTTTAATTGTAAAAAATATAAGGTGAACGTAGTGAAGGATAAATCCAAAAAAAACTTTTTTCACGTATTATGAAGTGATGATTTTCATCGAAGGGATTCAAATGGAAGCCACAAAAAAATTCATCTTAGATGGTTTAGCAGACTTTGGTTTAAGCGATTTACCAGGAAGGCCTTACGACAGTGCCTTTGAACTTTTAGCATCTCCTCCAGATCGAAAGCGCGTAATAATGATGGGATTCAATGGTTCCCTCGTAGATGCTCACATTACCAACGCGCAATCCATTGAGAAAGATTTCGAGTCCCCTACCATCTCAAATGTTCAGAACGGAATCGAAGGTGCCTGGGGAATAACTCACCTCGCGAAGAGGTTGCAACAAATCCCTGTTGGGCTTGGTTATGATTGGCAGGATGTCGTTTACACCAACGCTCTTATGATGTGTTCCCAAAATGCAGCATCCATACAAAAGGAAGCATTGAAGCAGAATCTAGCCGTTGAGCAACTGGTGAAAAACTCAATGGGTTTCTTTGAGAATGTAACGCTACACCTTTGCAACCCAGAGGTGATTATCGCTTACAGCAATGGGCTGACTTCACTGTCCGCCGCCAGTTTATTGCTCAAATATTTTGGCGAGGCTGGTACGTTGAAGTATTCCCATCCTAAAGGGTATTACACCACATACGCCTTTTATGCTAAATTCCACACCCACCGGGTTCCGGTTGTGTGTGTGCGGCATATGTCGAGGTTTAAACCTCATGAAGAGTATATTAAATCAGCTATTTCGCTGATGAGATAAGATGGTCCAATTTCGAGTTTTGACCTGTTACTTTCCTGAATTGGTATACGTTTAGGTATACGACGGAAACTTGAATTGAATAAAACATTTTATTTTCATAGGGTTATATTGCTATTTCAGACTCCGCCAGCCACCAAAATTCTCCATCGATGATTACCAGAGTCATTCGATGAAGTCCTAAGAGCCCGTATGGCGCAAGCCTTACGGGCTTTTTTGTATCTGGACTCTTTCAAGGCGACTCGCATGAAAATCCCAAACCGACTCCAGCCTCTCGTCGATGATGGCTTGGTAGATGAAGTACTACAAAGACTAAGAAGCGGCAAAGAAGCTGACGTTTATACCGTATTAACGGGCGGCAAAATCCAATGTGCCAAAGTGTACAAGGACGCCACACAACGAAGTTTCAAGCAGGCCGTGCATTATCAGGAAGGACGTAAAGTCCGTAACAGCCGCAATTCACGTGCGATGCAAAAAGGGTCGAAATTCGGGCGCAAGCAGCAAGAAGAGACCTGGCAAAGCGCGGAAGTTGATGCGTTATTCCGCCTGGCCAATGCCGGCGTGCGTGTCCCGCAGCCCTACATTTGCATCGACGGCGTATTGTTGATGGAGCTGGTCACAGACGCAGAAGGCCTGGTTGCGCCACGCCTGAGCGATGTGTTCCTGTCCGAAGAGAACGCCATAAAGGATTTCGATACCATGATCCGCAATATCGTGCGCATGCTGTGCGCCGGCATTGTTCATGGCGATCTGTCGGAATTCAACGTGCTGCAGGATGCCAACGGACCGGTCATTATCGACTTGCCACAAGCTGTCGATGCCGCGGCAAACAATCACGCGGAATCGATGTTTGAGCGCGATGTGAATAACATCACCGCCTATTACGGGCAATACGCTCCGCAGATTTTGAAAACGCGCTATGCGAAAGAGATCTGGCAGTTATATGAAGATGGAAAGCTGACGCCAGAAACGCCGCTCACCGGTCTCTTCGTCGAAGAGGTGCATGAAGTGGATATGAACTCATTGATGGATGAGATCATCGCCGCCGAAGATGAGTTCTACGATCGTCAGCGCGCTGCTAAAGAACGTGACGAGGAATAGATTCGGCTCCAGAGCTCAGGCAGGCTGGCGATAAACGCCTCGGCTATCGCGTGTTTATTGCCACCCGGATTCCACAACGTTACCAGCGTAACGTTCAATCCCTGATTGCCGACTTCGGTGCGCAACAGTTGCACGTTGCGCCACTGCTGAGCCTGAAAATGCGTCGGCAGAAATCCCCAGCCTGCGCCACTTTCCAGCAAATGCTGCAGGATGGCGCGATCGTTAACGAACAGGGATTTTCCAGAAATTTGCAGGCGTCGACTAATCTGTTCATCGTGGTGTGGATGCATCACCAACTGCGGAATCAGCGACAGATCAAGCAGCGTCACCGGCTGTGGTTGATCGCGAAATAGCGTGCGCGCGGCAAAAAAGTTAAGTTCGATGGTTCCCAGCGCCTGCCAATCCATCTCATTACCCAGCGTACGATGCTGCGCCTGGCAAATGGCAACATGCGCCTGGCCACTTTTGAGCGCCGCTTCAGCCTCATCGCGCGTACCGCTCCACGCATTAAAACGGATGTTCTTTTCAGCCATGTATTCAATCACAGCATGAAGAAAAGCGTGCGGAACGAAAGGATCGTAAACCAACACCAGTTCCTGCTCGATGGCTGCAGGCAATGCGCGCGCGTAGGATTCAAATGCCTGCGCCTGGCGCAGAAAAAGATGCGCCTGACGATGCAGCTGTTGGCCTTTCTCCGTCAGCAGCAACCTGCGCCCTTCCCGTAAAAACAGCGTGTAACCCAACGCATCTTCAAGGTAATCCAGCAAGTCACGTACCGTGGTGCGATCCTTCCCCAGCAATAGGGCGGCTTTCGAGACGCTGCCGGTTTCAGCAATGGTGGCAAAGGCTTCAATTTGCGAAAAAGAGTAGCGCAACGCGCTCATAACAGACTCCAGAATTGAGAGGGTTTTTCCCCCATTAAGTGATTTTATCAGGGGATTAACCATTCATATACTGCTGCGTATTCACTCCTCAAGCGCAGAGCAAAAAATGAATAAACGTCTTTTACAACCCATTCTGATGGCCGCATCGCTGAGCGCGATCGCCCTTTCCTTCGCATCGCACTCCTACGCGGCGGAAACACAGGATTGCGGCGGCGTAATGCTGCAATCTTGTCCGCAGCCATTTGATAAAAAGCTGCCGGATCCGCACCAGATGCTGAGCTGGAGCCAGGCCGGTCGCGTGGTGGGATTCCGCAATGATTACCGCAACTATGCAGGCGATGTATTTCATCATGGCGTATCAACGCCACTAAAAGCCGCCAGTAAGCCGCTAATCAATGCCTCTTACACCTTTCACGGCAAACGCTATTCGTTGGCCGACTACCTGAAACGGGAAAATGTCAGCGGTATGCTGGTGCTGAAAAACGGGCAAATTGCCTATAAGTATCTCGGAGAAGGCAATACCGACCAGACATTATGGACGTCCCGTTCAGTGGGCAAATCGGTGGTTTCCACGCTGGTTGGCATCGCCATCAAGCAAGGTAAAATCCATTCGCTTGACGATCGCGTCACAGATTACGAGCCGGATCTCAAAGGCACCGCCTGGGATGGCGTCACGCTGAAGCAATTGATCCAGCACACTTCCGGTGTCGCCTGGAACGAGGATTACACCAATCCCAACTCTGACTTTGCCCATCTGACGCAGTGTGAAGCGCGCCCTGGCACCTATGATTGCGTGCGCAATATCATCAAACAACTGCATCGCGCACATCCGGCGGGAGAAACCTGGTCGTACTCATCCGGCGGTGCGTGGTTGCTCGGCGATGTGCTGGAGAAAGCCACCGGCATGTCAATCGCTTCCTGGCTGGAGCAAACCATCTGGAAGCCTTACGGCATGGCCAGCGATGGCGTATGGCATGCTTATGCCAAAGGCCAGCACGATGTGGGCGCACACGGTTTTAACGCCACGCTGGAAGATTGGGGCCGCTTTGGTTTGTTCATCATGAATAATGGTCGTTTGCCAGATGGTCAGCAGATGTTGCCCGATCATTGGCTGGATGATGCATCCAACTGGACGCAGGCGCGCAACTCGGTCTCAGCCGCTCATCCCGACGGCTCTTACGGCTATCAATGGTGGAACAACGCGGTTGCCGCCAATGCGCAGCATGTCGCTCCCACCGCCGATAAATCGTTGAAAAATTCACTGTGGGGGCTGGGAATTTATGGTCAGGTGATTATGGTGAACCGTGCTGAAAACCTGGTGATCGTGCAATGGTCAACCTGGCCGGAAGCCGAACCGAAGATGAATGCTCAGCCACTTGAAGCCGCTCTCATGTACAGCTCGATTGCGCAGCAGCTGGCAGATTAATACTGCAGAGCCACCGCTCAGGTGGCTCTAATCCTTTCCTGCAACAACCTAAAATGCTATCTACTGGTGATTTTCCCAGCGAAACTAGACCTTTTTCATTCCTGGTTTATTCTTAAATCTTTCCATCCCGGCCTATGCCAGGATGATTACCTGAGACGACATATTTCATGAAAGAGGGAATTATGAAAAAGACCATTATTGCACTGTCAGCCATTCTGATGGCATCTTCGGCTTTTGCCGCGACCACACATGCAACTGATGAAACTGTCGCTAACGCGCAGGCCGGTGCGAACACCGCCAAAGAAAAACTGCATCAGGCGCAGAACGAAGGTAAAGAGCAGCAGCTCAAAGCCAAGCATGCCGCAGAAGGTAAAAGCGACAGCATGACCAGCAAAGCCAGCGAAGGTACGCAGAAAGCCTGGAACAAAACCAAAGAAGGTTCTGAGAAAGGTTGGGATGCCACCAAAGAAGGCACGCAGAAGGGCTGGAATAAAACCAAAGAAGGTGCCAGCGATCTGAAAAAGAAAGTGACTGAATAACTTTCTTCGCTCAATCCAGAGGCCGCGTTTGCGGCCTTTTTTATTGCCTGTTTTTCCTCAACTTTGCATCTTCAGCGCTATCCCCTTAGACTTTACGCAACACTCCATTAACCAATAAAGCTTATGTCTGACACCTTTACCCGCCAGCCGCTGCCCTTACCCAACGGTCACAATAAAGTGCTGTTGCACTCTTGCTGTGCGCCCTGTTCGGGCGAAGTGATGGAAGCGATGCTGGCTTCCGGCATCGATTACACCATCTTCTTCTACAACCCAAACATTCATCCGCTGAAAGAGTACGAGCTGCGTAAAGAGGAGAACATCCGCTTCGCCGAGCAGTTTGGCGTGCCCTTTGTTGATGCCGATTACGACAAAGACAATTGGTTTGAGCGGGCGCGTGGTATGGAGTGGGAACCGGAACGTGGCGTGCGCTGCACCATGTGTTTCGACATGCGCTTTGAACGCACCGCGCTGTATGCACATGAAAACGGCTTCCCGGTGATCACCAGTTCACTCGGTATTTCGCGCTGGAAGAATATGCAGCAGATCAACGACTGCGGCGTGCGCGCAGCGGCGCATTATCCCGATATGCTTTATTGGGAGTTCAACTGGCGGAAAGGTGGCGGTTCGTCACGCATGATTGAGATCAGCAAGCGCGAACGTTTTTATCAGCAGGAGTATTGCGGCTGCATTTATTCGCTGCGCGACAGCAATCGCCATCGTGTCGCCAGCGGCCGCGAGCGTATTGAGATTGGCGTGCAGTATTACCAGCCAGACGAAGAGTAAAGAAAAGGGCAGGAAATCCTGCCCTAATGCTCGTCAGTTAAGACATGAAACCCCTAATTACCGTGAGCACACATTGTAGCGGCGCAA